>CACXXO010000001.1 GCA_902771735.1 uncultured Bacteroidota bacterium
ACTCATCATCGCCATCAACAAGGACAAGTTCGCCCCCATCTTCCAGGTGGCCGACCTCGGCATCGTGGGCGACCTCCACAAGATCGTCCCCATGCTCACTGAGCGCCTGAAGACCATGCAGAAGTAACCGTCTAACGGTTCACATACAAAAGCGTCACAAAAGTGATTTTGTGACGCTTTTTTGTTTGCTATATTAAAATTTATTCGTATCTTTGCATTATATTTAATACATCATATTTTATGCATTAAATAGAAAAACAGAGAAATAAACACAATATATTATGCATAACGCATACACATTCGACCCCTACCCATTACCGGTAACCATGCAGCGGTTAGCCGAAAACATGAAAGCACGTCGGCTAGAGAGAAAACTCTCCACCAAAAGCCTGTCCGCAATAAGCGGTGTGCCGGCATCGTCAATCCAACGTTTCGAATTGAAGCATTCTATCTCGCTCGAGTCGTATGTCAAACTGGCAAAGGCATTGGGCTATTCCGAGGAGCTGATGCAGCTGCTTGCGGAGCCGAAATACGACACCATGGAGGAACTCTTGGAGATAAATAAAAACAAAACACGTAAACGAGGCGTATGATTAAAAATATTTTAAGCGTCATTGTGTTGTTTCATGGACGCAAGGTAGGAACATTATCCATGGGTAACCATTCGTGTTGTCAGTTCGAATATGACCGTGCTTGGCTGCGAGACGGCTTTTCCATCTCTCCCTTGCAGCTGCCGCTGAAGACTGGCCTTTTCTCGGCCCAGTGGCAACCCTTCAAGGGCAATTTCGGCATCTTCGAGGACAGTCTCCCCGGAGGCTATGGCGAGTTTCTGCTCAGCAAGGTGCTGCGACGCGAGGGCATAGATTACTACGGACTTACTCCCGTGCAGAGACTCAGTCTTGTTGGAAACTCCGGGATGGGAGCTCTGTGCTATGTCCCTGAGACCGTTGTCGGTGGCAATCCATCCTCACTTTCACTCGACGAGATGCAGACGCTTGCCCTTGAGGTGCTGTCCGAAAAAAAAGACACAGGATCGGAGTTGTTGCTGGCAGGCAGCGGAAATTCCGGCGGAGTGCGTCCAAAATGCATTTACAACGACGAGACCGGACACTGGCTTGTCAAGTTCCGTCACATTTTTGACCCAACTGACATTGGACAGCAGGAATACCATTACAATGAATTGGCACAGCAGGCGGGCATTGTTGTGCCAGAATTCCGACTAATCGACGGCAAGTATTTCGCCACACGGCGATTTGACATCGATAAGCAGGGCAATCGGCTTCACGTGGCCACCGCCAGCGGCCTCCTCAACGAGCCCCTCACACCTCCCAAGATGGACTACCACAGCCTGCTGCAGCTCACAGGATACCTCACCCAGTCGCCCGAGGCTGTCGAGCAGCAATTCCGTCGTATGGTCTTCAATCACTACGCTCGCAATTTCGACGACCATGCCCGCAATTTCAGCTTCCTCTGCCGTGATGGCCGCTGGGAACTGGCGCCTGCCTACGACCTCACCAACGACCAGACCCTTGGAGAGCATGCCACCACCATCAACTTCAAAGGCTTGCCCACCGACGAGGACATGATTGTTGTCGGCACGAACACCAAGATGACCCGTCTTCGCTGCCAGCAAATCATCGACGAAGTAAAAGTCATCCTCAAAGATTTATAGTACATTCCCACATTCTGCCTGGCTCCATCGGAGACACGGCCTGCGACGTTAGCGCGGCCAAGTGCAGAGGGCTGGAGCAAACGCATTCATTTTTTGTTTTGCTAATTCAAATAATCTTCGTATTTTTGCACTCGATTTTGATTGAAAATCGAGTTTAGAAAACAATATTTTAAATGAAATTTACGCAATAATACAGCCATCATGTTACCACGTATTCTCAACCTATCCAACGAGATAGATAGCAGCATCTTTCTGTTCGGAGCCCGACAGACAGGCAAATCAACCATCCTGCGACAGCAGTTCCCCAATGCCATCTATATCGACCTGCTCGACAGCAGCATTAAAGAAAGGTATCGTCGCAACCCGACGCTCCTTTACGAAATGCTGAACGGGAAACCCGAAGGCACGCTGGTCATCATCGACGAAATACCAGAGATGCCCGCCCTGCTCGATGAAGTACACCGACTGATTGTCGAGAGCGGTCTCGTTTTCATCCTATGTGGCTCCAGCGCCCGGAAGTTGAAACGCAAGGGTCACAACACTCTCGGAGGACGAGCCTTCCCCGTATATCTCTATCCATTCGTCAGCGCCGAGATACCGGAGTTTGATATCGATCGGGCCGTCACTTTCGGAATGCTTCCTCCTCACTATCTTGCCAAGAACCCTTCTCGACTCCTGGCCGGATATATAAACGTTTACCTGAAAGAAGAGATAAAAGAAGAAGCCTTGGTGCGTAACCTCGACGCCTTCCAACGCTTTTTGGAAGTGGCGGCATTGACCGACGGCGAGATTGTAAACAACGCCAATATAGCACAGGATTGCGGAGTGCGTGCCACCACAGTAAACGCCTACTTCGACATCCTCGAGGATACCCTGATGGGGTATCGCATCCCCGCATTCCGAAAGGTCATGAAGCGGAGGCTGATGCAGGCGCCGAAGTTCTACTATTTCGATATCGGTGTAGCCAACCACCTGTTGCACCGCAAAGAGCTGGTGCGGGGTAGTGCCGACTACGGCCATGCCTTTGAACACTTGGTGATACAGGAAATCTATACATGGCTGCAATACACACATTCGGAGGAAGAGTTATCCTACTGGCACACCTACACAGGCATCGAGGTGGATGCTGTCATTGGCGATGCCAGAGTGGCGATAGAGATCAAGTCAGCGGAAGAAATCCAACGACGTCACCTCAAAGGACTCAAAGCCTTTGCCGACGAATACCCCGAAAGCCGACGGATACTGGTATCCCTCGACAAACTTAGCCGAACCATCGACGGCATAGAATGCCTCTATGTCCTTGACTTCTTCAAAACGTTATGGAACAAAGGATTATAAAATCCACACATTCCCACATCCCCACATTCACACATTAAAAAAACATTCTCACACTCTGCCTAGCTCTGCAGGAGACATCGCCTGCGTGGTATGCCTGCGACCCCTGAAAGTGTGATGAACACCTTGGAAATAAAACAGAATGCAGTGAATAGCACCGCTAATAATGATTATATATAGCGAGTCAGCACCGCTGAATAAAAAAAAACTAGCGAAACTACATTAAAAAAAGCATTCCCACATTTCCCCATCCCCCCCCTATCATAAGAAAAGTGTATTTTTTATTTGCCTATTTTATAGGAAAAGTGTATTTTTTGCAGCGTGAAATTTATAGAAAAAATGTAATTATGCTATTTAAAAGATTAAAATCAAACAGAAACACATCTTATATCTTCAATAATTAATATCAAAAATCATTACTATACTCCCGAATTTCATATAAAAATCAGGAATACACTTACCCTGGTTCCCTTATGAGGAACATCCTGACTGCCGACTTATCCTCGTGTCGCTCGACCCCATCACACGCGGTTCCGGCGACACCGAGCTCATCTACATTCTAGACTTCTTGAAGATGCTCTGGAATGGTGAAATATTCTAAAAAGCACATTCCCGCATTCACTAACACATTCTCACATTCCCGCATTCTGCCTGGCTCCATCGGAGACACGGCCTGCGTGGTATGCCTGCGAGCACCTTTGAAAATAAAAATTATTGCAGCGAGTCACCTTGTGGAGCAAACGCATTCATAAACGCATTCTTTCTCCCTTCTAGATGCCTTCTTTGTGCCTTCTTTGCCGCAATAACGTAACACTTGAGAATCAATACATTGCACACACCTCCCATAAACAACCGCAACTTCATGATTTTCAACCCAAAGTCCAACGACCTTTCGGCGACCATTCGACGGTCTCTCGGCGACCCGTTTATAACAACATTACTTTTTCTCGCACGCGCGAAACATTATTTTGTCAATTCAAATAATCTTCGTATTTTTGCATTTTAAAAATAAAGATTAAAATAAATGGCAAAATACAGCTTTTCTGGTCACGAGTCCTTTGCTTGCAAGTCGTTATGGCTCAAGAAAGGATATGATTTTGTTGTGCAGAATCGCGATTTCAACGCACCTGATGCGGTTATATATCTCGGTGTGGGGAAAAACATGGTATCTTCTATTCGTTATTGGCTTAAAGTATGTAATATATACGATGAAAAAGGAATAACTTGGCTAGGAAACTACCTTTTCAACGACCATACTGGCAAAGACCTCTATCTTGAAGACCTAGCAACGCTCTATCTGTTGCATTTCAACCTTGTATTTTGTGGACAGGCCTCCATCTACAAGATGTTCTTCTGTGATTTTCAACGCGAACGTACACGTTTTACTAAAGAGCAATTTACGAATCATATCAAATATAAGTTGGCAGACGAGGATCTTAAAAGCCAATTCAACGAGAACACCGTCAAAAAGGACATTGATGTCCTCATCCACAATTATGCCCTTCCTCGGAAGCCACAATCCAACGAAGACTTTTCCTCCTTGTTCATCGACCTCGACTTATTACGCATTACGGAAGACGGCAAAGAATACTATTTCAACACCGAAGGCAAGCGCAAAGTCCCCAAAGAGATATTTCTCTATTCCCTCATGGAACTCAAAAACCGAGACAATGACAACACACTTCCATACGACGACATTCGACACTATGTAGGCATGCCGTTCTGTATGAATGACTCTGAAATTATCGAAATGCTCAAAACACTTTCTGATCAATATTCCGATTGTATCACCTATAGCGACGAATCCGGCATTCGGCAGCTGCAGTTCACCAAGGATATTTCAACCGAAAAAATACTGAACGATTACTATGGAACGAACATTTAATTTATCGGCCAATATAGAAAATGGCTTTCCAAAAGGTGTTCGCTATATAGTAACACCCAATGCAAAGAAATCCATCGGCAATATTGTTGACAGCTTCAAGTCAGGCATCCATTCATTCACCATCATTGGCACCTACGGCACAGGTAAATCCAGCTTTCTCCTGGCTGTTGAGTCCGACATGCAACAAGGCACTTCGAAGAATCTTTTGTTCAACCCGTCTATACTTTCAGACAAGGCCAACTTTGAGATTCTAAATATTGTAGGCGATTACTGCGACCTCGTTACCCTCTTGCAGCGTAAGTTGAACTATGGGAAGTCTGGCGACAGCGTACTCGATGCACTCGACAGCTTCTATAAGAAATGCCGTAAGCAAGGAAAATTTCTCGTCATTGCGATAGATGAATTCGGAAAAGTCCTCGAACATGCCGCCAAGAACAATCCCGAAAAGGAACTCTATTTTCTGCAAAAGTTGGCAGAATATATCAACGAATCTTCTCGGCAGATTATTCTCCTCACCACTCTCCACCAAAACTTCGGATCCTATGCCAAGAACCTCAGTGAGGAGCAGCGTAACGAATGGAAAAAGGTGAAAGGCCGTTTCAAAGAAATCACTTTTGTTGAGCCCATTGAGCAACTACTGCACCTTGCCTCTGTCCAACTGCAAGAAAGAGGAAAGACTCCTGCATTGACAAATGCCAAGAACCTTCATCGCCTTGCAGTGGAGACAGGTTTTGTGGCTAAAGATTTCGACGAGCAAATCGCCACACAACTATATCCTTTGGACACTTTTTCCGCTTATGCCATCACCTCGGCCATTCAACGATATGGTCAAAACGAACGTTCCCTTTTCTCCTTCCTTGCTATGCGGGGCGAAGACTCTGTTATGGATTTTCTCCCTGCAGAACGTCAGACATACAACCTTGCAAAAGTATACGACTACATCACCTATAATTTTCAGGCCACGCTGAACGATGCCAATGCCGACACCATGACCTGGGCCTCGATGCAACGTGCCATCGAACGCGCCGAGAGTTTGGTTTGGGAGTCCGAAAAACAGACAAATACTGCAAAATGCATCATAAAGGCGATAGGTCTAATGAATGCCTTTGGAAACGCTGGCTTCCGTCTTGATGCAAAACAGTTGTCACGCTACGCTAAATGGGCAATGGACACTCCCGACGCTGAATCTATTGTCAGCCGTCTCATCAAAATGCAGATTGTACGCTTCGCCGACTATCGCGGACGCCTTGTCCTCTTCGAGGGAACTGATGTCGACCTTGAAGGCGAATTTCATGAGGCCGGCCTTGTTGTCCCGCGTCCCATCCATTTCATTGAGAGGCTAAGTCTTCTGTTTCATCAAAGGATATCGCCTGTCAAGGCGCACTTTTACCAAAAAGGCACCCCACGTTTTTTTGACTACAAGATTCTTGATGCACCTGAGAGAATTACCCCCGACGGAGACACCGACGGATATATCGAACTGATTTTTTCCACCAAGAAGAATATCATACAAGAACTCAAGGATGTCAGTTCCTCTTCCGGACTCGCTCTTGTCTTTGCCTACTTCAAGGACACGGACAATCTTATCACCCATCTCCACAATATCGACAAATATGACTATCTCTTGAAAACCACCGTGGTCGAGACTGATAACATAGCTCGCGGCGAGTTCAAGAAACTGATGGAACATGAGCAAGACCTGCTGAACAAGGAATTGAGCGACAGCCTATTCTCATACAACAACCAGGTTATATGGATATACAACGGCAAAGAGCAAAACATCTGTTCTCACCGCGACTTTAATAAACTACTCTCTCGAGTATGTGACGAAGTTTATTTCAAAACGCCCGAATTGCGCAACGAACTCTTCAACCGTCACAAGCTCAGCGGGACAATTTCGTCTGCCAGGAAAAATTATTTGTCAGCCCTTATCGAACACAACACTAAAGAGGATTTAGGTTTCCCACCTGACAAATTCCCTCCTGAAAAAACCATCTACTATTCGCTTCTCAAAGACACAGGCTTACACATTAACGGCATCTTTGACGATACGAATGTAAAGTCCAGTTTCCGTCCTCTTTGGGATGCCTCCGAAGAATTCCTGCAAAGCACCGTCAACAAGCCTCGCCGCATATCCGAACTGACCCGAACCCTCCTCGAAAAGCCATACAAAGTAAAGCAAGGACTGCTCGACTTTTGGATTCCCACCTACCTCTTCATCCGTCGTCAGGACTTTGCCCTCTATGATGCCTCCCGTGGTAGTTTCATTCCCAATGTCAATATGGAGTTCTTCGATCTCCTCCAGAAACACCCTGGCGACTATCAGGTGAAAAAATTTTCGGTCGATGGTGTCAAGCTCAGTTTCTTCAACCAGTATCGCCGTTTTGTCAATCTCGGTGACGAGTTCTCCATCTCTACCCAAAGTTTCATTGAGACTATTAAGCCTTTCCTCAGTTTTTATGTCCACCTCAACGACTACACCAAGCATACCCGCAAATTCAACCACCGTTCTACTATGCGCTTCCGCGATGTTCTTGCCCAGGCCAAGGACCCAGAACAGGCTTTCTTCGAGGATTTACCCAATGCCCTCGGTTTCGACCGCGAAAAACTCAAGGATGAACTGGCAATAAATGAATACGGACAGGTCATCGAGCGGGCCATCCGCGAACTGCGCACCTGCTACACCAACCTTATCGACCGCATTGAGGAACGTCTTGTCGATGAGTTTGGTCTCATGTCGGGCGATTATTCTGAGTATATCATCGAAATCCGTAAACGGCTAGCCAATGTGAAAACGCATCTGCTTACCGGCAAGCAAAAGGAGTTCTACCATCATGTGATGACCGAGTACGAAAACCGCACCCTGTGGTACCAGTCCATCTGCTACACCATTCTCGACCAACGCCTCGACACCCTGCGCGACGAGCAGGAAGACAAGCTTGTCGACGACCTCGTCTATATGTTCCGCGAATGTGAGAAATATTCCGATATTTCCCACCGGTTGAAGGACTCGGACAATAGTGATGCCTATTCTTTCGATATGGTGACCAACCAAGGTGCCAACATCCGCACTCAGACTTACATCCTTCCGGAGAAAGACAAGAAGAAATCTTCCGAATTAGAAGAAAAGATAACTCGCATTCTATCCGGTAACAACAATGTTGATATCTGCACATTACTTTCAATATTGAACAAGAAAATAAACAAACAATAATGATAAGCAATATTTCAATAAAGAACTTCAAATCCGTAGTAGATGTAAGCATACCACTTGGAAGGTTCAACCTTCTTATTGGTGCAAATGGCTGTGGCAAATCAAACATCCTTGAAGGCATTGCCATAGGTGCCGCTGCCAGTTCAGACAAATTAGACTATGAGTATTTTGCCAATCGAGGAATACGTGTTGTAGATCCACGTTTTATGACACCTGCTTTTGAAGATATTGAGAATAAAACCATTACTATTAGTGCGAATGGTGAAGAGAAGTTCTCTCCCACTTTTAATATTTTTTATAGCAGTAACTCAAAACCTGCACGATGGGAAACAGATTCCAAAGACATTAATGTGGTTTTAAATGACATAAAACACTTAATTCCACAGGATCACCCACAGGCTGGAGATGTTCTAAAATTAATAAAAAAGATTGAGCAATCTGAAAAAGACATCCCCAATCTTATAAGATTAAAGCGAGCCAACAAGGATCATGCAGAACTCATGGCGGTAAATCCTGATTTGAGACAATTCATTATTTATTCTCTCGAAGAATCGAAACTTCGCCAAGCTGACGACTCAAATCGTACCTATCCATTGGGACGTCACGGAGAAGGTTTGTTTGCCTACTTAAAAGAGTTAGCTCAGCGGCCTGAATCTACAGCTTTTTTTGACGAAATTAAAGAAAACCTTAAGATTCTTGATTGGTTCGGAGATATGGAGATTCCTGCCGGACAACTATCAATGGAGTTTAATTTGAAACTCAAAGACAGTTATCTGGCAGAAACCATTAATATCTTTGACCAGCGCAGCACAAACGAGGGCTTCCTTTACCTGCTTTTTTATTTCACACTTGTCATATCCGATGAGACACCACGCTTCTTTGCAATCGAGAACATTGATACAGCCTTCAATCCCAAACTCTGCCGAGAAGTGATAAAACGGCTTGTGGCATTGGCGAAGAAACACGGTAAACAAATCATTGCCACGACCCACAATCCTGCCATTTTGGATGGCTTAGACCTTAACGATGATGAACAGAAACTGATGGTCGTGCAACGCTCCACCGATGGATACACAAAAGTGAGGACGCTAAGGAAAGACGAGACCGTCAACAGTGACTTATCGCTATCGCAATTGTGGCTGCGTGGTTTCATTGGCGGACTGCCCAACAATTTCTAGAAGAGACAATTATGGCAACATACGCAATAATAAGTGAAGGAATATCAGAGAACCTTTCCATTCATGCTATCGTTGAGAAGATGAGCCTTGAAGACACCTACTTCGCCGACATTCAGCCACGCACCGACATGAATCATAGCCACGCGGTGCAAGAAGGCCCTGGTGGGTGGACAGAGGTTCTCTCGCACTGCAACACCGAAGTCTTCAAACAAGCATTACAGAGTAATGACTATCTGATTATTCAGGTAGACACCGATAGGTGTGATGAACCATTGTTTGGCATTAAAAAGACAGACGAAAATAATCAGGCGCGTCCAGATGAGGATGTATACAACGACATTATAGACCGTATGCTGCAAGACGTTGACAAAGAATTCTACGAAACGAACAAGCATCGTATTATCTTTGCCATCTGCTTTGAAGAGATAGAATGCTGGTTCCTGCCTTTGTTTTATTCCGACAAACGAGCCTGTGCCACCACTGGTTGTATTGGCAAACTCAACCAAGAATTGAGCAAAGAAAAGGGCGGTTACTACATACCAGAGAAAGGAAAGAACGGTGCCAATGCAAGATGCACCTATCAATTCATCTTGAAAAAGATGAAACGAAAGGACATTCCTCAAATAGCTCAATACAACTTAGGCTTCCAGCGATTCGTAAAGCAGTTGAACACAATTGACAAAGGAGCGGAAGAATGAATGTACGGCACATATTAGGCATCTCCGGCGGCAAAGATAGCGCTGCACTTTCGATATATCTAAAACAGAAATATCCTAATTTGAATATCGAGTATTACAATTCCGATACAGGTTGTGAACTTGCGGAAACGGAAGCATTGATAAATCGATTGGAAGCGTACCTTGGTAAAATTGTCCGACTAAAGGCAGTAGAAGTAGAAAACAGCCCAGAACCCACACCGTTTCATCATTACCTTAAGGCAATGGGAGGATTCTTGCCCTCTCCCCAAGCAAGATGGTGTACAAAAAAAATGAAACTGGATAGATTTGAAGAGTTTGTTGGGGAGGACTATGCCATATCATATGTAGGAATCAGGGGAGATGAAGATAGAGATGGGTATATTTCATCCAAACCAAATATTCAAGCAATATTTCCATTTAGAAAAAATATATGGAGTATTGATGTCATTAATAAAGTGCTGCATAATGACAACTTAAAACAGTTGATTGACATATACGAAAAACTATGCCCAGAAGGAATTATGAAAGAGGATATAATGGATATTGTGAGAAAACCTCTTTCAAAAACATTCTTCTATTCAAAAAAGATGAATGCTTTACTTGATTTTGATATCAAGTTATTCAATCACGTTGTTTTTGAATACCTGAAAACGACAGATTATCCTGTGGGTAAATTAGATGAATTTCCGTTGTTGGACAATGCTGATGTTCTTGTAAAAGACGATATATTTAGGATATTGAGGGAAAGTGGAGTTGGTGTCCCTGCTTACTATGAGGAGATACCTTTTGAAGTAGATGGTAAAAAGGGCACCTATTGCCGTAGTCGCTCTGGTTGTTATTTCTGTTTTTTCCAACAGAAGATAGAATGGATATGGCTTTTAGAACAGCATCCAGACTTGTATAAAAAAGCAATGGAGTTTGAGAAAGACGGCTACACCTGGAATCAGGGAGAAAGTCTGGCTGAGCTAGCTAAACCCGAACGTGTGCGACAGATTAAACTCGATATAATCAAACGTCAGGAAGAGAACCGCCAGCAAAACAAAGGGACAACGCTGGTGGACATTCTCGGTGGTGACATCATGTGTTCAAATTGTTTCATCTGATATGGGAAACCTGCGAGAAATAGAATGGCCAAAGGGCAGGCGTTTTAAGTCGAACACGCGATGGGAGCCAGCAGGGTTCTTTAGCGATTGTTTGTGTAATTCTACACAGTTCGACTTGATGCTTGGTTTTTTCTCTTCGTCTGCAATCAACTTATTGTCCGACAGCTTCGCCATTTTTATCGCCAATGGTGGAAGAATGCGGATGATAATAAATGATGTCCTTTCAGATGAGGACCAGAAGGCCATTAGCAGTGGCATGAGTAACAAGTCTTTCGTCCCTGCATTTGATCTGACAAACATCGAGAACTTACTTATGACATTAAGCGAGAGAGGTCAACATTTTTTTGATTGCCTCTCATATTTGATTCGTGAAAATAGAATAGAAATACAGATTGTTAGACCTAAAGGTGGAGGTGGAATCGCTCACAATAAGTGCGGATTGTTCTTTGATGAAGAAGGCAATAAGGTTGCATTTGAAGGTTCTTGCAATTTTTCCAGAACGGCTTTGATTGAAAACAACGAGAGTTTCTCTGTGTTTTGTTCCTGGGACGGAGAAACAGATTGTGACCGAATTGCGGATATCGCGGAAGATTTTGATCGAACATTCTCGGGCGGAAATGAGTTTATTGAGTATATTGATCCATCCGACTTAAAAACCAGCATCCTATCGTCATACAAAAGTAAGGATTTAGCGAAACTATTGGATGACGAGAAGAAGATAATCGATAGTCGCCTTAAAACTGACTTAACACCTTCTCTTAAAAGATCACTGAAAAGAGCGAGAGACAAGGTTGAAAGACTAATGGTACTTCAACAAAGTAAAACTGTTGCATGCGAGGATGAAAATGAATACGAGACTCCTCACTTCCCATATCCATCAGGTCCCCGTGATTACCAAAAAGAAGCTTTCGAGAATTGGAAGAACAACAAACAGCGAGGTCTTTTCGCAATGGCCACCGGCACAGGTAAAACCCTTACTGCTCTGAATTGTTTGTTAGAGATATATCAAAGAAAAGGTTACTATAAGGCAATTATTCTGGTACCCACGTTGACACTAGTGGAGCAATGGAAGAATGAATGCCAGAAGTTTGGATATTCAAGAGTTATTAAAGTTAGCTCAAAGAATGCCTCTTGGCGCGAGGATATACGCAGAGTTCAATTTGATGAGCAACAATGTCAAGATGATGACAATGTATCATTCATTATCATTGCTACTTATAGCTCTTTTGCCCGTCAGAATGTATTCGACATGCTGAATGGTTTCTCCCGCAGCCAGATGTTGCTGATTGCTGATGAAGCTCATAATATGGGTGCCCCTGGAATACTAAAGAAACTTGGCAGTATCAGCTACCTACGAAGAATCGGACTCTCGGCAACGCCAGAAAGACAGTTTGACGAACAAACCAACCGTAGGCTTGGACATTTCTTTGGGGCAGAAGAGAAATACACCTATGAGTATTCCATGGAGGAAGCGATTAGGAATGGCGTCCTTTGTCGATACTATTACTATCCCCACATAGTACAGTTGACCGACGAGGAAATGGAACAATACGCTGAATTGTCATCGAAAATATCTCGATATTTCAATTTCAATAGTGGGACTTTCGACAAAAAAGATGACATCTTGATGGCTTTGTTATTGGCTCGAAAACGCATTATACATAAAGCCGCAAATAAATTACCTGCCTTCCGACAGATTATTACCGAGCATTTTGAAAAGCAGGGTTCTCTCAAATACACTCTTGTTTATGTCCCAGAAGGTACCAATCCAGACGAACAGGGAGCCGATATTTTTGAAGACCATGAAACCATAAATGATGATCAAGATTCCGAGCACCTAATAGATATATATACACAAGCCGTATGTGAAGTGGATAAATACGTTACCGTAAGGAAATTTACAGGTGATACAAAAGATCGCGACAGAATATTAGATGACTTTGCTGCCGGAAGACTTCAGGTTCTAACCTCAATGAAGTGTTTGGATGAAGGTGTAGATGTACCTCGTAGTGAACTCGCAATATTTTGTGCAAGTACCGGAAATCCGAGACAATTCATCCAAAGACGAGGACGTGTTCTTAGAACACACAAAGATAAAAAATACTCATATATCCACGACTTGGTTGTGATACCAAGGGTAATGCCAGATACTCAAAGCTATCGCATGGAGCAAGCGCTTTTGGCAGGTGAACTGAAAAGAGTATATGATTTCTCATCTATGTCCGAGAATCCATCTCAGGCGCAGATGGAATTGATTGATGTGATGAATTATTATGGATTAAACATGTTTGACAATACACATATTAACCATGACACAGAAAGATAGAATGTTGCAATTGGTGCTCAATAATGAGCAACTAATGAAGCAGTATGGTTATACTGCTGAGCAAATAAATGACATCGATTTGCAAGAGGCGTTGCATAGCGATAACGCTGTTATTGCGAGTGTGGCCCGTATTATACGTGAACTGGACGGTTCGATGGATTCCTCCAAGCAGAAAGAGGTTTACAAGAAAGTATTTACCCATTTGAATAATAACTTGTTCCTATGATAATCAAGAATATTTCAATCGAGAACTTCCGAAGCTATTATGGAAGTAACAGCATGGATGTCGGAGAAGGTCTTACTCTGATTATTGGTGCTAATGGCGATGGAAAAACAACGCTTTTCGAGGCATTGGAATGGTTGTTTGACACTGTTGACAACAAACCTAAAGTTGACACAAAATATATCTCGAAGAAAAAGATTGCCGAGATGATGCCTGATGAATCAGCAGTAGTCAAAGTTTCGATGACATACGAAAGCGAACGCAATGAAAAGATAGTAGAGAAGTCGTTCAAGTTCACAAAAGCACAGGATGGCTCTGTTTCAACATCAAACTATATGCATTGTCTTTTTGTTCAGAATGGTAGCGAGAAAGAGGTGCGTGAAGGTGATGCAGCAAAAAGACTGTTTGATATTGATTTCTCTGCATCAATTAGAAAATATTGCTTATTCAAAGGCGAGCAAGAACTGAATATTTTCAATAAAGAGGAAGCAATGAGCTACCTGGTAGAAACATTCAGTAAGATACGCGATTTTGACCCATATATCGACTTTACAGGGAAGACTCAAAAATGGTCTCAGGATGCAGCTGACAACGCAATGAAGGCTGACCGGAAGAATAGTAAAGAGGCTGAACGGTTAAGATCCCTGATAAAGAATGAATCGGATTTCATTAGGGACAGAAGCGAAGAATTGAAAAATTCACAGAAAGAAGCCGTCAACTTCGCGACATTGCTTGACGAATTAGAGAAAAATAAGGAGTCGTCGGAGTTGCTTAATTCGACCAATAACAGGATAGCGACTTTAAAAGAAAAGATAGCGAAAGCATATCATGGAATTTCTGAGAATTACACATTTCGCTTACTTGACGAGATGTGGATTTTGATGGGATTTGAACCCATTGCTCGCGAATATGGTGATATGGTTGCAACGCTCGACAAAGAGCAACGTCGCATGGAGAGGGAATACCAACGTGAACAGGGCGCGAAGAAAATGGCCGGGAAAATGCAGGAGGAAATAAACCAAGGATTTGTTCCTCTTGCATTGAATATTCCTGACGAGAATACTATGCGAGAGATGTTGCATGATGAAGTGTGTAAAGTTTGCGGCACCCCTGCCCCCAAAGGGTCGGCTGCATATAATACAATGAAGAAACACCTTGATGACTATTTGGCTTCCTTGAAAGATACCCATAATAACGAAGAAGAGGAAGAAGACACTCTTTTCAAACGGGAGTTTATCCGAGAGCTGGTTAACCGTTATACCGTATTGCATAATGGAATGAACTGGCTTACTCGCTTGCCCTTAATCATTCAGACAGAGATTGAGAAGAATAGAAGCAATCACCAGATAGCTGATGGCTTGCAGGCAAAACTCGAACAAGAGGAAGAACAAAAACGTAAGATTTTGGCTCAGACAGATGGTCTTACTGAGGAACAACTAATATCCGCTTTTAACAATATCTCTGAATGGTGGAAGCAGAAGAATAACGCTGAGAACAAATCTGATTACTTAAAACGCCAAATCGACGAACATCGCAAGAAATTAGAAGGATATCAGGAAGAGTATAGTCAGATTTCTGAAGAATCTGTGGCTGCAACATATGCTCGTACCAGCATCGCCATGCAGCGAATAGCAGAAGCTTTTTTGTCTGCCAAAGTGCGTAACAAACGAGAGTTCTTGGCCCAACTGGAGAGTACTACCAACAAGTATCTGGAACGGCTTAATCGTGGAGACTTCCGTGGCCAGGCCCATATTGTAGAGAAAGCCGATGAAAGTGCTGAGCTGATGCTGATTGATACCGACGGTACTCGTATCTACAATCCCAATACAGCACTTAAAACCACTATGTATATGTCGTTGCTCTTTGCTGTGGCTGAACTTACTACAATAAAACATGAGGATGACTATCCTCTGATTTTTGATGCTCCTACCTCGTCGTTTACTGCTGCCAAAGAAAGCGACTTCTTTGGTGTAATTGGCGAAATAAACAAACAAACAATTATTGTCACAAAGAGCTTCCTTAACGAGAACGCTGACGGCTCATCATCAATCGACACGAAACGGCTTAAGTCAATCAAAGGTAAGAAATACCGTATTGAGAAGAAACGTCCGTTCGACGAAAAGAACCTGGCTACGATTGAAACCAGAATTGAACCGATTAATTAGAAAGGAGTAAAACATGGCAGTAAAGAATAGTAAATTCGACAGCGAGAGATTCGTCTCACTATTTGAGCTTTGGGGACGTAAGAATCCATCGTACGAAAAGCACTACGATGACGAAGTGATTAAAAAGTTATGCGACTTTGGTAAAGGTACGAATGAGGCTTCTGATTCAAAAGCAAAGATTCTCGGAGCTGGATACGAGGCTTTGATTATGGCTTTCTTCATCGGTCTCTATTCCAACAAGAAGTTGGCACTGAACGAAGACCTTGATATCAAAGACCTTGGACAACCCATCCAGTTCTGGGGTAATTTAGATTCAAAAAAAGGTCGTCGCGCTTATCCCAAACTAAGAGAGTATATGTTTATCGCTTTAGTGGCGAAAACGCCTGAGATTAATTGGTATGAACTGGATAAAGGTCGTTGGACACCTAATGAAACGGTGAATGCACTAATGATGACCATGGAGGAGTATATCAACTATGGTCTTATGGTTATCAAGGAGAAACTTGATGAAGACGAATCACACTTCCTCAACCAAGATGCTTTCCTCAACCTCATTCAGAGCATTGTTCACCCACGTGCTAAAAATTATTCATCAGTAGATCAACCAGAGTCGTTGGATTAAAAATAGAATTGATATGAAATACTCAATTAAAGAAATAACCATTTCGCAATTGATTGATTGGATAAAGAAAGATATAATCAATCTTCATCCACCATATCAGAGAAATTTCATTTGGTCGTCTAAAGATCAAAAATTATTGATTGATTCTATCATGAAAGGATATCCTTTGCCCAATTTCTTTATTTACAAAAAGAAAGATGACACCTATGATATGGTTGATGGCCAACAGAGAGCTACAACTATCAGCAAATACGTTAAAGGAGATTTTGCAGATTCGGGTAAAAATTTTTATCAGGACATTGATCAGGATAAATTCATGTCATATATACTTAATGTAACAGAATTGTATGATATTGATACATCAAATGGCGAATCTCTTGAAGATTTCTATAGTCTTGTAAACAAGCGTGGTGTCCATTTGAATCCTGCAGAGGTCAATAAGGCACAATACCACGATGCTCCCTTTATGGTATTGGTCAATGAGTTAATGGATTTGCAAGGGCTATCAGATTTGGACATATTCTCTACAAAGACTGTCCAAAGGATGAATGATAGAAGCTTGATAGAGGAACTTGTTGCATATTTGTTCAAAGGAAATGTAACAGATAAGAGAAAGGCAGTTGAAGAATTATTGGAATCCACACTTGAAACTGCTAAAGTAGAACAAGTTCGTGATGAGTTCAAATCAATATTGGAAATCCTTTGCCAGTTGAATGTAGTCAAACCAATAAAAGAGACAAGGTTTAAGCAAAGAAATGATTTCTATACATTGTTCTGTTTTATCGCTAAACATAAAGAATTTTCTGTGAATGTTCTTTCCGAACAATATCGTTTTTTGGTATTTGTTGATGAACATGAATACATCAGACCTACAAATGATGATTGTGAGACTTTCAAGGAGTATGCATATCATTGCGTGACCCAGTCTAATTCTAAAACAGCAAGATTAACGAGACTGTCAATTTTGGAAGAAATACTTATTGTTAAGAATGTGGAGGAGAAGTCTCATCATCTGGCAGATGTTTGTGAATATTTGGAAAGCGAATACGATATCGATGATATAGCATTTGCCGAGATTGAAGGTTGGAAGATTATTGATACGAAACAATTTAGTTAGACATTATGGATATAAAATGTGATTTCCTTTTTCACAAGCCCATTTTACAAATCTCAGAAATTCGAACTGAAAATTATCTGAGATTAGATGATGTGGACTATTTTGTATCGTACCTTAATTCAGAATTCAAGTCTAACAAAGGTGGTAATTCTTTTGTTTTTGCATTATATGTTGCTCAAACATACGATGAGGATGCAATACCTGAAAGAGTAATAAAGATATCAAAATACCCCGAGCCATATAAAAATGACAAAATAAGGCCTAAAAACATAAACAAAAGATTTAGACAAGAAATAGATGCATTATATGATTGCAAACAACGAAATGTTGGTAATGTTATAAATATTTCCTTTGATGGCAACTTGGTTTGTCGAACTTGCGAGGATGAAAATTACGAAGTCTCTTTTCCTTTTTATGTGATGGAGTATGCTGAATATGATTTAAAAAGTTTTTTAGAAGAGGAGAACGAAATGTATGATGAAGCCTCACGAGTTGAATTGTGTCTCCAAATTGCTCAAGGCATAAAAGAACTTAATGATCTTGGGTATTATCATCGTGACATCAAACCTGATAATATTTTCATGATTAATGGCACATGGAAAGTAGGTGATTTAGGACTCATACAAATGAGAAATAAACCAAGCCTTGACAAAGAAGGAGAATTGCTTGGGCCACGTGGATGGCTATCTCCAGAAGCAATGAATAAATACTTATCAGAGAAAGTTGAAGGGAAAAACTTCGATTGCAATATAGACCATCAGTCAGATTTGTTCCAATTAGCAAAAGTCTTTTGGTATATATTGCAAGGAAATGCTCCAATAGGATGCGTTAAGGAATCGGACTTCTTGCTTAGGAATACATCTCTCTATTCATTAATAAAACAGATGCTGAATCATTCTAAAAAAAGAAGACCTGCGTCAGTTGATATTGTCATTGATGAATTACAAAAGATTGTCAACAAATATTATAAATAACTATTTCATTAGAGAGTCTTTATTGCTTACAGATATTCCGATGAACCTCATGAGTGCAACGCATTATATGAGCTGGCCAAATTAATTATTCCGGATTAAATCTGTTCTCTAAATGGTGCGTTATTTGTATAATAATAACAATGATGATAGACAACGCACAGTTCACGCCAAGACAAGTAACAACTCCTAATGATATTCAGGATGAAAAATCGAATATATTCATTAGGACACTGTTTGTTGGTACTCGGGCAATTGCCTATGAGGTGAAATGTCATGACAAATCACCGAATACTGATGGCTATATTGAACTTGTTGATGAAAAGAATCACCCCGTTGGAAAATTGACAATACAGGCAAAATCATATAAATCGAAATATAAAGGAAAAGACAAGGCCGAGATTCCGGCATATTATGTCGCCTATGCTGACAGAATGCGCAATGAAGTATGCTTGTTCTTTTCGGTTGATGCTGACTCACAGAGAATATATTGGAAATATATTTCTGACGATTATATTCAGGAGTTTAAGAAGGCAGGGAATCGAACCAGTCAAACCTATAAATTCGCTAAAGATGAGATTTTAAGTAAGGGTAATCTTAATCTCACATTGGACAAATGGAAAAGACTATTTGAAGAAAAACTGGCTTCGTTCTCCCAAATCAAAAAAGACTCGGCAGAAATCATCTCGGAGAATCGTGTTGCTTTCCATACAATAAACGCCACTTTCAACAATCTGCCAAATTCCCTTATAGAGAGAAGAGAAATCGGCCAGTTGTACAATTGGGTTAAAAAAGACTTGGCGGAAAATGTACCCAATATTATGTTGCTTGTGGGCAATGCCGGAACAGGGAAGAGTGTTGTGATAAAGCAATTGATTGAAAGATTGGAACACGATGAAATAAAATGCTTTGCCATCAAAGCCGACAGACTTCACTTTCCTCAGGGACAACCATGCAACGAACAATTGGAGATGCTGACCAAAACATTCTCCGGTTTGATCCAAGAGAAGAAAGCCGTCCTCATAGTAGACCAAATAGATGCGCTATCACAATATATCACAAAAGACAGGAACAAACTTGTCAACGTGGTAACATTGATAAAACAATTCACCTCTGATGACAGGCTGAGAAATGTGAGGATTATCGTTTCCAGTCGTGCTTTCGATTTGGAATTTGACCCGAAATTGAGTGAATTGAGCAATGCCCCCCAAATCAAATTAGGGCTATTGGATAAAGCAAATGTGGAGACGGTTTTGAATCGTTTGCAAAAAGGGTTGTATCAAACAATGGATGAGAAAACCTTAACCCTAATGCAAACGCCGCAACATCTTAATCTCTTCTGTAGAGTTTTTGTCAGAAACAAGGGGAAGCAGTACACTTCTATAACCGAACTTTACGATGAACTATGGAGGCAGACTATTGACATGGCTAATGTTGATATTGACAAAAGTGCCGCAGAAGAAATCCTCTATACTCTGGCTCAAAAAATATTTGATGAAGAAACTCTGGCTCCACGATGGAATCCCGACACGAAACATGTCAAGGAAGCAATCTATCTTAGAAGTCAAGGACTGATAGAATATGTGAACGATGGAACCATGTTTTTCCATCAGAGCATGTATGATTATGTGTTTGCCCGTTATTATACCCAGAATGGAGGTTCGTTCATAGATGATTTACTGAAGGAGAAGAAGCACCAGGGACTGTTTATGCGTTCAACCGTGAACCTTGTGCTGGATTATGAAAGGGCAAAAAACATAAAGCAGTATAGGGAAGATGTTGTGACGATTCTTTTATCGGGCCAAATAAGACCGCATATACAACTCATGTTCTTGTGGGCTTTAGCCAATAGGGTGGACATTCTTCCATTTGAAAAGAGATGTATCAGAGAACTGTATTCTTGCAACAAAATTCTATTCTGTTCTTTTATCCGACGGACTGGGAGCAAAGAATGGTACAATGTGATTAAAAGAATCATCTTGAATGTTGTCAAGGATTTGAGGGTTGGGGATGCTGTGTATGATGATGTTTTAGCGTTTATGTGGAATCATGTTCAATCCAGCACGGAAGATGTCTATGGATTGGTCGATTGTATCAAAGACAAGGACACAAGGAGTGTTGTCGCCCAAAGGCTATTGTATGCCACTTCGGATTATTCGTTAAATATTGTTACGAAATGGTATAAAGTGTTATGTGACACTTTTGAAAAGAAAGTCGATTTTCTGGAGAGTGCTATGAAGAATAACGTCCAGTTTGTGTTGGACAATATTGCCGAGGTATTTGATTGTATCATGGATTCCCAAGGGATTGCTAATCACATAGAACAGTCTTTCTTTGAGAATGTCTGCACTCCGCTAAAAGAGAAATGCCCAGAAGCACTCTACTCTATTTTGAGAGATAGAATACTGAATGCTATCAACAACCATCATGTACATACTTGGAGAGAAGTGGTGGGCTCAAATTCAATATTTCCTTCGTTGATGAGTCACCATCATAATACTTATGCCATACACGAGTTATTTGAAGAGCTGTTGGTGGAAGGGATTAAGCAGGAACATGCTTGTATTGTTGCTGATGTCAGATTGTTGTTGTGCAAAAAGGAATCCAGCTGTTATGAGTTTGCATTCAAAGCAATGATAGAAAAACCATTGCTGTTCTCTGATGATATTATTGCCATCCTCAAAGACAGCAAGTTGGTCGATGAGCTACTGGATTTTGGAAATGTGGAGTATTATTTTCTTGAACTGATTAGAGGTTGGCTCGCTCTGGTTGACGGGTCAACTTTATCAAAGTGTCAAGATATCATATATGATTTCAAATCAGCATCAGATTCGCTCTCAGACAAGGATAGGAAATACACAGTATTGCTTTACCCACATTGGGGATACAATCAAAGAAAACTCATTTGGGCCATACCAGAAAACCTTAGAGATAAACGTGTCAGAAAAAAATATCAAGAGCTAAACAGACGTTTTGGCAATAAATGGGACAACACGAAGCCTAATCATAATGTTGCCATGGCACACGTCTGTGGAGGTTTGATGACGTTAGAGAGGTACAGAACTATTTCAATAAAAGATTGGTTGCATTCATTCCGTGGAATTCAAAGCTATGTGAATGGAAAAGATCGTTACTTTGATGCAAGGACTCATGCAGACGCGTTTAAGCAATGTGTAAGCGAACGTCCGCAAGACTTCGCTGGCTTTGTGTTTGAGATGTTTGATGACAAAAGCATTCCTGCGATATACAAATTATCGGGTCTCGATGGTTTGGTAACAGGCAATTATCCGACAGACCAAGTTCTTCCGTTTGTGTGGAAATGCATCGACGCATTTGATGAACTGTCAAAAAAAAGCGAAGGATATAGATTCTGTGAATTGCTGAACAATATTGTGACGATTGACGGCCAACATATTGACAGAATCAGCACATTCTTGAATACAGTTGTCCTTTCCAACTACGAGTCGAAATATAAACCTGATGTGGAAAATGTGTTTGGTAGTGACTCGGCTGTTAATGACATGCTGACGACAGGCATCAATAATATACAAGGATATGCCATTCATACCTTGGCTTTGATTGGGAAGCATCCTCGATGGAAAACAAAAGTTTATGAATTCTTTGTGAAGGCTGGGCATAGTTTGAACCTTGAGCACCAGCTGGCAGCAATGATGTATTTGCAGCAGGAGTGTTACGACAATGTTTTATACAACGAGTTGATGTTCAGTTATGCTTCCCGTCCAATATCCGACTATTTGTATTTGAATGTAGATAGAATGCATTGGTTCTGGTGCAATAATCCAGAAAGAATATTGCCATATTTTGAGATGATAAAGGATAAGAAACGAGCCAAACCGATTTTGGCTCAGATTATGTTCTTAGGAATGCAGTATGAAAAATCTAAAAACATCTCAAAAGTCATGTTTGATGTACTGTTGGAGCAAAATGAAGAAGAAGTGATTAAGAAGATTGTTCCACTGGCGTATGATCATCTATCGGACGAAACTTACAGAGAACAAAGCGAGGAATTCCTTAGAAGATATGCCAAGGATAGTCGAAAAGAAGTTAGGGATGCATATCTTATGGGATGTCATAGAATGTCGGAGCATGACATTGGTCTGTTCGTGGAACTGTTACAGTCATGGCTATCTACATCGATTTCGGATGTGGGCATATATGATATAATCAGTTATATGGAGAAATGTTGCAATACCTATCCGTATGAATGTTATCAATGTATAAAGCTCATTGTTGGGCAGGAATCCATGAGGACATACCATAATGAGGAAAGAGTATTCAAGATGCTGCTTTCCTGTTACCGTAACTTTATGGACGAGGAGGACATGGAGAAAGCTGATGAAGTCATGGATGTCTTTGATGAAATGATGTTAAAACCAGGCACCATGAGAATGGATGAGATCATAAAACAAGTTGATAACTATGTGTAATTATGCAATAGATGAATTGGTGACACATTTTCGGTTTTTGGATACTAATGAGATGTAAGATGGAAGATGTGATAATAATACAAAGAATCAAAACGTTAGAATAATATATGGCAAACGATTTAACTACAGCAAATGGTTTATTGCAAACCGAGGATTCGGAATATGTGAGACTTGTCTCACTTATTTCAGGATTGTGGGATAAGGCTAAAGAAAATGCTGCTCTTGCCGTTAACACAGAGTTGCTTGATGCAAGCTGGGCAACTGGCAGGTACATCGTGGAGTTTGAACAAGGTGGGAAAGCCAAAGCTCGCTACGGGGAACAGTTGATAACGAACCTCGCCAAAGACTTGACCAAAATGCGAGGGCGGGGATTCAGCCGTTCTAACCTTGTCTATATGCGTAAGTTCTATCTGACCTTCCCAAAAAGTGAGACGCTGTCTCACCAATTGACGTGGAGCCACTATTTTGAACTACTAAAGTGTGACGACCCGTTGGAGATGCAGTTCTATCTGAAGGAGTGTATTAAAGAAGGATGGAAGGTCCGAGAACTGAAACGCCAAATCAATTCATCGTTGTTCCAGCGCCTTGCGTTGAGTACAGATAAAGAGGGCGTACTGGCTCTTGCAAACGAAGGACATCGGGTGCAGTCAGCGGCGGACATCATTCGCGACCCGTTTGTTCTGGAGTTTGCAGGACTCCCAAAGCAGAGACGATACAAGGAAAAAGACCTGGAAGATGCGCTGAAGGCCCACATGGAGCAATTCCTGCTGGAACTGGGACGTGGTTTTGCCTTTATTGGCCGGCAATATGTCGTTCCAATCGGTAGCCGCCGTTTCAAGGTGGACTTGGTGTTCTATCATGCCATCTTGAAATGCTATGTGCTAATCGATTTGAAGCGCTCAGAGATAAAGCACGGCGATATCGGACAGATGAATCTCTATCTGAACTATTTCAAGAATGAAATATGCCAGCCGGATGACAATCCTCCCATTGGAATTGTACTAGGAGCCAGGAAAGACGAGTTGTTAATGGAATATGCCCTGCAAGGAATAGACAATCAACTCTTTGCCGCCCGGTATCAGCTTTATCTGCCTAACCGCGAGGAACTACAGGCTCAACTAGACCGGCTGTTGGGATAATGATTTTAAATTGCAGGTGAAAGATAGGACACAGAAACAGGCACCTATCCCACACCAACAGTGAGGAAATATTAGGTGACACATTTTCGGTTTTGGCCACTAATAAGATGTAAGAAAGAAGAGGTAATATGTGAAATGATTTGAGTAACATTGCAAAAAATAAAACAAAATATGTCTAAACAAGACCTCATAGAACGCAAGCAATACATGCAACTGCTGCGAAACTTGAAAGACCAGAATATTATCAAGGTCATTTCTGGAGTGCGGCGCTGCGGTAAATCGACTTTGCTGATGATGTTCGCTGATGAACTGATTAGAAATGGTATATAAGAAAATCAGATTCAATTCTATAATTTTGAAGATCTTGATACATTAGCTATTGGCGACATCTATCAAATCCACGCTCATATCAAGAATCTATTGGTCGAAAACAGGCCAAACTATATCTTTTTGGATGAGGTTCAGAACATCAAAGAGTTCCAACGACTTGTCGACAGTCTCTATATCAAGTCCAATGTGGATATCTACATCACTGGTTCCAATGCCTATATGCTCTCCGGCGAGTTGGCCACATTGCTGACTGGACGTTATGTAGAAATCAACCTTCTGCCACTTCAATTTACTGAATACAATGATTTTATACACACAAAATCGCCAAACTTGTCAAAAATCGAAACTTTGGCGAATTTCATACACTATGGCAGTGTACCTGAATACGTTAAACAACTGCAGATTGGAGAAAAACAAGCTGACCTGTTTGCTGACAGTATTCTGAAAACCATTGTAGAGAAAGACATCTTCCAACGACTGAATATAACCAACAGACACGATTTCAACAAAATACTTGATTTTATTTTCGATTCGGTGGGTTCATACGTCTCACCGCGCTCCATTTCTGACACCCTGCGTTCAAATGGTACTGTGATTGACAAGCAAACTGTTGCCAAATACTTGGATGCCATGTGCGACGCATATTTAATTTACAAAGTGCCACGTTATGAGATACAAGGAAAAGGATTGCTCCAAACACTAAACAAATACTACGTTGTTGACCCCTGTTTTGCCAAAGTCAGACTGAAGAAGAAAATGTTAAAGGACCGCTCACATTGGCTTGAAAATATGGTATACCTTGAGCTTGTCCGACGCAACAAGGATGTATTCATCGGCAAGCGCAACAACCTAGAAGTTGATTTTGTTGTCGTTGACAGTGACGGATACACCGCCTATTATCAAGTGGCATGGACAACCGAAAATCCAGAGACATTGGAACGGGAACTCGCCTCGCTTAGGGCCATCAAAGACTCCAATCCCAAGTACCTGTTGACAACGGACAATGACTTTAACCCCGTATACGATGGAATCCGGAAACTGAATGTGATTGAATGGATGTTGCGACCATAATATAATCATTTGAAGCATAGACTTCTAAAGGAAGGAAATGAAACGGTTACAAATTGTAACCAGTTGAAATTAATATGACAAAGAAGCAAGCGATACAGCTGTTTGAAGAAAAGAAAACACGAAAGCGTTACAATCTGTAACACTTTCAAACTACAGACTAAGGCAATTAACGCATTATCCTGGATGTAATTTAGCATCGAAAAACATGACTTTTTTGGAATCTATTCCCAAAAAGTCATAACTTTTTTGGAGTTAATTCCAAAAAAGTTGTATATTTGCAGCGTAAAACACACCTATATGAAGAAAACAACGCTTATCATACTTTTTACAATCATGACTTTATCAGGCTTCGCACAGGGGGATTGGTGTGGCTTTGAACGCTACAGGGCCGACAATGAACGCATCATCGCCAGCGGCGAGTTCCCGGAGGTGGTGTTTATGGGCAACTCCATCACCGAATACTGGGCGCTCTACCACCCCGAGTTCTTCAAGCAGCACAACTACTGCGGCCGAGGCATCGGCGGACAGACATCGACCCAGATGCTGGCACGCTTCACGGCCGACGTCGTCAACCTGCACCCCAAGGCGGTGGTCATCATGGCCGGCACCAACGATGTGGCGCACAACCCCTACTGGATGGAGCCCGACAAGGTGGTGGAGAACGTGGTGGCCATGTGCCAGCTGGCGCGTGCCAACGGCATCGTGCCGCTCATCAGTTCCATCCCGCCCTGCGCCTCGTTTGTGTGGAACCCCGACATCAAAGACGCCGCCCAGACCATCGTAGGCATCAACAAGCGCCTGCAGGCCTATGCCGAAGCCAACGACATCGCCTATGTGGACTACCACTCCGCACTCGCCGACAAACAAGGCGGCCTACCTAAAACGTTCAGCGACGACGGCTGCCACCCCAAGCCCGACACCTACTATATCATGGAAAAGATTGTGAAAGAGACACTTCACCATTAACGACAATATTATGACCGAATACGAGAAGATGCTTAATAATTTGCCGTATGACTATACGGATGCGGAGATACAGGCGCGGATTGTGCACACCTATGAGGCGATGCGGGCGCTGAACCAGTGCGGGGCGTGGGACATGGAGGAATTCAGGCGTTGCCTGAAGGCACTGCTGCCCAACGCGCACCCGTCGGCGCTGGTCATACCGCCGTTCCATTGCGACCACGGCGAGCGCATCACCCTCGGCGAGGGGGTGGTGGTGAATTTCAATGGCGTGTTCCTCGACGGTGGCGGCATCACCATAGGGAACCACACACTGATAGGTCCCAACTGCCAGCTGCTGACGCCCGACCATCCCCACGACTACGTGGAACGCCGTAAAACCATCGAGACCGGGCTGCCTATCCGCATCGGCGACGACTGCTGGCTGGGCGGCGGCGTGACGGTGTGTCCGGGAGTGACCATCGGCAACCGCGTGATTGTGGGTGCCGGCAGCGTGGTGACACACGACATACCTGACGATGTTGTTGTGGCCGGCAATCCTGCAAAAATAATCAAGAACAACGCTGTGTAAAACAACATACCAATGGAATACATTACCGAAAAGAACAGGATTGCGGTCATCGAGGACGGCGAGGAGGTGGGCGAGGTGACGTTTCCCGAACGCGACGGCGTGTATGTCATCAACCACACCTATGTCGACGACCGTCTGCGGGGACAAGGAATTGCCTCGGAGCTGGTGAGAAGGGCTGTGGAGGAAATAGAACGTCGCGGCGGCCGTGTGAAGGCGACGTGCAGCTATGCGCAACTGTGGCTTGCAAGGAACCGTGGCTGCGAGCTCACAAGTCCATTGCACTGTCCAATTAAATAAATGATAACAAAATAATTTAAAAAGCAAAACATCTATAAAATGAAACGCACAAGCAAAATCATCGGCGGCATCGCCCTCGTGGCCTTCGGCATCGTCTGGGCCTTAGAACTCCTCAATGTCATCCACATCAGCCTCGACGGCTGGTGGGCCCTCTTCGTCATCGTCCCCTGCTTCGTCAACATCTTCAGCGACAAGAATAAGGCCGGCGCCATCATCGGCTGCGGCATCGGCGTCCTGCTCCTCCTCGCCGCCCGCTCCGTCATCCCTTGGAACGACATCTGGAAATACATGCTCTGCCTCGTTGCCGTTGTGTGGGGCCTCTCGCTCCTCTTCTTCAACAAGAAGAGTTCCTCCGGCCACAGCCACTCCACCGAGCACCCCGACCCCGTCGTCCTCGACGGCAGCAAGATGCACAAGATCGACGTCAGCTTCAGCAAGCAAGACTATAACTTCGACGGGCAGCCGTTTGTGGGGGCCGACGTGCGCACCTCCTTCGGCTTTGCCTACCTCGACCTGCGCCATGCCGACATCTGCGACGGTGCCGTCGTCAATGTCGACTGCAGCTTCGGCGGCATCGAGATCCGTGTCGACAAGGACGTCTGTGTCGTGAACAACATCGACGCCACCTTCGCCGGCGTCGACTGCGACTGCTGCACCCCGCCCACCGACGGAGCCAAGACCCTCTACCTCAAAGGCCACTGCAACTTCGGCGGGATAGAGCTCAAGTAGCCACCATCTAAACACAAATAGTTAGCGGCCCACAGATTCACTGTGGGCCGCTGGCATTTTTTTTTGTTGTTACTTACGCACGGCGCGTACCGATTGTCCCGATTTGCGGAGAGCACCGAAAAGCACATTCATACTGTTCTTGCCGAATTGGACGTATTCCGGCATACAGGGGTCGTAGCTGGAAAGCGTCGAAGCCCAATAGCCACCGCTTTTTCCAACGAGTTCCATGGAAGTGTCTTTATGGTAGCCGGCGGCGGGCAGGAAGATGCTGTTGCCGTTGTCGGCGGTAAACGTGCGACCGCCGATGCCGTTCACGGTGTCCCACTGGGCGGTAGTGTTGCGGATGAGTTCCTCCCAGTCGGCGGATGTGGGCATACGTGCACCGTTGCCGAGGGCCGCCGTGGCGGCATCGTCCATGGCCTCAAGGGTGAAGAGGCTGTCAGGGGTGCCGTAGTCGGCCGAGAAGTTGTACTTGGTCAGGGTCAGCAGATCGCCTTCGGCATCGACGGTGCAATACTTGTAGGCGCTCCATGAGTAGACCTCCTTCGGCCGGGTCTCGCCCCAGGCGTAGTAGTCGCCGTACTCCTCGGGGCTCGTGGCGCCGAGATTACAATTGGCCCACAGCAGACCCGAGGGGAGTCCCAGATCGACCCATTCCACATTGTCTGCGTTGCCGCCATTGTCGTTTTCTTCTTTCTGGCACGAGGCAAAAGTCACCCCTGCCGCCATGGCCACAAGGGCCAGTAACTTGATTGTTCTCTTCATATTATATAAAATTAAAGTTTTTTCTGTTGACTTATTTCGGCTGCAAAAATACGAAAAAATATTGGATTCTATCCAGTTCCCTGCCATCAACGCCATTGCACAGTTGCGGATGAAGTATAGCCGGCACCGTGCACCTTCCAGTCACATTCTGAAAAATAGTTTTGCCAGTCCCCGAAGAATTCGTATCTTTGCAGTTTGAAATAATCCATAAAATGGACAACAACACCACCATCCGCGAAGAAGAAATAAAGAACGCCATGCGCGACAAAGGCACAAGCCACAGGATCCCCTTCATCGAAGTCGAGGTTGGAGCACAGAACAACTTTGGCAGCCACTTTATGAGCGAATACGGTTTCCTGAAGTAAATATTCACCCGCATGACGACACTCACCTTAATACTACTATCAAAAGTCGGAATGCCATATTCGACAACGCCAATTTGGCCAAGGCCGATTTCTCTTATGCCGATCTCGACCACACTTCATTCAGAGGAGCCAATATGAAATACTGCAACTATTGTGGCTGCGAAATTACGGGAATGCTAAATTATAAAAGGTAGATTAAATGGAGATTCAAAACCTGATGACATTCGAGGACCGGGCAGGGCTGCGGCGGTGGATGGAGGAGAACCACGGACAGGAGAGGGAATGCTGGGTGGCCTGTTATCGGGGGAAGGTGGTTATGGCAGGGGCACTGCCGTATGTCGAGGTGGTGTTGGAGGCGTTGTGCTTCGGGTGGATAGACTCCACCGTCAAGAAGATGCCAGACGGACGGCTGGCACAGCGCATCTCGCCGCGCCGCAAAAACAGCCACTGGACAGACCTCAACATCCGCCGCTGCCAAGAGCTGGAGCACCAAGGGCTGATGACCGCCGCCGGACGACATGCCCTATCCAACAAACACAAATGAATAAACACACCTACGCATTAACGCAATAACACAATAACTCATTCACAATGGAATACATCACAGAAAAGAACAGGATATACGCCGTCGAGGGCGGCGAGGAGGTGGGCGAGGTGACGTTCGCTCCACAAGGTCGCGGGCCACAGCACCCCGAGCGCGACAGCGCATTTGTCATTACTCATACTTATGTGGACGATCGCCACCGTGGGCAGGGTATCGCATCGGAACTGGTGAGAAGGGCTGTGGAGGAAATTGAAAGCCGCGGTGGACATGTGGAGGCCACCTGCTCGTATGCAGTGCTCTGGCTGGCACGCAACCGTGGCTGCGAGATTACAAGCCCGTTGAGCTGCCCACTAACACATTAACGCACTAACACATTACCCAAATGACACAATACAACTTTGACGAGATTATCGAACGTCGGGGCACCGACTGCTTCAAGTGGGATGCGCTCCAGGCCATGTACGGCCGCGCAGATTTGACGCCCATGTGGGTGGCGGACATGGACTTCCGCTCGCCCGACTTCGTGATGGAGGCCATCCGCCGCCGCTGCGACCACGAGGTGCTGGGCTATACCATGCCCTCCGAAGCCTACTGGCAAGCCGTCACCGCATGGCTCGAAAAACACTACAGCATACAGACCACCAAAGAGAGCCTGCATTTCATCCCCGGCATCGTGGCGGGCATCGCCTACGCCCTGATGGCGCTGACGGAGCCCGGCGACAAGTTACTGGTGACGACGCCCGTCTACCCGCCCTTCCTCAACCTGCCGAAGAACAGCGGCCGCGAGCTCGTATGCTCGCCGCTACGCATCACCAACGGCCGCTTTGAGATAGACTTTTACGACTTCGAGCAGCGCATAGAGGGCTGCAAGGTCTTCATCCTGAGCAACCCCCACAATCCCGCGGGTACAATATGGGGCGAGGAGGTACTGCGTAAAGTCGCCGACATCTGCAAGCGCCACAACGTCCTCGTCATCAGCGACGAGATCCATGCCGACCTCACGCTCCCCGGCCACAAGCACGTGAGCTACAGCACCGTCTCCCCCTCCGCCGCCAACCACAGCATCACTTTCATGGCGCCCAGCAAGACCTTCAACATTGCAGGTCTTGGGAGCTCGGTGTGCTATGTCGCCGACGACGACCTGCGCAAGCGCTTCTTCGGCTGGCTCAACGCGCTGGAGGTGGCCAACGGCAACATCTTCGCCTTCACCGCCGCCGAAGCCGCCTTCGCCAATGGCGAGGAGTGGCTGCGGCAGATGCTGGAATACCTGAACGCGAACGTCCAAGCGTTGGACAACCACCTGAAGACCCGAATGCCGAAGGTGAAAGCCGTGCTACCCGAGGCCTCCTACCTCGCCTGGCTCGACTTCAGCAACTATGGCCTCACCCACGAGCAGTTGAAAGACAAACTACTCAACGAGGCCAAGGTGGCGCTCAACGACGGCATCACCTTTGGTGGGAAAAACTATGAATGCTGCTTCCGTCTCAACCTCGGCTGCCCCAAACAGCAACTCCTCGACGCTCTCGACCGAATCGAAAAGGCTCTGAAATGTTAAAAAATGACCCTGTTTGTAGAGATTTGACATTTTTTCTGTTATATATATAGTAGAGGCGCGGCCTGCCGCGTCTCCCAGAAAAAGACAAAAAACATTGCATCATGAAACAGTCACTTTTCCTCCTCCCCACCCTGCTGTTCCTCGCCCTTGGCGGCTGTACGCAGACACCGAGTAGCGAAATAATAGACACACAGGACGAAGAACTGATAATAAACGAAGACACAGAGGTCCAATACCAGTGTCCCTATTGCGTCCATGAATATGAGCCCGAGTTCCCCGGCGGCATGGAGGCCCTGTACGCCTACCTCGACAGCGCAGTGCGCTACCCGCAGGTGGCGCTGGACCATCGCATCGAGGGCAAGCTCTACCTCCACTTCGTCGTGGAGACCGACGGCAGCATCACCCACCCACAGGTGCTATGCGGCCTGCCCGGCGGATGCTGCCGTGCGGCAATCGACGCCGTCAGGCACATGCCCCGCTGGAAACCCGGTCGGAAGTTTAACCACTCCGACAGCACCTGGATACCCGTTCGCTCAGAGTTCAACCTCCCCGTCAAATTCCAGCTCGACCCTCAGCAGCCCCGCACCGTCGGCGGCGGCAAAGAGGGTGACAAGGAGATTATTCCCACCTACCCCGGTGGTGTCGAGGCCCTCTACCGCTACCTGGCTGGCACCATCGACCGTCCTCGCGAGGAATGGGTCGGCAAGAAGAACCCGGGCATCGGTTTCGACAGCGTGGGCAATATCGTCAGCGTCTGCCGCCTCGACTATGACGACTCCCCCATGGCCGACGCAGTGCACAAAGCCTTCCACTCCATGCCCCGATGGAACATGCCCACCCTGGAATTCGACAGACTCCTCGTCATCCCCATCGACCTCCCTTATCTACTCGAATTGCGAGATAAACAAACAAATAAACACCCATTGCCATGAAACCCACTTTCATCCTCCTCGCCGCCCTGCTGCTGCTACCCTTCGGTGCAAAGGCGCAAAATGAAGACACGCACATCTTTTGCCCCGCAGAGAAGGAGCCCGAATTCCCCGGCGGCATGAAAGCGTTGTATAACTACTTTGGGGAAAAATTACGCTACCCCGAAGAGGCTTTGGATTATCACATCGAGGGCAAGCTCTACGCCACCTTCGTCGTCGACAGCCTCGGCTTCGTCCACCATCCGCGCATCCTCCTCGGCCTCCCCGGCGGCTGCAACCAGGCCGCCCTCAACGCCATCGAGCACATGCCGCGTTGGGAACCCGGCCGCCAGCATAGAGACGGCAAATGGGTGCCCGTTGACGTGCAGTTCAATCTGCCCGTCAATTTCAGCCTTGCGGACGACACCATCTCGCCCCGTCACCGAGGCGATGTCGTCGACGACACCCTCCTACCCTCCTACCCCGGCGGCACCGGCGCCCTCTACCGCTACCTGGCTGGCACCATCGACCGTCCGCGCGAGGAGTGGGTCGGGAAGGAGTCCCCCCGCATCGATCTCGACAGCTTGGGCAACGTGATCGAGGTCCGCCGCCTCGGCGCCTCGCCCATGGACAGCGCCATCCAACAGGCCCTCCTCCACATGCCCCGCTGGCACGTGAACAAAGACATCCATGGAATCAACATCCCCATGGACCTCCCCCTGCTCCTCTCCATGCGCGACACCCTGCTGCGCACGCATAAGATGCGTGGCTCGGTCTATCAAGACAACCAATGGGATCTTATCCTGCGCCATGAGTCCTACTTCCGCGCCCTCCTCTCCGTCGACGACAGCCTCGCCGCCGGATTCCACGTCCCTGCCAGTCGCCTCCAGGCCCTCATGCCCCGCGACCGCGAGACCTTCCTCGTGCTTTTCTCCCTTGATGACTATAACACATCATACTATTTCCCCGTCATCTACGACACAATGGCCAATTTGGCCCTTGCAGACAGTCTCGACATGATGGACCGCTTCCTCGCCCTCCTCCAATGGAGCGACGGATGGGTCAGCGAGTTCCTCTTCGACTACGCCCTCAAGATTGACCGCCAACATCCCAAGAAATTCCGGAAAGTCATGCGTAAGTACAAGAAAGAGTGGGAGGAATATCAAGACTACAAGAAGGCTCTCGAAGAGTGGGAATCAGGAATACAGGACTAAAACCAAGGGGTGAGGACAAGCAGTCCTGAGGTGACAATGTATCGCACGGCCTTGCCCAGCAGCATGATCAGCATGGTCCACCAGGGATTCAACCGCATGAAACCCATGGCAATGGCCAGTGGGTCGCCCACGATGGGCAGCCAGGTGAGCAGTGCCGCCCAAACCCCATATTTCTCGATATGGCTACGGAAACGCTCGAGTTTCTCACGCTTGATTTTGAAGTATTTCTCCAACCATTCCCATTTGCAGAGCCACCCCATCCAGAAGCTTATCATGCCGCCGGCGGTGTTACCCAACGTGGCGACGACCACGATAGCCCAGCGCTGATAGCCCAAGGCCAGGGCGCCCGCCACAATGGCCTCCGACGAGAAGGGAATGATGGTGGCCGACAGCAGGCAGGCTAAGAAAAGGCCGAAAAGTCCGAGGTTCTCCAACATAACAAACGTATTAACGCAAAAGGTATATCAAATATTGTGCCACACAATAAATCTGCCATTTAGGCGTTAATTTTTACTATGAACACGACAATAAGACACTCCACTCCCGACGACATCGACCTCATTTTGCAGATGTACGACCATTCGCGCGGCGTGATGCGCGCCGACGGCAACACCGCCCAATGGGAAGGCTATCCCTTGCGCGAAGACGTCGAGGAGGACATCCGCCGGGGAGTGTCGTATGTTATTGAAGGTATCGGCACCTTTGCCCTTGTGCCGGGCATTGAACCCACCTACGGCTACATCGACCACGGCCGTTGGATCGACACCGTCTCCCCCTACTCCACTCTCCACCGCCTCGCCGCTCTGCAAGGCACCAATGGCGTGGCCGACATCGCCTTTGCTTTCGCCAAGAAGCAAGCCGACCACCTGCGTGTGGACACCCACCACACCAACCGTCCCATGCGCCATATCCTTGAGAAACAAGGCTTCGTTTACTGCGGCATCATCTACATGCCCGACGGCGGCCCGCGCGACGCCTACGAATGGTGGCGCTACGATTGTGTTCCTGCCGACCTGAAAGAATACGTCGAGACCGAGATTCTTCCCCGCCACATGCAATACGACAGCGCCCACCGGCCAGACCATATCCGACGCGTGATAGCCCGTAGCATGATGCTACAACCATCAGCTATGACCTATGCGACGGCAGCCATGCACGACATAGGCATCTGCGAGGGACGCGAGGTGCACCATCTGGCGTCGGGCCGCATCATCCGTGCCGACCGGAACCTTCGTCGCTGGTTCACCGAAGAGGAAATCGAGACCATTGCCCAGGCTGCCGAAGACCACCGCGCCTCGGCCACCACAAAGCCCCGTTCCCTGCTGGGATGCATCATCTCCGAGGCCGACCGCGATATCGAGCCCGAGACCATCGTGCGCCGCACCGTGGAATACGGCCTCAGCCACTATCCCGAACTCGACCGCGAGGGTCATTGGCAGCGCACCCTCGAGCACCTGCACGAGAAATACGCCGAAGGCGGATACATCAAACTCTGGATGGGCGACGCCTCCCCCAATGCCGCCCCCTTGGCGGACCTCCGCGCCCTCATCAAAGACGAGAAAAAACTAAGAGCCCTCTTCAACGACCTCTTCAACACCCTGAAACCCTAAACCTTAAAATATGGACATCTTCCTCATCATCATGGCTTTCGTATGCCTGCTGACAGGCATTGTCGGTTCGATTGTACCCGGTCTGCCGGGACCGCCCATCAGCTGGCTGGGCCTCCTGTTGGCGGGATTCACGCCCTGGGTGGAGAACACGCCCATGCTGCTCGTCGTCACAGGTGTCGTGGCGGCTGTCATCACGGTGCTCGACTATGTGGTGCCGTCGTTGACCACCAAACGCTTTGGCGGCTCTAAATATGGTATCTGGGGCTGCAACATCGGGCTGGTCATCTCCATCGTCGGCCTGCCCTTCGGTCCCACAGGACTGCTGGGTATCATCTTCTGGCCCTTCGTGGGCGCCTTTGTGGGCGAATACATCAAGCAGCAAGACTTCAGTCCCTCGCTCCGTGCTGCCGTGGGCGCCTTTGTCGGTTTCCTCACTGGCACGTTCCTCAAGCTGGCCTACTGCATCGCCCTCCTCGTGGTGGTCGTCGCAGCATTCCTCTAAAGTCTATTCCACCCCTTCGAGGCGCATCAGTGCATGCACCGGGGCAACGCCTTCCAGCAGTTTGCGGCCGCCCAAGGCGGGCAGCTCCACCAGGAAGATGAACTCCTTGATGCGTATCTTTTTGCCGTCGATGGTCTGCTGCTGCAGCGAGTCGACGATGCCTTTCACGGTGCCGCCGGTGGCCAGCAGGTCGTCGAAAAGCGTGATGTCGATATAATCGCCGGTGGCCTCGCAGGCGGCGAAGTCGCTGAGGCGGTAGAAGAGCTCGTCGCTGCCGTATTCCTTCTCTATCTCCACCCTCACCAGGTCGCCTTCGGCATGGGGCAGCTTGCCCTTCTTGCGGAAGGGGACGAGGGTCTTCACATGCTCGCTCACCGATAGCAACGGAGCCCCGAAGAGGAAGCCACGTGCCTCGACAGTAGCCATATTGGGTGCCGTCGAAAGGCGGTCAATCTCGTTCACTGCCTGACGGAAAGCCTCCTTGTCCTGCAGGAAAGGCAGCACATCGATGAAGTCGATTCCCGGCTTGGGAAAATCGGGATAGTGTTTGATAACGTTCTCGAACATAGCTCTTAATTCTTAATTCATAACTCATTATAGCGCCCAGACGACCAGACCGCCGCAGATGATGAGGCCGGTGATGAGCAGGTCGACCAGGCAGTAGCCCATGATGTCGCGTGCCGAGAGTTTGGCGATGGCCAGTGCCGGCAGGGCCCAGAAAGGTTGGATGAGGTTGGTCCATGCGTCGCCCCAGGCGATGGCCGTGCCCGTCAAGCCCGCGTCGACGCCCAAATCGGCTCCGGCGGTGAACATGATGGGCGCCTGTATGGCCCAATGGCCGCCGCCCGACGGGACAAACATGTTAAGCACTGCCGCGCAAAGGAACGTGAACAAGGGATAGGTGACCGAGTTGCTGATGTCGATGAAACCGTTGGCGATGACGGTACCCATGCAGATGCCGCTCTCACCCACACCGGTGATGATACCCATGATGCCGGCATAGAAAGGGAACTGCAGGATGATGCCCGACGCCCCCGTGGCAGCCTTGCCGAAGGCGCGGACATAGGCCAGCGGCGTGCCGTGAAGCATCAGGCCCAGCGAAAGGAAAATCATGATGACGATGCCGAGGTCGAGCGTGGCGCCGCGGAAGACGAGCTTCACCACGAGGTAGGCCACAATGAGCAACGCGATGGCCCATGAGAGCACGGGGGAGTTCTCCATGCGCTGGGCAGGGGTATAATCTGATTTTTCAGAGTTTTCAGAATATCCCGAATCATCAGCGAGCAATTGCGGGTCTACCGTCACGGCGTCTTTCTTCGGATGCATCAGCGTGTTGGCCACGGTGATGGCCACGATGACCAGCAGCACCATGACGAGATTGTAGGGGTTGAGAATGGTCTCGCCAACGGGCACCGGCTCGGTGAGGACACCATTGGTGGCCTTGGCGAGGGCCTCGCCGGGGGTGGCCATGGTGAGCGGGATGGAGCCCGAAAGACCCGCATGCCACACCACGAAGCCGCTGTAGGCCGAGGCTATGAGCAACCGGTAGTCGACACCGGCCATCTGACGTGCAATCTCCTTGGCGAAGACCACGCCCACAATGAGGCCGAAACCCCAGTTGAGCCAGCAGGCCAAGGCGGAAACGACTGTCACCAGCGCTATTGCGCCGGCAGGGCTCTTGGGGATGCGTGCCAAAGCAGCGATGCCGCGCTTCACCGTCGGCGCCGCCGCCAACGCGCTGCCGCACACCAGCACCAGTGCCATCTGCATGGCGAAAGCCAGCAGATTCCACACTCCCCCGCCCCAATGCTCGATGACCTCCAGCGGTGTCTGACGGCACACAGGCATGGCCACTGCCACCGCCACGAAGGTGAGGAGTATAGCGAAGATGAACGGCTCGGGAAGCCACCGTTGCACCAATCTAACACAAAACTTGATCATACCACTATTGCTTGGACAATTCTAACAGCCGTTGATCACAATTCCATCAACCAGCGAATCTTCATCGGGATGTCGGTATTCTGCTGGATGCCGGAGAAATAGTGGGCGCCGGGGCCCACGGCGAAGACCGGCACCATGCAGCCCGTATGGCTGCCCCAGAGGAACTTCACCTCGTTACGGCCTTGCTCGATGTTGCCGTCGGGCAGCGTCACGCCGCCGGTCTCGTGGTCGGCGGTGACCACCACGAGGGTGTGGCCGTCGCGCTGCGCGAAGTCGAGGACGGCATGCAGCATCTGCTCGAAGTCGGCCAACTCGGCGCGCAGATAGGCCGTGTCGTTGTTGTGGCAGGCCCAGTCGATTTGAGAGCCTTCAATCATCAGGGCGAAACCGTTCTCGTTGCGGTTGAGCATGGCGATGGCCTTCTTGGCGCCCTGCGTCAGCATGTTGCCGCGGGCAGGGGCCTTGTCGGGGTCGCCGTCATAGAGGAAGGCCACCAGGCGGTCGCCCCTGAAACGGTTCATGCTGTCGAGACTGTACACCACGGTGTAGCCGCGGCTTGCCAGGGTGTCGAGGGGCGCGAGACCGTCCTTGCGGTTCTCCGGGCGGAAATATTTGCCACCGCCACCAATCATCACACTGTGCTGGCACTGAGCCATCTGCAGACTCAGCGTGTCGAACATCTTCCTATAGGGCACATGGCCGTAGGTGGAGGCCGGCGTGGCATCCAGCACACTGGAAGTCACCACAAAGCCGGTGCTCATGCCCGCGGCTATGGCATCGTCGAAAATGGTATTGTAGCGCGTCGAGTCGGGTCCCCAGTTCACATGGTAGTTGTCCACCTTCTGGCCCGTGGTGAGGGCCGTGCCGCCGGCCGACGAGTCGGTGCGGTAGTGGTTGCGCGAGTAGGTGCGCGAGAAACCGCTGTAGGGGAACCGCAGGAAAGCCGAATTGTTGCCTATGGCGCCCACCACCGAGGCATAGACCTGGGGCACTCCCATGCCGTCGCCAATGATAAGAATCACATTGCGGGGCACCTGCATCTCGCCCGCATCCGCAACCTGTTCCTGGCCGTCGGCTTGCTGCTCGAGGGTCTGCAGGCCGCCTTCTGCCGCCACCATCGACACACACCCGCTCAGCATCACCGTGGCGCTCAGAAGCATTCCCAACATTATCTTTCTAATTTTCATATCGATAAATAAAAATACAATTTCTTGTCAAAAATGCAAATATACGAAAAAAAATCCAAACACCAAAATGCCTCATTTTCCGCACACTCCTGCCACCAACTCCCACCCATCTCCCCATCTCCTCCCCTCCTCCTCCGGGCCATCGCCCGCGACGGTGGGAGATGGCAGGACGGTGGCAGGGTGTAGGTCGGCAAATGTTAAATCTTTCTAATTTGTCATTTTCCACTTGACATGTTACCGTTTCCGGATTATATTATATAGTGACATTGATTTTTCAACGCGAATGATACGAATTTGGCGAATGGCTACGCAGGTCTATATTATAGTAATTCGCTTAATTAGTTTAATTCGCCGTTAAAACAACAAATAATAAGCAGTTATGGCAAAGCAACAATTTGGAATCAACGACGGCTACCGAGGGAGCGTCGGGACGGTTATAGGCTATCAGTGGCGCGGGCAGTGGTGCCTCAGGGCGCGGCCCCGGTTTGTACACAATCCGCGCACGGAGCGGCAGCAGCAGAACCGGCTGTTGTTCAAGGCTGTGTGGAACTTCGCCACGCAGCTGCGCATGCCCCTGCGTTTCGGCCTGAGGCAGACGGCCATGGAGAGCCACATGACAGAGTGCAACCGTTTTCTGCGCCTCAACAAAGGGCTTTTCGCCCTCGATACCGAGGGGCGCTTGAGGGTTGACTACGGGAACCTTGCAGTGAGCGAAGGGCCGGTGGCGCCGATAGGGTTCGAGGAACCCGTGGTGGAGGGGAACACCGTCACCATTCCCTTCGAGAAAAACCCGTTGCACCGCCAAGCCAACGGCGACGACGAGGTCTACGTGCTGGCGCTATGCCCCGGCCTGGAGGACAACCGTCTGTCGGCCTCGGCCTACCGCCGACAGAAAAGCATAAGCATCACGTTGCCAGACGACTGGCAGGGTCACGAGGTGCACCTCTACGGCTTTGTGGTCGACTATGCGGGTCGCGCGTCGGAGAGTGCCTATATCGGGTGCTTAGTGGACGGGGCTGGCAATGAGGGCGAGACGGATGGCAGGGCCGAACTCGCGCTCGAAGATGTCACGTCTAACGATACGGTAGTGTGGGTCGTAAGCGGCCTTGAAGGCGGCGCTGTGGCTCATAACGTACTTGGCGTCAGGAGTAACCATACCCTTGGCGCTGCGAAGGACGGCGGAGACGAGCTCAGGGAGTGAGATGATGCCGCGTTTGACAAGGATGAGGTTCACCCGCACGAAGTTGCTGTCGCACAGCGTGTATTCGTAGAGCGGGAAGGGGCCGTCGTGGATGTCGTGGAGGTATTCGGGATAGGCCGCGTCGCTCATCTGCGCCACCTCGGAGGAGATGTAGCGCACGGCGGCCAGCGAGTCGGTGAGCAGGTGGCCGGGGCCGTAGAGGTCCTGGAAGACAAGTTTGTAGCAGTCCTGCGCCTCGGCGGCGGGATAGCGCTGCGCATATTGCATCAGGGCCTCGGCACACTGGGCATGGGCCGAATTGAAAAATGACAATTGACAATTGACAATTGAAACAAGCGCTACAAGAATGAGTTTTTTCATGCTTCCACTTTTTTGACAATCAATATACTGAGTTCCCAAAGGAGGTAGACGGGCACGGCGACGAGCGAGAGTGTGAAGGGATCGCCGGTGGGTGTGATGACGGCGCCGAGGATGAGAATAACAACCATGGTGTGGCGGCGATAGCGGCGCATGAAGGCGCTCTTCAGGATGCCAAAGCGGCCTAAAAGCCAACACACTATGGGCAATTCAAAGACGGCACCCATGAGCAGGCTCATGACGGTGAGCAGCGAGATGTAGGAGGAGAGGGAAATCTGGTTTGGCACCTCGGCCGAGACCTGGTAGGTACCCAGGAACTGAACCGCGAAGGGAAAGACAATGAAATAGTTGAGCAGCACGCCGGCAATGAACAGCAAGTAGCCTCCCCCCGCGGCGCAGAGCGCCATGCGGCGCTCGAGGGCATAGAGGCCGGGAGCCACGAAAGCGAAAATTTGGTAGAGTATATAGGGCGACACAAGAAGGATGCCAGCCCAGAGAGCCACTCTCATGTGGGTGAGGAACTGTTGCGTAATCTCGATATTGACGAGGTGGATGTTGTCGCCCTTGGGGGCGAGGACGATGGCGAAGAGCGTCTCTTTGAAACAGAAACAGACCACCATGGCCACCAACGCGACCACCAGCACACGCCACAGGCGCGAGCGCAACTCGTCGAGGTGCTCCCAAAAGGTCATGCTTTCTTGTCAGAGGCGTCGGAGGGGTCGGCCTTGTCGGACGGCTCCACTCCGTTCGCTCCACGATGGTCGCGGTCAGCGTTTTCGACGCCGTTCATGCCGTCCTTGAAGCTCTTGACGCCTTTGCCGATGCCGTGCATGAGCTCGGGAATCTTCTTTCCGCCGAAGAGCAGCAGAATCGCAAGGACGATGACAATAATTTCCCAGGTGCCGATAAAAAGCAGGTTCATACCAGTGAATCTTTAAGTTTGTTGGTGTAATCTTCAATCATGTGCATCTTCTCGGGTATCTTGATGCTCTGCGGGCAGTGCTTGAGGCATTCGCCACAGTCGATGCAGTGGTCGGCCTGGCGCAGGCGTGCGATGTTTTTGTCGTAGGAGGTGAGGAAGGCGCGGCGGGCGCGACGGAACTCGCGCTGCTCGACGGTGCCCTCGGTGGCTATGTTGCCTTCGGTGAGGCACTTGTTGTAGTGGGCGAAGATGCCCGGGATGTCAAGTCCGTAGGGGCACGGCATGCAGTACTGGCACGAGGTGCAGGGGATGGCGGGGAAGTGGGCGAACTCGTCGGCCACGCGGTCGAGGAGGGCCAGCTCGTCGGCGTTCAGCGGTTCCAGAGGCGCGCAGGAGCGGATGTTGTCCTGCAGATGCTCCATGAGGTTCATGCCGCTGAGGGCAGTGAGGATGCGCGGATACATGCCCAGATGGCGCCACGACCAGGAGGCGAGGGAGCGGTTGGGTTCGCGCTCCTTGAGCATGGAGGCCATGTGGTCGTTGAGCGTCCCCAGGCGGCCGCCGAGGAGGGGCTCCATGATGACGATGGGAATCTCGCGGCGGTCGAGTTCGGTGTAGAGGTGCTCGGCGTTGACATTTTCGGGCTCAATCTCGTGGGCGTAGTGCCAGTCGACATAGTTCATCTGAATCTGGGCAAAGTCCCAATGGTATTTGTCGTGGAGAGCCACCACTTTGTCGAATTCGCTCTGCTCGCCGTGGAACGACCATCCGAGGTTGCGGATACGGCCGGCCTCGCGCTCCTTGACGAGGAAGTCGAGGACACCGTTGTCGACAAAACGTTTCTCGAAGTCGCTCTTGCCGGTCTCCTTGTCGACGCCTCCAAAGGAGTGGAGGAGGTAGTAGTCGATGTGGTCGACCTGGAGGTATTCGAACGAGTGATGATACATCTCGATGCTGGCCTCATAGGACCAATCGCGGAAGTTGCTCATTTTGGTGGCCACGAGCCAACGGTCGCGCGGATGACGTGCAAGAGCGATGCCGGTGGCAGCCTCTGACATGCCGCGGAGATAGACAGGAGCTGTGTCGAAATAGTTGACACCATGCTCGATGGCATAGTCCACCATCTGGTTGATAGCCTCCTGGTCGAGTTTGGCATTGGGGTTGCTGCGGAGGTCGCCGCCGCCCTCGACGGGCAGGCGCATCATGCCGAAGCCAAGGAAGGAGACCTGCTGGCCGTGGGAATCGGTGCGCATGGACATCTTGTCGGTGGGCACCACGCCGGGGGTGTAGCCTTCGGCGATGACGGCATTGGGATGGTCGCAGCCCGCCGCCACGGCGGCTCCGGCCACGACAGCTCCCGAGAGACCTTTGAGAAATTGTCTTCTGTCCATTATATCTATGGGTTTAATGGGCTTAATGGTGTTAATAGGCGTTTTATCGTTTGTCCACTATTTCTTTGCGGGCTTTGCGCTTCTTGCCGGAGGACCAGTAGCCGTAGACCTCGCTGACATTGCCAGCGGTGGAGAAGGCCTCGATCTTCTCATCCTTCATCCAGGCCAGAATCTTGCTGAATTCGTCCTTGCTGAGCAGCACCTCGAGCTCGATGCTCTTCTCGCCGGAGTAGCCGCCGGTGACCTCGTAGAGGGTGCAGCCGCGATGGAGCTCGTTGATGATGTACTGGCGGATGCGCTCGTAGTCTTTCGACACGATGCAGAGGCGCTTGTGGTTGTTGAGGGTGGCGGTGAAGTAGTCGACCACGAGGCCGTTGATCCAGGTGCCGATGAGGCCGATGATGACCATGCGGAAGGGGTTGATGGCGAAAGCGGTGCAGCAGATGACGGCGCCGGCCACAGAGACGGAAGCGCCGATGTCGAAGTGGAGATACTTGTTGACGATCTTGGCCAGGATGTCGAGGCCGCCGGTGGAGGCGTTGATGCTGAACATGAGGGCCTGCGAGGCGGAGAGGAGCAGGACGAAGCAGCAGAGGTCGAGCCAGGGGTCACCCATGACGGAGTAGTCCTTGATGACATCGTTGTAGGATGCCAGGATGTACTCGCCGGCGGAATTCTTGATATTCCAGGGGAAGATCCAATCCCAGAAGTCGGTCAGAGGACCGAGGATGAGGGCGGTGAAGACCGTCTTGAAGCCAAACTCGCGGTCGATGAGGATGAAGGCGAGGATGAGCAGGATGATGTTGATGATCATGATGAGGGTACCAAGGCTGAGGACGTTGCCCATCAGCTGGTTGAGTACGATGGAGAGACCGGAGATGGTGCCGATGATGAGTTTGGAGGGCACCAGGAAATAGTAGACAGCGGCGGCACAAACCATCATGCCGAGGATCATAATGACAAGTTCTTTCCAGAACTTCCAAGTGCCGACATAACGGACGGCTTCGTTGAATTTTTCAGAGACATTGATGCTCATAGTGGGATAGTTTTTTTATTGTTTTATCGTTTTTTATTAATTTCTTAGATTTCAACGTGGCGCTCGCGGCCTTCGACATAGATGGCGGTCATGGGGCGTGCGGGACAGTAGTACTCGCAGGCACCGCAGCCGAGGCAGCGGCTCTCGTTGACGGCGGGTCGTCCGTCGACCATCATAATGGCCTCGGAGGGACAATGGCGTGCACAGGCACCGCAGCCGATGCAGTTGTCTGGCAGCACTACGGCATGACCGATAGAGATGGCGGTCTTCTGTTCTTTGTCGATATGCTGGATGGCTCCGGTGGGACACACTTCGCTGCAGCGGGTGCAGGCAGTGCGGCAGTAGCCTTGGTCGAAAGCCATGTAGGGTTGCATGAGCGACGAGAGGTCGGTGGATGGGCGCAGCACCTTCTCGGGGCACTTGCCTACACAAAGCTGGCAAGCGGTGCAGCGGTTCTCGAAATTCTTCAGGCTGATGGCTCCAGCAGGCTTCAGCGGAAGGTTACGTTTGGGGACCTGCTTGTCTTCAATGGCAGCGAGTCCTCCGTCGAGTTTCTTCTCCTGTGCGGAGAGAGCCGTGGCAGCACCCATAGCGGCGCTGACGGCAATGAACTTGCGGCGCGAGGGATCTTTAAGGGCTTTAGGATCCTTAGGGTCTTTAAGGACCTTAAGGTCTATGGCTCCAGCCTTGCAGTTGGCCAGACAGGCCCAGCAGTCGACACAACGGGAGTGGTCGACGGTATGATTGTCGATATCGATGCACATGGCCTTGCAGCCCTTCTCACATTTGCGGCAGCCGCCACACTTGGAGGCGTCGATCTTGATGCCGAAGAGACGGTATTTGCTGACGAGGCTCAGCAAGGAGCCCACGGGGCAGAGCGTGTTGCACCACAGGCGTCCCCAAACGAAGCTCATCACGCCCACGCAGCAGAGCGTGGCGATGGCCACCCAATGCACCAAGCCAGTGCCATGGATATTGGCCACCATCCGGGCATAGGCACTATAGGGAGCCACAAGGGTGGCGATGCCGTTGAGCCCGAAGACCATCAGCAGGACGAAGAGCGCCAGCACCGTGTAGCGCAGCCAATTCTGGGGCTTGCGATAGCGGAAGGGACGCTTCTTGCCGAAGATGAGCTTGTGGAACCATGTGAAGATGTCCTGGAAGATGCCCATGGGGCAGACGATGGAGCAGTAGAGACGGCCTATGAAGAAAGTGACCAGCAGGATGGCCACGACAACCACCACATTGAGTGCCAGAATGGCGGGCAGCAGTTGCACCTTGGGCATCCAGCCCAACCAATGGCGAAGGACGGCGCCTTCGGTAGTGTCGAGAATCAGCGCAGTAATGCAGAAAAGCACTACGACTGCCAATACAATTCGGATGTATTTCAATGACTTCATGGGGTTAGTTTTTCTTTAACATAGCGTAGACCGCCAAGCCGGCGACACTCTTGATGCCGGTCTTGCGGGTGATGCTTTTGCGGTGGGTATTGACGGTATTGACGGCGATGTTGAGACGCGAGGAGATCTCCTTACTGCTCAACCCTTGAGCCACCAGTTCAAGGACATCCATCTCGCGGTCACTGAGGTTGTAATCTTCCTGCGGGACGAGCAGCAGTTCCTCAATCATGGCGTGTTTCTCCAAGTCGCGACTGAGCTGAAGGATATCGAAGACCAGCTCCATCATTTCCTCGTTGAGCCGCTCGCCGGGGAGGTATTTGTAGATAATCTGAGTGAGGTCGCTGAGGCGGTCGCGGATATTGTCGTGGCTCTGCATATAATGGCTGAGCGAATGTGTGGAGGCGTTGCTCAATATCTGATCCAGATTCTTCTCTTCCTTGCGCACATGCTCGCGCACCTCACGGCAGTAGTCGGCATAATATTTGCGGAGGATCTCGCCACTCTGGCCGGCTTTCTCGGTGATATGGTCCAGGTGGTGCTGCAGGTGGGGCAGGCGCTCCTCAAGATAGTAGCGATGCGAGGCTCGGAGATGCTCGGCCACCAACCGGTTGTCAATGCGGGAAACGTCCTCACTGTCGGGACGGTAGTCGTCAAAAGTGTAGATATTGCAAACCGTGAGGAAAAAATGGTCGTCGACGCCACAGTCGCGACACACCTCCTTGACGCTCTTCTCGCCAAAACCCAGAGGAATGCCAAACCGTGGCAGCATAAGGATTAGGTCGTAGTTCGATGCAATCATCTCTGCCATCTTCAAACGGCCTGTAAAAAGGGTTCTATTCATGCTGCAAAAGTACGAAAAAAAATTGATATAATATATTTTTTGTATCTTTGCATTATGAAAAAAGGATTTCACACCCTCGTTATTTGCATATTAGCAATGTGTGGCTCAACCGTTTGGGCGCAGCAATACCCGTGGCAGGACACCACCAAGAGCCTCGACGGGCGCGTGGAGTGGCTCATCAACAACCTGACCCTCGACGAGAAACTCTCGCTCATGGTGCACCAGAATCCAGCCATCCCGCGCGTGGGGCTGCCGGCCTACAGCTGGTGGAACGAGGCGCTGCACGGCGTAGGACGCGCCGGCGAGGCCAGGGTCTACCCCATGCCCATCGCCCTGGCCGCCACCTTCGACCCCGGCAGCGTGGAGTTCATGTTCACCCTCGTCGCCAACGAAGCGCGCAGCAAATACCACATGGCGCAGGACACCGGCGGCACCGGCGACTACACGGGCCTCACCTTCTTCACCCCCAACATCAACATCTTCCGCGACCCGCGGTGGGGACGCGGCATGGAGACCTATGGCGAGGATCCCTGCCTCACCGCCCTGATGGGGCGCGCCTGTGTGAAAGGTCTGCAGCATGCATGGGCCGAGAACTATGTGGGCAACCCGCTCATCACCGCCGCCTGCCTCAAGCACTTCGCTGTCCACAGCGGCCCCGAGGGCACGCGCCACGAGTTCGACAGTCGCGTCAGCGAGCGCGACCTGCGCAGCACCTACCTGCCAGCCTTCGAGTACATCATCAAGAACAGCGACGTCCAGCAGGTGATGTGTGGCTACAACCGCCTCAACGGCGAGCCCTGCTGCACCAACCGCCGCCTCTTCGATATTCTGAGGAACGAATGGCAGTACGACGGCATCCTCGTCACCGACTGCTGGGCCTTGAACGATGCCTACGAGACCGACACCGTCATCCCGCGTCACCGCACCCACGCCACCGCCGCCGCGGCCTACGGCGACGCCTTCGGCCGCGAGGTGGACCTCGAGTGCGGCAGCGGGCTCCCTGCCCTGCGCGAGGCCGTGCAACAAGGGTTGGTGCCCGAGAGCAAGGTCGACGAACATGTGCACCGCATCCTGCGCACCCGCCTGGCGGTGACCGACGAGCCCAAAGAATCGGAAGATCAGACCGAGTATAGAATCGACATCCTCGGTTTCTACACCCAAAGCATGGTGCTGCTGAAAAATGAAGGCATCCTGCCTCTCAGGATAGATGACAGCCTGCGCCTCGAAGGACCCAACATGTGGGACAGCCTCATGCCCCTGGGCAACTACAACGGCACACCCCGTCACACCGTCACCATAGGCGAAGGCCTGCAAAGAAAACCCTATTGCCACCGCAAGCTTGAGACGCTGGAGCACGAAGCGGGAAGAGGCCGCATACTGATCTACGCCGGCGGCCTCAATCCCCAGCTCGAGGGCGAGGAACTGCCCGTGGAGAAAGAAGGTTTTTATAAGGGCGACCGCACCTTGATAGAGCTTCCCAAAGAGCAGGTGGAAGAGATCAAGGCCTTCAAAGCCCAAGGCTACCGCGTGGTGTTGGTGCTATGTACCGGTTCGGCGATAGCCCTCGAGAATGTCATCGACGACTGTGAAGCTGTGCTGGTGGGTTGGTACGGCGGTGAACAGATGGGCGATGCTGTACGCGAACTGCTCTACGGCTGCCGCGACGACTTCGGCCGCCTGCCTGTCACCTTCTACCGCTCCACCGACGACCTGCCCCCCTTCGACGACTACGACATGCAGGGACGCACCTACCGCTATGCCGACCGCTCACGCGTGGAGTTCCCCTTCGGCTACGGCCTCAGCTACAGCTACCACCAGCTCTGGGGCGCCCCCACCGTCGACGAGGCCAACTTCACCGTCTCCGGCCTCGTCAGCCAATGCCACACCGACTGCAAAGCCCTCAGACACCGCACCGTCGTCCAGGTCTACCTGAAAAACGAAAACGACCCCGACGCCCCTGTCAAACAACTGATAGCCGTGAAACCGATATGGACCGTTTCGTTCGACGAGAAAGTGCCTTTCAAGATAGAGCTCGACCCCTTCTGGTTCCGCCAGTTCAACCCCGAAACCGGCCTCCTCGAAGAGCCTAAGGACGGCACCGAGTTCACCCTGCAGATCGGTTTCTCCTCCGACGACCGCGACCTCATTGATTTACCATTCAAATATCACAACAGGAAATGAAAAAAACTATTTTTATATGCCTTATGGGCTTAATGGGTTTAATGGGCAGTGTGAAAGCCCAGCACGACTCTATCCCCGAGAGCGACCCCGCCATTTTGGAGCGCATCTCCGAATGGCAGGACCTGAAGTTCGGCTTCATGATGCACTGGGGCATCTACGCCCAGTGGGGCATCGTGGAGAGCTGGAATATCTGCAATGAGCCTTGGATCAACCGAGGCGGTGCCAACTACGAGGACTACAAGCGCGCCTATTGGGCACTCAACAAGACATTCAATCCCAAGCACTTCACCCCCAAAAGCTGGGCCACAGCCGCCAAGGGTGCGGGCATGAAGTACGTGGTCTTCACCACCAAGCACCACGACGGTTTCTGCATGTTCGACAGCAAGTACACCGACTACACCAGCCTCCACAGCCCGGCGAAGACCGACTTCACACGCGGTGTGGTCGACGCCTTCCGCGGCCAAGGGTTCTGGACGGGTCTCTATTTCAGCAAGCCCGACTGGCATTGCGACGACTACTGGGCCCACGAATGGGCCACCCCGGACCGCAACGTGAACTACTCCATCGCCGACCATCCTGACCGCTGGAAAAACTATCAAGAGTTCACCTACAACCAAATACACGAACTCACCCACAACTACGGCCCCATCGATATCCTCTGGCTCGACGGCGGATGGGTGCGCCCCGCATGGAGTGTCAACGACGAGACGCGTCCCTGGCTCGGCTGCAGCGGACAGGTGCAGGAACTCGACATGCACCGCCTCGCCTCCATCGCCCGCGAGCGCAACCCGCAAACCATCATCGTCGACCGCTCCGTGGGCGGCCGCTACGAGAACTACCGCACCCCCGAGAAGCAGGTGCCCGACACCCTCCTCCCCTACCCCTGGGAGACCTGCATGACCATGGGCGACAGCTGGAGCTACGTGCCCAACGACAACTACAAGAGCGTCAAGACACTGATACACATGCTCTGCGACGTAGTGGCCAAGGGCGGCAACCTGTTGCTCAACGTGGGCCCCGACGCCGACGGAAACCTGCCGCCACAGGCCCTGGAGCGCATGGAGGCCATCGGCAAGTGGCTGGAAAAGAACGGCTACGCCATCTACGGCACCCGCCCGCTCTACCCCTACTGCGAAGGGAATATAAGATATACCCAGAGCAAGGACGGCAAGCACCAGTACGCGATAACACTGACCGACGAAGCCCCTTATGCCACCGTCAAGGAACTTAAAGGCAAAAAACGCAAATGAACAAGGAAGAACACTACAAAAGCCTGCTGCCGCAGGTGAAAGCCCTCTGCGAGGGCGAGACCGACATCATCGCTAAGATGGCCAACGTCAGCGCATTGCTGCACAACGAGCTTGGATTCTGGTGGACCGGATTCTACCGCGTCATTGACAATGAATTGCTGCTGGGGCCCTTCCAAGGGCCGATAGCCTGCGTGCACATCGCCTACGGACGCGGAGTGTGCGGCACGGCGTGGAAAGAGCGTCGAACGCTGGTAGTGCCTGACGTCGAGGAATTTCCAGGCCATATAGCCTGTAGCAGCGAGAGCCGCAGCGAGATTGTTGTACCGGTGTTCCGGGGCGACGAGATTATCGCCGTCCTCGACATCGACAGCCGCGAACTGTCCACCTTCGACGACACCGACCGGCGGTGGCTCGAAGAGGCCGTCAAATACATCCCCTGAGCAATCAGGGGATTTTTTTTTGCCCCTACCTCGCCCCATATTCCTACAACCGCCCTACCACCGCCCTATCATCTCCCACCGTGGTCGGACATGGGTCGGAGTTGGGTGGGAGATAGGTGGGAGTTGATAGGGAGTTTGGGCTAAGTATCAGGCAGTTATATAGCACGAAAAAAGGACAAAAAAAGGCACCGTTGCAAAAAACGGTGCTTATGATTTACATTACTATGAATCAACACCTTACAGGCGAACTCCGACGCCGAAAGAAATCTTGAAGGGGTAGACGTAGGTGCCGGGGGTCTCGAGGTTGAGGATGTCGGTGAGGGCAAATTTGCCGTCGAGCTGGACAACCCACCGCTGGGCGAACTCGTAGCCGATGGTGGCACAGAGGCCGGCATGGATGTCGCTCATGGCGAAGTAGGATTTGCCGGTGACGGGGTCGATGCGGATGCGGCGGCTATAGAGGTTGATGCCTTCGGTGGCGGCGGAATAGGGCACGAAATGGCAGTAGGGGCCGAGGGCGAAGAGCAGATTGCCTTCGCGCCAGGGGTGGCGATAGAAGACCGAGAGGCCCAGATCGATGCCGATGGTGAGCATGTGGCTGTGGTGGTCGTTGTAGCGGAGGGTGGACTGCTCGAGGGCACCGCCACCGAAGAACTGGAGATACCAGCGGTCGGTGATATGATAGTCGAGGAAAAAGCCGAGGCTCATACCCGTGGCCGGCAGCGAGTTGAGGACGGTGTCGGCAATGAGGGTGTCGCGCAGCAGGGGGTCGACCCTCATGATATAGGACGAGAGGTTGGGGCCGCCCACGATGCCCCAGCTGACATACTGGCGTTGCTCCTGGGCGTGGGATATTGAGAATTGGAAACTGATAATTGAGACTATCGCGGCTATAACCAATATCTTTTTCATAACTCTTAATTATTAATTCGACTTACAGCTGGAATTTGAGGTCGATGCGGATAAACCAGCGGTCCCATCCCTCGAGGCCTTCGAGGTAGGTGAGGCGGCGCACGAAATCGACACGCAAGAACTTGAGAATGTTCTCGATGCCGAGGCTATACTCCATGTAGGGGGCAGTGCCGAAAGGCTTGGTGCCTTCGGGCATGCGGTAGAGGCCAGTGGGGTCGTTGAAGGGGTCGTTGCGGGTGGAGAGGCCGCCATAGAGGAAGTTGAAGCCCACCACCTCGCGCAGGCGCAAGCGGTTGATGAGGGGTATGCGGTTGAGTATCCAGCCCTTGAGGTGATAGGTGGCGAAGAAGGCCACGTACTGGTCCATGATGAACTCCATGGGTTGCATGGTGTTGAAGGCGTTGTTGGAGATGTAGAGGCTCGAGTTGCCGGAAGGGATGTAGAGGCGGGTGTAGGGGGCGCGGTTCCAAATGACACCGGAAACGAGTTTGGCGTCGATGTGGCCGAAGGAGGAGAGCCAGAAGCGCTTGTCGGCCGAGAAGGCTGTGCTCTGGATGAGGAGGTCGCCGTCGACAAGGTTGACGTTGTGAGAGAGCGAGATGGTGGGGGCGTCGCGACGGAGGTTCGACTGGGTCTCGCGGCGGCGGGTGCCGGCGGCGAAGTTGGGGGTGAAGCTGACGCCGGTGTGCCATTCGAGTTCGGTGAAGTAGTCTACCTTTTTAAGAGAGCCGTCGGCCTGATACTGAAGGTATTCGAGGCTTCCGGCGGGTTCGTAGTGTCGTGCCGCCACCCAGGTGTCGAACCTCAGGTGGCTCTTCCATTCCTTGCGGAAACGCAGCAAACCCTGGGCCACATACTGGACATTCATCACCTTGTTGGACGACGACATGATGTTGTCGCGGTCGAAGTTGTCGTAGCTCTGGCCAGGGGTCTCGAGCTCGTAGGTGGCATTGAGGCTCACGCTGCTGTAGGGGCCTTCGTGGACGTGGCGGTCCTTGTCGTCGAAGGTGTAGGTGTAGGTGAGGTTGGTTTTGGGTCTCTGGTCGCGGAAACCATAGGCCACATAACCCTCGAGGAAGTGGCGCGGGCTGAGGTTGGCCTTAGTCATGCCGCCGAGGCGTATGCGCCAGCCTTCCTGGTGGTTGTGGCTGATGATGTTGAACACGGGTCCGATGTCGAACTTGCTGTCGGCACGCTTGCGCGAAGTGGGGACATAGCCGCTGGCCAGCACTTCGCCGGTGGCTTTGAGGAAACGGAATTCGGGCAGGCGGCGGAGCTCGACCCACATGCTGTCGAGCACCGTCTCCTTGGCGCTGAGCTTCACGGGGCGGAGCTCATTGAACTCGCTCTTGAAACGCATGAGGTCCTTGCGCGGAAGGACGACCTCGTGCTCGAAGACCGAGAAAAGGCTGTCGGGCAGCATCTGGGCGGTGTCGCTGAGGTCGTAGTTGGTGTAGACGCGCATCTGGTGGACGTAGAGCTCCTGTATGCGCTTGGAAATGTACATGCGGCCATAGGTGTCGCAGCGGTAGGGCAGGTAGCGCCCCGTGGAATCGCGGTGGAAGGTTTGGACGATGGAGAGGTCGCGCACAAAGTTGAGATTGACGTGCGGCGAGACGGTCATCACATATTTCGTCAAGGCGAAGGTGCTGTCGGGGTCGAGCGCGACATACATGCGGCCGGTGAAGCCGTAGCTCTGCTGGTTGGCAGGCACGAAACTCAACTCCACGCACTTCTGCCCGTCGACATAGGTGGTGTCGGTGATGTAGTATTTGTAGAATGTGACGGCCAGCAGAGGCGAGAGTGGCGAGGTGAAATGGTTGAGCATAAGTTCGATGTCGCCATCATAGATGTCCACCGGTGTGAACATGGCCTGGATATTGGCATCCATGCCCTCGTCCTCCATCACTTCGTCGAGGCCTTCCATACGCTTGCCGGTCACCAAACGGCGTCGCTGCGAGGGACTTTTTCGATAGCTCTCCTCAGCCAAGGCTTCGCGCATCGAAATACAGAGGATGGGGGTGGCGTCGAACTCCGTCTCGTCGATGTACTTCTCGAGGAAACTGACCTTCTTCCATAGCCAATGGTTTTCGAAGTCGGGGTTGAAATCGTCGAGCGACATGGAAAGGCGCTCGTAGACATCGCGGTGCCATTGGTCGGCACTCTCTATGCGGTTCTGCTCCTTGTGGTCGATGACTTTCTTCACCAGCTCGACGGCCGGGTTGTGCTTACGAGAGTATTTGTTCTTGCCCTTCTTGGCGGTGATTTCCACCGTCTGGAGCGTCTTGCCGCGTGGCACCATCTTGATGGTCACTCTTTTCTTTGTCTTCCCCTTCTCAGCCTTGAAACTCTGGGGTTCATAGCCCATCATGCGGAACTGGAGTTTCGTGAGCCCCTTGTCGTTGGAAAGTGAGAAACGTCCGTCCATGTCGGTCTCGGTGCCTGTCGTTGAGCCCTCAAAAACAACCTGCACAAAAGGCATGGGTTCATTCGTCTCAGCATCGCGCACACGGCCCTGCACCGTCGTGGTTGACTTCACCTGCGCCTCCGCCACAACTGGCAGAAGCAACAGAAGAAACACTACAATCTTTCTATATCTCAATAAAATACGCATATCTGCATTACTATTTAAGCAATGCAAATATACGTATTTTTTTCGAAATGAAAGCGCTTGTTTACTTGAAAGCGTTCTCGCTGAGACCATGGCCACTGAGGGCGAGGTCTTTCATGTAGCCGGGCACTTCGCGGCCGAGGTACTTGTCGACATAGAGTTTGGCAAGGTACTGGCCGAGCATGAATCCGTGGCCGCGGAGACCGGTGAGGAGGCCCACCTCGGGGTCGACGATGTATCGTGGCTCGGTGTAGCGGCCGGCCCAGCAGGCCAGGAAGCTGACATCCTTCAGGCTGGGCAGCCATTCGGCAAACACTTGGCTCACAATCTCCAGGAATTCCTTGCTGTTGTACTTGATGTTCTGGCGCGTCTCGTAGGCGTCGGTGTCGGGGCTGGCGCAACCGATAATCTGGCCAGTGTGTTCGAACTGCTGTCCATAGACGGCGCTGAAGCCCTTGTAGTGGCGACGGTCGATAACCATGTCGAGCGGGCCGCCGTTGGGTCCCATCATAGGCAGACGGCGTGTGATAAATGCCTGGTGCTTCACAGGATACAGGCCGGTGTCGATACCCAGCATGTCGGTGAACTTCTCTGCGCCCCAACCCATAGCGTTGACAAAGTGGCCACAGGTATACTCGATATATTTTCCCTCGTGGTTGCGCACCAGGGCAACCACCTTGTCGCCCTTGCGCCAGACGCTGAGCAACTCAGTATCCTCATAGTAGCGGCCGCCGAGCGAGACACCGATATCACGGATATAGTCGATGACACGGCCTGGAGTGGCCTGCCAGCAGTCGCGGGTAATCAGAGCATGGCTGTAGGTGTCGCGGGTGTCGTCCCACAGCGGTGAAATCTCCTTCTTGAAGTCCTTGCGGTCGATCATGTAGGCGTCGCTCCACGCACGGCTGGCGTCGAGAGCCTTATAGGTAGCCTCGTCGTGGACGAGGTTTACATAGTGCGTAGGCTTGTAGTTGATATTGTGTACCTTCTGGATGCCCTTGAATATCTCGTGGCTATGCTGAGCGATGTCGGCGATATCGGGGTTCGAGAATGCCGGACGGCCGCCACCGATGTTGCGCCAGGAAGCGCCGCGGCTCCAGTTCACCATCACGGGTTTCATGCCCGCCTCCGAGAAGTAGCGGAAGAGGCCGCTGCCCGAAATACCGCCGCCGGCGATGAACACCTTCACCTCCTCATGCTGCACGTCGTTGCCCTTCGGGAAGACATACACCTCCTTGCGGCCTTCGGTATAGACGTCGCCGAGGGTCACCTGGTTGCTCAACGGTGCACGCGGCGTGGCATCGCCCGTGAGTTCGATACCATGGCTGCGCAGCAGCTGCCGTGCACGTGCGATGCAACGCTTTCCGCGGCAGGGGCCCATACCCATGCGAGTGATGTGCTTCAACTCGTCGACCGAGATATACTTGCGGTCACCCACCACGTTGAGTATCTGCTCGTCGGTGATATCTTCGCAGTGGCAGATGTAGGTGGGCTCTTTCTGAGTATTCTGGGTATTCTGAGTACTCAGAGCATTCGGATATTTCTCTTTTACGATGAAGCCCTTGATGTCGGTCATCTGGCCGTCGACCTGAGCCACGAAGACACGTGCCACATTGGTCTTGTTGTCTTTCTTGAGCACCTTCTCCACCTTGCCCTCGCCAATCTTCTTGCCGTTGTTGTCAACCAGGTATACTTCGGCGCCGTCGGCCACCTCGTACTCGATAGGCAGGAAGCAGCAGTTCTTCGCCAGGTCGTAGCCGAAGATGGCCAATCCCGGGCAATGGTTCACACAAGCCATGCAGCCGATGCACTTGTCGTAGTTGACAGTGGGGGTGCTCGAGGTGGTGGGCTTGCTGATGGCGCCCTGAGGGCAGCTGAAGGTGCAGGGGTTGCAGGCGAAACCATAGAGGCAGTCGAGTTGCACAAAAGGCTTCATCGCCATGCGTTCCATGCTCGGCAAGTTGGGCTTCTCAAGCAGACGTATCGGGTGCTGTTGCGAGTCGATATACTGGCGCGAAACCTCCAGATAGTCATCATAGTTGAACCTCAACCCCAGCTCCTGGGCAATCTCGTAGGCCGACTGCTTGCCACGGAGCACGGCACTCGTGCCCTCGCCTATTCTCACGGCGTCGCCCACACCATAGACATGGCTCCCGAAGAGTTCCTTGCCCTTGGTGAGCAGTTGGTTGTCGGGCACCAGGCCGGTGCATATATTAATGATGTCGATGTCCTCTATCACCTGTTCGGTGCCGGGGATGGGTTTGAAATTCTCGCATTTGGCGATGACGGCACCCTTGATGCCGGTGTAGTCGTCGTTGGGGATGGCGCGCAGCAGCACATAGCCCGTCATGATGGGGATGCCCAGACGGCGCACACGGTTGGCCTGCACGGGGAAGCCGCCCTCGCGGGGCATGGCCTCGATGATGGCCTTGATTTCGGCGCCCGCCTGCATGCCCTGGTAGGAAGTAAGGTAGCCGATATTGCCGGCGCCCACCGTCAGCACACGCTTGCCCAGCAGGGTATGCTCCTGATTCATCATCTTCTGGAACACGGCGGCGGTGTATACACCCGGCACGTCGTCGTTCTCGAAGGGTGGCATGAATGGCACGGCACCCGTAGCCACCACGAGGAACTGTGCGTCGACATAGGCCATCTCGCTGGTGACGCTGTTCTTGATGGCGATTCTCGGGCCCTCAAGAATATCCCAAACAGTGTAGTTCAGCAGGATGCCGTCCTGATTGTCGCCGGCAAGGGTCTTGGCGATGTCGAAGCCGCGCATGCCGCCGTATTTCTTCTCTTTCTCGAAGAAGAAGAACTGGTGGGTCTGCATGTTGAACTGGCCTCCGATGCGGGGATTGGCGTCCACCACCAGGCAGTCGATGCCGAAAGCCTGCAACTGCTCGCGGCAGGCCAGACCTGCGGGACCGGCACCGATGATGGCCACCGTGGTCTTGAATATCTTCAATGCGTTCACCTCCTGCGGCTTGGCAGGAGCCTCGAAAGTAACACCCGGAAGGTCGGCTTCATGCGTAATGATGCGTACCTCCTTCACTCCGTCGACAGGCGTGATGCAGATGCGGCGCACGCGGCCGTCGACCAACATTTCGCAGGCTCCGCATTTGCCGATGCCGCACTCCAGCGAGCGCTTGCGTCCCTGCAGACTGTGGCTGTGCACAGGAAAACCGGCCTCGTGCAATGCCTTGGCGATGGTGTAGCCCTTGGTGGCTTGCACCTTGTGGCCTTCAAACATAAATTCAACAATCTCTCCTTGAGGGATGTCCAGAATAGGGTGTTTTTCGATTCTGTACATACTTGTAAGTGTTTTAGGATTAATTTATTATAGTATTAATTATTGTCCAATGAACACCACAAAATTAATCATCTTTTCGCAAAGATGCAAATATTTTTTTAAAATATCATCAACCGATTTCTGTCGGGATAGAATATCAACGTCATCTTGCCCCGTTTCCAACGCCAACGTTGCTTGACGGTGACATGGTGGGGTCCGCAGAGGGCGTCGAGGCGGGCAATCATGGCCGCCGCCTGGCGTGCCTCCCAAGCCTCACGCTCTTCCCGTTCGTTGTGGTTCCAGTCGTGACGGGGCTTCGTCCCCCACGACATGAAATGCTGAGGCTGATAGAAATCGAAGAACAGCGCCGCAACGCGACGGTCGTTCCTGCGCACACAATATTCAATACTCATATTGTAGAGTGTGTCCACGCGCTTGCACATGCGCAAGTTGCGGCTATTGGCGTCGGTGAGGCCTATGTCATTGAAATAGCCGTTGCGCAACGAATCCTCCTCGAGGAACACGCCGCCGTGGGCACGCTCGAAAGCAATTGCCATACTGTCATCGATGCTTCCCCAGCCTGCCTCGAGAAAAGCCAGCAATGTGTCCAATCCATCGGCTGCGCAAATGGGCAATGTATCGATAATAAGACTGATATTGAGCACATTGACCCTCCCTTCCCCTACATCAATCAGTCCTGCGTTGAGGGCATCCTGCTGGAAAGGCACCACAAGACGGTTGGTACGAATATTCCCGCAAACGCTTAGAGTTTGGACATCAACGCCATAGCGTCTACCAAGAGCCACTATTGTCTGCAACTCGTTGCGACCCGAGATACGCATCAACACTGTGCCGTCGGGCCTGTCAACGAGCAGCACCAGACTGTCTCCCACAACCACCGACCCCACTATCACCGTGTCGTGATACTGACCGATGTAGCTCAACCATCCTTCATACCGGGGGTCGACATAGAGGGTGTCGGCCCTGAGCCACGGGCTTTTGTCCCTGCCGGCAGCAAAGTAGTCGGCCTTGGCCTGGCGGTGGTTGGTAGTGCTGGGCGTGGCCGTATCAATCTGGCTGAACGTCACGCTCCTCACCATGTCGGGCTCGACAACAAAGAACCGCCCGCCCGCTCTCCGCACAGCGCCGAGCCCCACGAGCGCACATTCCTTGTTCCCACGGCGGTCGTGGAACCACATCGACTGCCCCCACTCGCCGTTGTCCACCTCGTAGACACCGACGTCATCGTCCTCATACACCAGCTCGACCAGTTTTGGACATTCAACCCATTGAACATCAGCGGTGTCGAACCAAAAGTCGTGCTTCTCCCACGAGCCATAGATGTCCAAGAACAGTGTGTCGTGGCGCACAAAGAGATCATCCTTGTAATGGCCAAACTCCTTCGGGCAAGGCAGTTGCACTGCCTCGAGCGTGCGGCTGTCAATAGCGAAGAGCAACTCACTGTAGTGCCTCGAAAAAAGACCTGTGCTGAAAGTGAACATGCAATAGTAGCGGCCATGGTATTCCGTCACCTTCCGCAGCCGTGCGTGCCCTTGCACACCCACCTGCTCGCGGATGTCGAGCGCCACCGTGCGCTCCCCTTCCACCGTCCATCCGCTCTGGGCATAGCCCTCAAATGCCACAAAAGACGCCAATAATAGCAGCAACAATCTCATATCCACCGTTTTTGTATTTTATAACGCAAAACAAAAGTCTTTATTGCCATCCTTAATTCGTTTTTTTTATACAAGCCAAAAAAACGCCATTTTTCCACCTCTGCAACTAACTGATACTTAGCACCAACTCCCTATCAACTCCCACCCATCTCCCACCCATCTCCGACCCATGTCCGACCATGGTGGGAGATGATAGGGTGGTGGTAGGGGGATGGATGGTAGAAAAACGAAGGTGTCCCTTAAGCCTCCTCAGATGCTGCGGGGACTTATGACCACATACGCGGGGTGTTGGATGAATTTTTTTGTTTTTTTTGTTTTTTTTTTATTTTTGCATTTCCAAATTGTATTAAAGATCCTATGAAGAAAATTAATATATTACTGGCCATACCAAAATTATGCATCATAACAGTGTTTTTTTTGAGCACTCCATTGTCATGGTGCCAGACTGGCTATTGGGATTGCTATCCTACTTTAAAAGGGGATGGCATAATATCCAGAGTTACTAATAATGGACAATATGGAATAACTTGCTATACTTCAACTCATAATATTAGCAGTTTTGTTGTAACCAATGGTAATATAAGTATCAATTATCCCACCTCGAACTATGTGGTAAGTAATCCATTTGACCCCAACCCCACCCTAAACCATGGTTACTCCATCAGAGACATGAAGATTGTTGGTGATACCTGCTGGATATGTGGGACGTATTGGAGGGAGACTGGGCAATGGAAGTATAACATGCAGGGATTATTGTATTGGGAAATATTGTATGATGGATTTGTGGGATACGTCTTGTTGTCAGATATGATCAACCAGTCTTGCCCTGTAAAATATATTTCTGTACCCTTTGTACAGTATTTAAACAAATTAATTGTTTATCAAGATAAAATTGCAGCAATAGGGGAATATGAGACAGATGAGGGTCGATTTGTGGAAATAACGAGGTTAAACGATGCTCAATGGAATTTTACCGTAGGACAAACAACATGTTCGGAGGAGCAATTCAAAGGAATCACATATACTGGGGGGAAGGTGGTTGTTCTTTCGCGATTCAATGATCCACTGCATGTTATGTACTACAAACACGGAATAGGCTTACGCTATGGTACATTAGGCTCCTTTTTATCTACAAGCCAAAAGATTTATTGCTATTCTACCCGAGATGCAGATGGAACTTCCGATTTTGATTTTTGGCCTACGGCTCCGCTGATTTTTGACAAGGCCAATACAACCGGCAGTGTTGTTGTTGGTTATATCTGCAATCCGACGGAACCAATGGATCAATATTGGGGCAGATTGGTTTACTACTATTTTAATCTTGAAAATGACCACCATCCTGTTTGTATATATAATGATGACAATAAGAGGTATAGTTCAATAAAGGATTTTAGCTATCATGGATCAGATCAAACTGTAGCCCTGTTGGAAGGTAGCTCAACCAGAATTACATGCAATAGTTATTATCCTACCCGCGACAGTGTTATGACTGTAATCTATAGTGAAACGACTGCTGTGAAAACAATGAAATTCTATCCCAGTTCTACTCTTTCAGAGAGAGTATGTACCGATTTGAATTGAAATTGAATGTTTATGAAAAAGTTGTTTTTTTTAGGAATAAGTTTGTGGATGGGTTCCGGTCTTTCGGCGCAGTCGGTGGGCATGGACACGCTGGTTGGGCTTTCGCCGAGGTACGGGGCGTTCGACAACTACCAGGAGTGCGACAAGTTTCAGACCTGCCCTGCCGAGTGGCTCGACCGCAATTACTTCTGGCTCGATTACTATACCGGACGTGGCGACAGCACGGAGGTGTTTGTCACCAAGGCCGTTACCGACCGCCGCTTGGCAATCAAGGGCGTTGCGGTGATGACGCTGAACGGCACGAGCGAATTGAACCCGAATCATTTCCCTGTGGGCTCACGCGACATGGAGCATCAGGAGGAGTCTATCATGATATGGAACGCCGACTCGCTATTCGGGCAGTCGCCGACCGTCGTCGCCACCTGGCATGAGAAGCCGGGCAGCATGATCAACGTCGCGGTTCCGCAGTGCCTGCAGACGATGGCCGACAGCCTTCCTTCGCAGTATCTTCACTTCGGATTGGAGGAGGTGTGTTTCGACCGCGCGGTGGGTGTCGACTCGGTCTTTTTCATCGGCGGCACACTGAAAAACAATGCGATGGTTACCGATGGACACGGCAACAGCACCTTCCTTCACAGCCCCACACGCTATGCCTACATTGCGGAAAGCCATCCCGACATATGCTCCACATGCGCCTACGAACCTGGACATTACATAGGGCACAACACGCCGGATGGCGGGTGGCAGCGAGTGGGAGGCGGCAGTTTGTGGTCGGGGCCTTTCTTCGTGATTCTCGACACCAGCCATTATCGCCTGACGGCTGAAACCAACGACACGACGTGGGGGTCGGTGACGGGCAGCGGCATCTACGAACCGCTGGCGGAGGTGGTCTGCGAGGCTACGCCTGCCACCGGCTACCGTTTTGTGCGCTGGAGCGACGGCGAGAGGAACAATCCCCGTGTAGTGGAGGTGGCCTGCGACACAACACTGACGGCCATCTTCCGCGACATGAACGACACAACAGGCATCGACCCCTGTAACCTCTCATCTATAACCTGTAACCTTTATCCCAATCCCGTACAGGAGGAGCTGATGGTGAGCACCTCAGAAGAGGGGCCACTGGAGCTGACGATTTACGACGCTTCGGGGCGTGTGCTGCTGCGGCAGACCTTCGCTGCGCAGGCGCGGGTCGACGTGAGCCTCCTCGCGGCAGGGCAGTATTACCTGATGGTGACCAGCGGCAGAGGATCGCACATCGAGGCTTTTGTCAAACGTTAAAAGACGGTGGATTATGAAAAGATTATTCTTCATTGCAATCATATCAGTCCTCAGCTGCCATCTGTCGTTTTCCCAGTCGGGCGACACCATCTTCGGGCGCAATCCCAATTACCATTATTATGGGTGGTATGACGGATGCTTCCGATACCAAGACGAGGACAATGATTTTACTCTCAGACATTTCTATTCAAGATCGGCCTTGGCGGGCGACGCCTATGCCAATCAAGTTTTGGTAGAGGAACAGTATTCGCCAGGGACTTTGGAAATCAAAGGTGTGGCGGTGATGGTGGCCATTGCCCCAGGGGAAGACTCGTTACTAAACCTGTATATGCCCTCGACCGACAGCCTCAAAATGCCAGAGTATGTGTATCTCTACCAAGGAGGTCCCACGGTGCCGGGTTTGCCGGATTACTATTATCCTCATCAACTGACGCTGTTGGATTCGGTGCGGTGGGACACGGCTGCGCCCAAGGTGATGGCATTGCCCAGCAACGCCGCAGGCGACAGCATGCTCTACTGCCATGTATATGAGGCTTTTTTCGATTCGACCATCATCGTGGAGGATACGTTCTACATCCTGGGTACCTATCGCAGCAATCTCTTCGATTATGTGGAAGATACGGTGTACGATGAGTATGACAGTACGTCCTACTATTTGAACCGTGCCTGTCACTATCGGCATTTCCCCACCGATTATGTGGTGGTGTGGGACCACTTCAGCGACCAGTGCAACAAATGTGCGGTGGAGGATCGCTTGTTTTTCTGCTATTATCCTCCACAAGAGGAGGTAATGGAAGTGTACAACTGGTTATGGTTCATGGCGGGGCCCTTCCTGCCCATCGTCAACCGGAGCAACGAGTGATTCAGGCAATTTGCCGTTTTTTTTTCTGGTGTTTGTATGTAATTCGAGATTTTTGTGTATCTTTGCACCCAGATTAATATGTAATGTATCATTAATAAAAAAAGAAAGAATATGAATCTCAACGGAAGAAGACAAAGCTCAAATGTGGACGACCGTCGCCGCACAGGCAAGAAGGTCGCCATCGGTGGTGGTCTCGGAGCCGTCGTCATTGCAGCCATTATGACCCTGCTCAACGGTGGCAACATGGGCGACGTGGTACAGCAGGTGGCTAACAACGCCTTGAGCGGCCAGACCGAGAACTACACCCCCACGGCCCAGGAGGAGGAATTCGCCGTGTTTGCCAAACAGATCCTCGCCTCGACCGAGGATGTGTGGACTGCCGAGTTCAAGAAACTGGGCCGCACCTACAAGGCGCCGACCATGGTGCTGTTCCACAGCTCGGTGCAGAGCGGCTGCGGTGCTGCCAGCTCGGCCATGGGTCCCTTCTACTGCTCGGCCGACGAGTGCCTATACCTCGACCTCGATTTCTTCAACGAGATGCCCAAGAGCCTCGGCGCCGGCGGCGACTTTGCCTACGCCTACGTCATCGCCCACGAGGTGGGTCACCATGTGGAGCACCTGCTGGGCATCCTCGACGAGGCCCACAGCACCATGAGCCGACAGAACGAGACCGAGAAGAACAAAACCAGTGTACGTATCGAGCTGCTGGCCGACTACTATGCCGGAGTGTGGGGCTACCACGAGAACAAGATGTTCGGCTCGCTCGAGGACGGCGACCTGCAGGAAGCCATCGATGCCGCACAAAAGATTGGCGACGACTATCTCCAGAAGCGCGCCCGCGGCTCGGTCTCGCCCGAGAGCTTCACCCACGGCACCTCGGCCCAGCGTATGCGCTGGCTGAAGAAGGGATTGCAGACTGGCGACGTGCGTGGCGGCGACACCTTCTCGCCAAACTACAACAGCCTGTAGAGCAACACTCCCCTTCACGGAAGGACAAAAAAAAGCCCCGCGCAGATAGTTCTACGCGGGGCTTTTAAGTTTTTTCTATTGTCAATCGCTGCAGCTCGGGCTCCAATGGGCCGGCTGGCGGTAGCGCGTGGTGTTGGTGCCGAAGTTGTAGATGTAGCCAAGGGTGATGGAGGGGAGACCCACCCACACCACATTGTAGCCGAACATGCCGGGCAACGGGCCTTCGGGACCCACGCCGCCACCGATGCGCGGCGGCACCATGAGATACTTGAAGTCGGCATAGAGGTCGCTGTGGCGGCCGATGTAGTAGCGCAACATCAGGCCGAAGTCGGCACCCATGTCGAATCGCGGATTGTCGAAACGCCACACCAAGCCGGCACCCAGGTAGGGCAGCACGTTGAGTTTCCTGCCACGGGTGAACTTGAGGGCATGGGTAAGGTTGAGCATCACGTCGGTATGCAGCATGGAGAAGGTGTAGGCTTCGCCAGGCTCCTGATTGATAGTGTCGAAGGGAGCGTGGCCGGTGAGACCGGTGAGCTGGAAGCGGATGGTCCAGAAATTGCTGAAGTTGCGGCCAAACATAACCTCAGGCGCCACACCATACATGCCCAATTCATCAACATGCTCGAAGGTGAACGAAGAGAAGTTGGGACCGATGCCGATACCGAAGAACCAATCCTCGAAGACGTCGCGCGATTCGTGCTCAGTGCGACGGAGGAAGGGCGACTCGGTGAACTGGCGAGTAACTCCGAGGAGGGCCGAATGGAGATAGACGCCATTGCCTTGGGCAAGGGCCTCGGAGAAGAAGTTGCACTTGTACTCCATGAAGATATCCCACCCTTTGGAGATGCGCCAGTTGAGCTGTCCGCCCAACATGACCTGGAACTCACGGTCGGTGCCATTGTTGGCCACAGCCTGACGGAACGACATGCCGAGGCCAATCATGGGGTAGAAATCGGGGATATACCACTGATGGTGGCGGATGCGGAAGAAGGTGGAGGTGAAGTCCCACAGGAATTCGGCATTGGCCATGGCAAAGTTGGCCGTATTGTTGCTGCCGAGGATGCCGTTGGGGATGGTCATCATGTCGAAACTGACACGGAAAGCCAGCGGGCTGACAATCCACTTACCGACTGAGATGCCACCCGAGAAACCGATGGGGTTGTCGTTCAAGCGATTGCTGTACATGCCCAAGCCCCCTTTGAGGGAGGCGAACATATTGACACCGAAGTCGGTCCCCACCTGGGCGTGGGACGCCGAGCAGGTGACCGCCATCAGCAATACAAGTATGATTTTCTTCATAGAGCAGGCTGTTTTTTAATTAATGGAGCTGTTGACCGGCATACGGTAGCGCGTGGTGGAGTGTCCGAAGTTGTGGATGTAGCCGAAGGTGAGCATGGGATATCCCACACCGAAGATGCTGCCCGAGGGGCCGGCCTCGCCTGCCACACGCGGGGGAACCATGATGTACTTGAGGTCGATATAGAGGTCGCCCATGTTGTTGATGTAGCGGCGAGCCATGAAGCCAGCGTCGGCAGCGACATCGAAACGAGGGTGATCCTGATAGCGCCACACAGGACCTGCACCGAGGTAGGGCAGGAAGTTCCACTTCACGCCGCGGCGGAAGTTGAAGAGGTGTGTCAGGTTGATCATGAAGTCGGTGTGGAGACAGTTGAAGGTGTACCAATGGCCGGGATGCAGGACGTCGGTCACTGTGGCTCCGTCGTCAGAAACTTCGGGTTCCATGTGGGCTCGCTCGCGGGCAAGGAAGCCGGAGAGCTCGAACCGGATGGTCCACACTTCGCTGTAGTTGCGGCCAATCATCAATTCGGGAGTGAAGTTGTAGAGGCGTGCGTCGAAGTTGCCGACATACTCGAACTCGAAGGAGGAGAAACTGGCACCCATGCCGAAGCCGATGAACCAGTCATCGTTGGTGCTGCGCGACTCGAACTTGGTGCGACGATGGAAGGGGTCGTCGGTCCAACGGTGGGTGAGACCGAGGGTGATGGTGTGCATGAAGTTGTCGCCACGGCTGCCATCAAATCCCTGAGGCAGGAAGAAACACTTGTACTCCAGGAAAGCGTCCCACAGGGGAGCAAACCGGACAGGCATGTTGAATCCTAGCATGGCCTGGAAATCGTTATCGGCTCCATGGGTCTCGCCATTGATGGTAAGCTCGGGACGATAGAGCAGACCCAGACCGATGAGAGGATAGACGGGACATGGGAAGAGGAAGTTCTTGTTGTAGACATGGAAGAATGTGGCGTTGACATCCCACATGAATTCGGCACTACCCATGAGGTAGAGGGCGCTCGTCGAGGAGTTGGCCTGCAAGGCACTGGGGGCCATGGCAACATCGGCAGCCACACGGAATGCCAGCGGACGCATGAGCCACCAGCCAACGCTAAGGCCGCCGGCAGGCACGCTGAACTGGGTTTCGCCGGAATGCTGATACAAAGCGGCACCAGCATTCAACGACCAAAAAAATGTATTGTCGGCCACCGGCTGGGCCTTTGCGCTCAGCGCAAAGCCAGCCAGCAACAGTGACAACAACAACTTCTTCATAAGGGGTTACAGGTTAAAGATTACAAGTTAAAAGTTATGCTTTGGCACGCTCGGCAAACTCCTTGGCGGAGACCTTCTCGACCACAGGTTTGACCTGGTCTTTGAAGAGCTTGCTGAGATTGTCGGCATACAGGCGGTCGATGACCTGGGAAATGTTCTTGCGGTCAGCGGCAATGCTGCGGGCAGCCTGCTCGAGGCGCTGCTCGGTTTCTTCCTTCTTCTCGCCAGCGGCCTTGGTGTCGTTGCGACGCAGGATGTCCTTGATGTAGTCAACAATCTGGTTGTTGGTGGGCTCGACGGGGCTGATGGCCTCGAGTTTGGACTCGATGAGTTCCCACTTCAGCGAGGGGACATACTTGTCGTTCCAGTCGGCCTCGATGGCCTCGGGAGTCATGTCTTTTTCGCCGCGGGAAGCGAACCAACGTTTGAGGAAATTCTCGGGCAGGGGGGCGGAGAACTGGTCGAGGAGGGCTTTGCGGACCTGGTTGACAAAGAGATAGTCGCTCTGCTCAGCATTGGCTTTCTCAATTTCCTTAGAGAGAAGTTTACGGAAAGCGGCCTCGTCCTTCACAGTCTGTCCAGGGAAGACCATCTGGAAAAGTTCGTCGTTGATTTCGTGGGGAATGATACGGGAAATGCCGGAGAGGGTGAGTTCGACGTCGGATTTGAACTTCTTGGCGGCGGCGGTATCGATGTGGAGGGCACGCTCGATATCGGCAGTCGGGAAGGCCTTGGCCATGTTGAAGACAATCTTCTCTTCGGCTTTCTTGCCTTCAAAGAGAGGCATAAGCTCGGCATCTTTGAGGTTGAGGAGATTGAGGGAGACGAAGGTTTCGATGCCACCTTCCTTCTTGGCACCGTTCTTGTCGAGTTCGACAAGCTTGCCATACATGATGTCGCCAGCGGCAACGACCTCGGGAGTCTCGAACTTGCCGTAACGATTGATGACATTATTCAGTTCGGCATCGACATCCTTGGCCGTAACTTTCAACTGATTGTATTTGACATCGACTTTATCCCAAGCGATTTCGAACTCGGGGGCAATAGCAATGTCGAAGTAGAAGGTGAAGGAGGTACCCTTGGCGAAGTCGACCTCGCCAGTCTTCTCATCGTTAGACATGGGCATGCCGAGAATGTGGAGTTTCTCGTCGTCGATATACTTGAAGAGGGAGGTGTTGAGGGTGTTCTGCACGGCATCACCAACGATGGCAGGTTTGTACATGCGTTCAATCAGTCCCTTGGGTGCCATACCCTTGCGGAAGCCGGGGATGGTGGCCTTGTGCTGATACTCTTTCAGCTGTTTGTTGACACTTTCAATGTAGTCGTTTTCCTCGATATCAACCTTGATACAGAGTTCCAAATCACTTAATTTCTCTCTTGTGATGTTCATCTGATTGTTTATTTTATTGATTTTTAGTCTTTTTTATATTTCCGTTAAAATGCAAAAATACGCAAAATAATTGGATTTGAGGCAATATTTTTATATTATAACGTATTTTTTTGCACTTCTCAAATTTAAGATATTAATTAATAGAGACCTACGCCAAGATTAACCAAGAAATAGTACAATCCACGACCATCAATGTCGGAATTGTCGCACGGCATACGTTTGAAAAGGTGGGTGCGACGGGCGGCGAAAACCCCTACCCCACCCCTGATGTTGTTGTATACATCGGTGTTTTGTGAGATAGCCGACCCCGAAGTGACGGTGGAGAGGTATGCGTTGAGGTCCTCGCTGCAGCAGGTAAGGTAAAGGTCGACCTGAGGAATGTAGCGTTTGCGGGCGGTGTCGGCCTGAAGTTGCATCTGCAACTGACTGAGAAAGAGGTCGCGCGAGAAATAGGTCTCATTATACTTGGCCGAGACCGACGGACATTTGAGGTCGACATGCATGGTTACACCTTGCTCCTCATAGTAGAAACGGACAACAGGCTGATAGCGACGGGCGTTGTCGAGAGGGTTCCACTTGATGTGGCAATAGTTGGAATTATCGCCACCGAGATGATCGTAGAAAGATAGTCCACCGCCCACAGTGTCGTTTCCGTTGAGCACAGTGACCGTGGGTTTGGTGATGAGCGATTCGGCAGTTTTCTTGATGAGTGAGATAGGGTCGGTGGTGGCGAGGACTGTATTGTCGGCAACGTTGCGCACAGTGAGGACATACTCATAATCCTCCTTGAGGCGGCTACGCGTTTCATACCAATAGAGCGGTTGAGCCCTATGGGCGAAGAGGCCAGAGTCGATGTTACGCTCGACATAATTGAAGGCCATGGAGTCCTTCAAAACGCCATCCTTATAGGCCAAAAGTGAGACTGAGACTGTTCCTTGTGGATAATTGATGGAATCGGAAACTTGCCCGTATTCATATATGTTGCCATTGGTCAGGTAGCATCGCTGGACACGCACCCAAGTGGTGTCGTCGTCCTGATCAAGCAAGCAATAGACCGCAGGGATGTTTTTCCACTCGGCATTGGGAGAAAACTCAACTTCGCAGGCTGTAAAGAGAAATACAATGGGAAAGAAATATAATATTCTACGCATATCTTTTATTCTTTTTTCTGGATTACTTCACTCACCACAATCTCGTCCATCAACAGCCACGGTTTGAGTCCTTTTGCCCTGTGCCATGACGGAACCGTTCCTATTGATTGGGCAACAATCTTCAGGAATCCAATTTCTTTCTTCCCAACGGGGACCTTGAGTTCGACCACCTGAGGACTATTGGCATCAACCGTGGCGGGATTGAAAGGCATGTCAACATGCACAGTGTCGGTGTAGGCACTTCCATCATGCGAAAGCAATATCGACACCTGTTTTGGGGCAAAGGCCCATAACTCGGGCGAATGGGCATAGCGGAGGGTTATGAATTCAATGTCGATAGACTTGGAGAGTTCGACGGTGGTAGTCACTCCACTACCGGAGAAACCAAGCCACCCCTGCTGCAAATCGTCGACGGAAGAACGTTCTCCGTCAAAAAGCAGTGTATCGGTACCTACATTGAACGGAGTGTTTGGCTTCTGTGAAAAAGTGGTGCGGACAATATAGTCATAGTTGAATTTGCGTGTGGCAGTGAACGACGGATTTCCGTCTTTACCATAGGCACGGGCTTTGACGACGGTGGTGGTTGTGAGTGTGATGGGTCCTGTGTAAAGCATGGAGGCCTCCGAAGGCTCGCTGCCGTCGAGAGTATAGCGGATATCACCTTGTGCCTGAGATTCAATGCTCACCGTCAACGGCTGCGAGAAACGAGCTTCGGCAGCCTTAATCGACGGCGGATCAACGACACCTGACTTCACTATAGGCATTTCCACAGCATAGAAATCCTCGGGGGACTGTCCCTGAGAATATCCTCTCATGTGGAGACGGAAAGACCTGCTATCGGGGGACGGTGAAAGGGTCAGCCGATTCCCTTTGACATTCACAGTGAAAGGCGAGCCAATCAAAGTGAGATACAGACTGTCAGGACCACGCAAGTCTACACACCAACGTACTTGTTGTAGTGTGGTACCATCAAGTTTATCAATCAACTCATTATATACGCCGGGGAAACCCATGCCACGATTCGAGAAGAAAGTCTCGCGGAGGAGGCCGAACCACTTCAAGTAATCGCCCTCGCGTCGCGGTAGAGAAACAACCACCTGAGGTGCAAGGTTACCACGGAAAGCATCGGTGGGAGACACGGTGTAGTCGACTACCACATCGCCTGTTCCGAAAAATGTATAGGTCACGCGGGCGTCGCACATGGGACGTCCAGCCAATTTGTATTGCAGCATAGCATCGACACATACAGTGCCTGAATCGGCAGCGCGTCGCGACATTGCCACCACCTCCGGTTCCCAATCCATATGACCGGCAAACTGAAGTGATGGCGCAATATCATCCACATTACAAGAGTCAACAACCAGCGTTCCTTTGTTAACGAAGGGACGTCTGGGCAGGCTTTTACCAGGCAATGGAATGACCACTTCATCCACCACCGAGTTGTTCATTCCGCGCAACTCAAGTTGGAAGAGGACAAACATTTCCTCTCCTGGCTGGAGGTCGACAGGTGGTATACGGAGTTTTACAGATTCCACACTTCCTCCGTCGACAGCCACTGGCAGGTCTCCTGACGTGATGCTGCGGCGAAGATTAGTAAATATATTATAATCCAATATATATTTGCTGAAATCAGAGAAGTCGTTCTGATTATACACCGTGAATTCGGCATCATCGATGGTAGTCTTGGACAAGTGTACGTCGAGTGGACCATACAGGAATCTCAAATCAATAAGTTTCACTCTGCTTAACGGCCACTGGTCGACAAAGCCTCCCTGCAGGTTGCGTCGATTCTCCACCAATGACCAAATCTCATCAAGGGTAGAGAAATTTCCATCTGATACAGATGCCAACATAATATAAGGCCTATCCCCCGTCTTCTCAAGCGACTGGCGCAATGTTTGCACCGTAGGACTCACCAAAGCTATGACATCAGTATTTTCGGAATGCTCGGCGCCGGCAAAGATAACAGGACGACTTTTGTCGAGTTCTTTAAGTCGCTTATAGGCAGCGCCCATACAGATACCATTGTCGCGGCTTTCTCCCAGCGACCACGCCACTATAGATGTATAATTCTTGAATTTGCCATAGAGATTTTCAACGCGACGCACGAACATGGGTATGAAATCCTTGTCGGTAGCCACAGCATGTTGCTGTGTAGATGTCGGCAAAAGGTTGGCATCACACACCACGTAAAGCCCCATTTCGTCACATAATTGATAGAAATAGGGATCCATCGGCGAGTAGCGCGATGTACGTACCGCATTGATATTGTTTTTTTTCATAGCCTGCAGGTCTTGCTTGATGCGCTCTCGGCCTGCAAAGCCCTCGGTGTGTTTCAATCCGTAGGTCACACCTTTCAATGTCAAAGGCTTACCATTCAAAAGCAATAAGCCGTCTTTTACCTCCACACGGCGGAATCCAAACCGAGCGCCCACCAACTCCTCCTCTTCCATATCCTCGTTGCGAAGGTGCACCACCGCCGTGTAAAGATTAGGGGTCTCGGCCGTCCATGGATTCACGCCATTCCATGAGCGGCTCAGGTCCACCTGCATGTTGTCGGTCTTGTTGAAGACAACCCAACGTCCCATACGATCGAACGCATGTCCTTGGGGATCCCAGACTTCGACCTCCAAATAGTATTTCCCTTTCTTTTTGCTGTTGAAGACACTGACGTCAATTGTCAGTGTGCCAGATTTCGTCAATGGATCATAGTCAGCCGTCAGCGCAAGGTCAGCCACATTGGGGTCTCCTTTGAACAACAAATAGGGCTCGCCGTTGAGCCCCACCATTTGATCGCCACTCTCCAGCAATGCCTCGCGCGGATGATTCAGTGTTTCAACAGACAAAGTATTTTTCTTTCCATATTTCAGGAAATCGTTGAGAGCAAACTCGTTCCAATGGCGTGAATCGCCGCCATAGCCCACAAACTTGCCGTTGAGCATCACTCGACAGGCGTATCCGCACCTTACGTTGAAAGACACCTGATAATCTTTCCAGAATTTCTCAACCTCTATCTCTCGAGAATAGATGGTAGAGCTATCGGTCTGCTTCTGATTCCATCGACCCGTGAGCTCCATGAAATAGGGAGAATCGCGATAAGCCGACTTGACAATGCCTGCTTCGTCCTCATATGCTTCCACATTTGCACGGGCCGACAATCGTTTCCCATCGTCATTCTGGCCTTTTGCAGCGACATAGCAAAGAGTCAAGACAGCCAAAAGCAGCAGACCTTTTTTCATCACCTATCAATTGTTACTTAAATAGATAGACAAACCACCACCTATCAAGTGCAGCACTACCGTCTCCGTCAACATGGGGGCATTCGAAAGATCGTGACGAATTACGGCATTCGACTGGAGCATCTTATAGCTGGCATGCAAACCCAAAGCCACGGTACGGTTGAGAGCATAGCGTCCACCCGCTTCGATCCCAAGATAGAGACCTCCTTCATCAATCTTCGTCACAGGGGGCTTCGACGAGGCACCGACAGGCAACGAATAACCGACCTGAAGCACCGCATAGGGGGTCAGTCGGTCGCGCGTGAAATGACTGCGCAGTTCCACAAAGATGGGCAACTGTGTAAAAGCGCCGTTGGGGTCTGAAAGATAGGCAAAACCTAAACCCACTGCAGCTTCCTTGCGGAATTGGAATCCTCCGGAAAGCGACGGCATAAAACCAGACACAGTGTCTGCAATACCGCTCTCATTGGCGGAGCGGTTGAGATTCATCATATAAGATGCATCTCCAACAAAATAAATTCCGCGCCAACGGAACTCGATATGCCGCTGGGCAGCTGCTGTACCGCAAAGGCACAGCAGCGTTACAGCAGCGATGATTGTTTTTTTCATCATATATTTTGTTTGATTGTTTGATTGCCTGATTGATTGAGTATTTTGACTCTGCAAACCACTCAAACACTTACTCATTCAAGCACTCAAGCATTCATGGGTTTCAGGTCGGGACTGATAATCAACTGGGCCTCGGTGGCAGCCTGTACCTGCTCAACAGTGAACTCGGGGTTAATCTCGGTCAGCACAATGCCCTTGGAGGTGATTTCCATGACGCCCATCTCGGTAATAATCATGTTCACCTGGCCCTTGGCGGTCAGCGGCAACGTGCATTTTTTCAAAATCTTAGGATTGCCTTTGGCGGTATGTTCCATGGCGAGAATCACTTTCTTGGCACCGACCAAAAGGTCCATGGCGCCACCCATGCCGGGAGTCTTTTTGCCAGGAATCATCCAGTTGGCGAGGTCACCCTCTTCATCCACCTGCATGGCACCGAGGACGCTCACGTCCACATGGCCGCCGCGAATGATACCGAAAGAAGTGGCGCTGTCAAAAGTCGAAGCTCCGGGAACATGGGTGATGTATCCACCGCCGGCGTTGATAAACCAGGGATCCTCCTTCCCCTCTTCAGGGGTGGGGCCCATACCAATCATACCATTCTCACTCTGCAGGACGACATGTACGCCTTCGGGCAAGAAATTAGGAATCAAGGTCGGCAGACCGATACCAAGGTTGACGACATCGCCGTCGTGCAGCTCTTGGGCAGCGCGTTTGGCGATAAAGGGTTTAATCTGTTCTTTTTCCATTGTGATTATTTTTTATTATGTTATTTCGTTAAGCGTGTTATGCAGACGTTTTATTTCCAGCCGCGGGCCACCATTTCCTGAGCGATATACGAGGCCTCATCGTCGGCAAAGGTGTTGGGGCCAAAACCGGCATCGTAGCCCAGTTCCTTGGCCAGTTCGTGGCTGATTCGTGGACCTCCACAGATCAGAATCACCTTGTCGCGCAGACCCTCGGCCTCGAGCATCTCGACGAGTTCGGTGAGATTCTTGATATGCACATCTTTTTGAGTGACGGTCTGGCTGACAATAAGGGCGTCGGCATGGAGCTCAATTCCCTTGGCTATGAACTCCTCGTTTGGCACCTGGCTACCCAGGTTGTAGGCGTCGATCATGTCGTAGCGCTCCAGGCCGTAGTGGCCGGCATAGCCCTTCATGTTCATAATAGCGTCGATACCCACAGTGTGGGCGTCGGTACCCGTCGAGGCACCCACGATGACTATCTTGCGACCGATATGCTCACGGATATACTCGTCACACTCATGCATATCCATGGTGGTACTCTCCACCTTGGGCACATGGATACTGGTGTAGTCCACAGTGTGAGTCAGAGAACCGTAGCAGTTCATAAAACAGAAGCCTTCGGTGAGTTCCTTCTGGTAAACCACCAGGGGATTTTCGAAACCCATCTTCTTGAGCAACTGTTTGGCGGCTTCTTCGGCCTCCGCGCCCGCGGGCACAGGCAGGGTGAAACTCAGCTGCACCTTGCCGTCGTTCATCGTGTCGCCATATGGCTTTATCTTGGTGAGGTCGAGGGTTTTGTCGTAATCCTTCGCCTCCATCGAATACAATCCTTCGCTCATTTTATTTCTTTCCTTTCATTAATTCAACAAACGGGTTAAAATAGTGCTTGCCCTTCAACGTCACGCCGTCGAGGCCCTTGCCGCCAGTCTTCGGACGTTTCACGTTGGCAAAGATACCCTTCTCCAAAGCGGTGAAGAGACCTTCGCTCTCCATGGTCTCAAGCAGTTGGGTGGCGTTATGAAGCACTTCTTGGGCACGGCTCTTGATGATGCCACCCTCCTTGAACTCCACCTCGTCGCCAATATTCTTCATATTGTTAAAGATATACTTGGCATTCTCGATGGAGAGGTAGCGGTCACTCATGAAGGGGGTGTGGATAGCCTCGGTGGGCATTCCCAGCAGCTGCAAGCCCTGGTGTGTCCACTGTCCGATGATGTTGAACAAGGCATCCTGGATATGCCCGCGGAAGATATTGCCGGTCATGAACTTGGTCGGCGGCATGTATTTCAGCGGAGCCTTGGGGAAGATTTCACGAATCATTTGGGCCTGTGCCAACTCATAGAGGAAGCCATTCTCCAGCGAGGGGTCCATCTCAAAGGCGTGGCCCAATCCCATCTGCTCCTCGGGCAGACCGGCCATGAGGGCCAGCTGCTCATTGATAAGGTCGGAGGCCAACACCGTATGTGCCTCCTCGTAGGCATCGGCGGTGGTCAGGTAATTATCCTCGCCGGTGTTGATGATAACGCCGGCAAAGCCGTTGATGATGCGGCTCATGTACTGGTCGATCAGCGTACGCTGCATGTTGATGTCTCGGAACAAAATGCCATACAATGCATCATTCAGCATCACGTCAAGACCTTCAAGGGCTCCCATGGCGGCAATCTCCGGCATGCAGAGGCCCGAGCAATAGTTGCAAAGGCGGATGTAGCGGCCAACCTCCTCGCCCACCTCGTCAAGTGCCTTGCGCATGATGCGGAAATTCTCCTGGGTGGCCACGGTGCCGCCGAAACCTTCGGTAGTGGCACCATAAGGCACATAGTCGAGCAGCGACTGACCCGTAGTGCGAATCACAGCGATGATGTCGGCACCCTGACGGGCTCCTGCCTGGGCTTGAACCACATCCTCATAAATGTTACCCGTAGCGACAATGATATAGAGGTAAGGCTTGCTACCCTCGCCTATCGTCTCGATGTATTTTTCACGGCGCAGGCGGTTGCCACGCACGCGTTCGATGGTGGCGTTGATGACAGGCTGGAGAGCCTTGTCTATCTCAGCCTTGGCATGAACAGGCAACTTGGTGATATCCAGTTTGCCGGCGCTGATGGCCTCGGCAATCTCCTGCGGAGTCTTGCCGGTCTCTACCATAGCATTGCCCACATAGAACATCACACCCTCGCCGAGAACACCGTTGCTCTTCAAATGATCCACCACGATATTGGGCATGGGCACCTCGTTTTCGTCGATACCGTCGATGGCCAAGAAACGGCACAACGTACGTTCCACTGCCACCGTAGTGTAATCTTCGACGAAATCCTGCACCTGCCCCGCAATCCTGCGGGCCACATCACGTGCATGCTCAACTTCGTTAAAATCAAGTCCTACTTTACTTTTCTGCATTGTTGTTGTTTTATTTTGTTTATTGTATTTACGCTTCGATTCGGACTGCAAAGATACAACTTTTTTTACAATTATAATAAAAAAATTCTATTGATACTGATTTACATGCTCATACCGATTGCCCATAGCTGGCTGCTCATTGAGCATTTCGAACCTTTTCTCCTTCAAATATACACAAAAAGCCCCTGCGGGAAAAGAATCGCACAGGGGCTTATACTGGATTTGTTATCTTATTTTGTGGCGGTACTGTCAACTTTGGCGGCAGCGGGAGCGGCGGGAGCGGCGACAGATTCAACTGGAGTCGAGGAGGTGTCCTTGTCCGAACCCTTCTTTTTCTTCTTGGGAAGGAGAATATCGCTGAGACCATGGTTGCGATCGAACTTGCTGATGTCGACACAGCCACTGATTCCGCTGACATGGCCTGTCTCCGTGAACTGCCACAAAGTGTAGCGTACCGACGGCGTGCGGCGGTAGTTGGCTATGAATATGTGGTATTTGCGATATTTCTTACCCGAAAAATGCAGTTTATAAACCTTCTCGGAAGTGTATATCATAGGCTTCACCCCATATTCCTTCTCCATGAGTTCCAACAATTTGTCAACACGCTCCATGTAAAGGCGGCCGCTATGGTGTCCCTCTATGTCAAGCACCGGCACGAGGTCCTGTTCCTTTTTGTTCACCATACTCTTGAAGTTGGCCATCTGTTGGTAGGCTGTGGTTTTGCTGCTGTAGAGATGGTAGCTGCCCACCAGCAGCCCTGCCTTCCTGGCCTTGGCGATATTGGTCTTGTAGTAGGGGTCGCGGATAGAGGTGCCTTCCGTAGCCTTGACATAGACAAACTTGATGGTTTTGTCCTTAGCCACCTTGGTCCAGTTGATTTTTCCTTGGAATTTAGACACATCGATACCACGGGTCTGTGCGGCGACAGGGAGTGCCGGGAGTGCTATAAGCACAAGGAACGCCAGACAACACCACAAAGCATGCATCCGTCCTGCCATCTTCGGCATTTCCACAACCGCGTCTCCTCTTTTTCTATTACATCTGAATTTCATCGCCATTGCAATGGAAAAATTTGAAATCCAACAAACTGTACTTCTCCGAAGCTTTCATTGTCAACTTCACATGATACTTGCGGCACCATTGTGATTTGATGCTCTTGAACCATCCTTTGGTGAGATAGGCATGGACATAAGGATGCATGACAAGCGTCAGTTTCTTCTCGTTTGACGAAGTGAGAAGGTATTTGAGGCTCGATTCAATCTCGTCTACCACAACAAGGCTCGACTTGATGGTGCCCGTGCCGTCGCAGAAGGGGCATTTCTCTTGCACGTCGACCTCCATAGCAGGACGCACCCTCTGGCGCGTAATCTGCATAAGTCCGAACTTGCTGAGCGGCAATATCGTATGGCGAGCCTTGTCGCGCTTCATCTCCTCGGTCATCACGTCGAAGAGTTTCTTGCGGTTCTCAGCCTTGTTCATGTCCACAAAGTCGACAATGACAATACCTCCCATATCCCTGAGTCTCAGCTGGCGGGCGATTTCCTTGGCGCTCTCAATATTGACCTGCAGGGCGGTATCTTCCTGACCTGTGCCGGCCTTTATGTGGTTGCCGCTGTTGACATCGATGACATGCATGGCCTCCGTGTGCTCAATATAGAGGTAAACGCCCGAGCGGATGGTGACAATCTTCCCGAAAGCGCGGCGGATGTCGCGCGAGATGCCGAACTGCTCGAAAATGGGCGTCTCCATCTTGTAGTGCTTCACAATGTCCTCCTTGCCTGGCTCTATGCCCTTGAGGAACTGGCGCACATCGTTGTAAAGGTCGAGATTGTCGACATAGATGGTAGCGAAGTCGTCGGTCAGCACGTCGCGCAGCAATGCCGTGGTGGTGCTGAGTTCGGCGTGGACCTTGGCAGGGGCGTTGACACGTTTCAGCTTCTCTGTCATCTTGCCCCAGGCATCCATGAGGCTGCGCAGGTCGGCGTCGAGCTCGGCCACAGTGCGGCCTTCTGCCACAGTACGGACAATTACGCCAAAGTTCTGCGGGCGTATGCTCTGCATCAGCCGGCGCAGACGGTTGCGTTCCTCATTCTTTTTGATTTTCTGCGAGATGGAGACTTTATTACAGAAAGGGGTGAGTACCAGGTAGCGGCCGGCGATGGAGATGTCACCCGTCACCTTGGGTCCTTTGGTGGAGATGGGTTCCTTGGTGACCTGCATCAGCACCGGCTGACCCACTTTGAGCACGTCGCCCATGTTGCCCACCTTCTCAAGGATGGGTTCTATCTTGAAGTTTTCAAGAGTGACTGCATTGCGGTCGCCGTTCATGGCAAGGCGGAGGTATTTGTCCACCGAGCCGTAGTCGGGACCCAAGTCGAGGTAGTGCATGAAACCCTCCTTGTCGCCCCCGAGATCGACGAAAGCGGCATTGAGTCCCTGCATGATTTTCTTCACCTTGCCGAAGAAAATGTCGCCCACGACAAACTGTCCTGTCGACATCTCCTTGTGGAGTTCCACCAGGCGCTTGTCCTCCAGCAGGGCTATCTGCACTCCTTCAGCATTCGATGTTATTACTAATTCTTTATCCATTAAAAAGGTCAAAAATCCTTAATCATAAAAAAACAAATTACATACTCTCCCCAAAGGGAAAGTGTGTAATTTGTTTTAGATAAATCGGAAGAAATAGCGACTCCTACAGAGGAAGTCAATCCTTATTTCTTCTTATGTCTATTCTTGCGCAGGCGTTTTTTACGCTTGTGCGTAGACATTTTGTGGCGTTTGTGTTTTTTTCCGTTAGGCATTTCTATGAAACTTTAACTTATTTAACTTTCTTTTTCACATCCTGCATGAAAGTCTTGGCGGGCTTGAAAGCGGGGATGTTGTGAGCGGGAATGATAATGGTGGTGTTCTTGCTGATGTTGCGGCCAGTCTTCTCAGCGCGTTTCTTCACGATGAAGCTGCCGAAGCCACGCAGGTACACGTTTTCGCCGTCGGCGAGGCTTTCTTTGATCACGGTCATAAACTCCTCGACAGTGGCCTGGATGGCAACTTTCTCGATACCGGTTTTCTGAGCTATTTCAGCTACGATTTCTGCCTTTGTCATTTTACTATTTATTTTTTTGTTAATATTTACTTGACTGTTTTTCAACCAAAATCGGAGTGCAAAAATACTACTTTTTTTTCAATCAGCGAATAATTTTTTTCTCCTACCACTTATTTTAACATTTAAACACCACCCAAACGCCTGTTTTTCTGTAATATAAATTTTTGAAATATTTTCATCCACTTCTTGTAACAAACACCCGAAAATATCTTTTTCGAGAGTTCTATCTGCTTGTTTTTAACCCTTTACCGAATGTCACCCAGAACAGCAGAACGGCAGCTGCCGAACAGGCGAGAGAGACGGTCCAGTCGAGGGCGAGGGGGGCGGTGGGGTCGATACCGGAGTCGGGGGTGGCAAGCCAGAAGAAGAAGACCACCATGGCATTGTTGAAAAAATGAGCCAACACATTGACTATCAACGAGCCGCCGCCCACATAGAGATAGCCCAGCAGGCCACCCAGCAAGAAACGAGGCAGGAAGGCGAACACCTCGCCGTGCACCAGACTGAACACCGCTGCCGTGACCCACACGGCCACATGGACATTCTTGAACCACCGTTGCAGCAGGTTCTGTATACCGGCGCGGAAGAAGAGTTCCTCGCACAACGCCGGCACCAGCGCCACACACAGCAGCGACAACAGAGGATGGCACTCGCGCAGGATGGACGCAACCAGCGCCTGCGACTCCTCCCCTATCCTACGCATCTCGCGTTCAACGTTTTCCCAAGCTCCAGAGAAGTGCCAGCCGTCGTTCCATACCGCGAGCCAGTCGGTAAGCGGCACCAAGAGCATCAGCACCACCACGCCCGACAACGCCAACAGCCACCGGCGGCCCGAGAAGTCGAGCCGCAGCCATTCGCGCTCCTCCCCGCGGCGATACATCAGGGCAACAGCGACCGGAGGCAGCCCAAACACAACTATCTGGGTGAAAGCATTCCACAGAATAAACACGCCGCGACTGCCCGCCTCGCTGCCGCCGGCCAATCCCAGCGCCACACCTGCAACGGTAGCCAACACCATCAGCACCAGCGACAGCATCGCCAGCACCAATAATTGCATAAAAGGATGGGAAAATTTCTTCACTCTAAACCCTGAACTTTAAACCCTAAACTCTCCTTGGTGACCCCGGCGGGATTCAAACCCACGACTTTCGGAACCGGAATCCGACGTTCTATTCAGCTGAACTACGGGGCCAATTGCGACATAATAACACCAATATTCAAATATTATTGTACGACCCTGAAATTTTTTTTCACCAGTTGCGGAGCATAGCGCGACACGAGGAAATTGCAGAGGAAAAGCGACAACAACTCGGCGATGCCCCACGACGCCCATATCCCATTAATACCCAGCAGCATCGGCAGAAGCCACACACAAGCCAACTCAAAGCCGAGCGTGCGTGCAAAAGCCGCCACAGCGCTGACAACCCCATTGTTCAATCCGGTGAAAAGTGCCGAGGTGAACATGTTCCACCCACAGAGGAGCATGGCCGGGAAATAGAGTCGCATAGCGTAGACTGTCAACTCGGTGAGTCCTTCATCATAACCCACGAAGATGCGCGACAAGGGCCGGGCGAACACCTCGGCCACCGCCGTCATCAGCACTCCGGCAACAGCAATGAGCACCAACGATTTGCGCAACAGCGACCGCTGCTCCGCGATGTCGCGGGCCCCATAGTGATAGCCTATAACAGGCGTAATGCCAATATTATAGCCGATGAACACCGCTGCGAAGATGAAAGCGATGTACATCAGCACGCCATAAGCCGCCACACCGTCCTCGCCAAGGTGACGCATGAGCTGCAGGTTGTAGCAGATGGTTACGATATTCATCGCGATATTGGCCACATACTCAGACATTCCATTCGAGCAGGCCTTGCCCACATAGGACCACAGCATCCGGGTGCGCACCAGGCACAGCGAGCCGCGGTTACGTCGCGAGGCGAAATAGTAGAGCGGGAACAACCCTCCCACCAGACATCCCGCCGAAGTGGCTATGGCAGCACCCGCCACGCCCATGCCCAAGCCCCACACCAGAAGTGCGTCGAGGACAATATTGGTCACCCCTGCGGCAATGCTCATCACCGTCCCCAGCTGCGGCCGTTCGGCGGCCATGTAGAACGACTGGAAGGCGCACTGCAGCACGAAGCCCGGCATCCCTATCATATTCAGCCTTATATAGACGACACACTCGTCCATCATGGCCTCGTCGGCCCCAAGCCAGCGCGACACCACCGGAGCGAAAACCGCCAGCGCCACCCCCAGAACAACACCCAACGCCAGGCCAAACCACACCAGCATCGAGAACACCCGGTTGGCCTTCTGGGGATACCCCTCCCCTTTCAGCTTGGAAGTCAGGGCGCCTCCGCCGGAGCCAATCATCAACCCCAGCGACCCAATCATCATGATGACGGGAAACGTCAGGTTGATAGCGGCGAAGCCCGACTTGCCGGCGAAGTTGGCCACGAAGAATCCGTCGACAATGGAATAAACCGACGTGACGAGCACCATGGCGATGCTCGGCAACACGGACCTGGCAATCCGACTATAGGTATAATGTCCTGACAATGTGATATCCACGTCGGTTCCAACTAAAATTCAAGACTGCAAAATTACGACTTTTTCAAAAAATGACAAAACATGAAAAAAACGCCCCAAATCGGCCCATTGCAACTGCCTGATACTAAGCACCAACTCCCTACCAACTCCCACCCATCTCCCTACCATCTCCGTACCATCTCCCACCACGGTAGGAGATGATAGGTAGATGGTAGGGCGGTGGCACGTTTTTTGTAGCAATTATTATTATATTGTATACAATAAAAGTAAAAAAAGGGCGTTATTGGATAGTTATTTGAGTTAAGAGTTAATAGATGACATACAAAAAAACATATTTCATAATGGCAGTGATGCTCGTGTGCTGGGGAGCGGCGGCGCAGAACCACTCGGTGCTGAGCAGCGGCCGATGGTGGAAACTGAGCGTGCAGGAGGAAGGTGTATACAGCATCACCACGCGCGACATAGCGGCGCTGCAAGGCGTCGCCGTCGACAGCCTGGGAGTCTACGGCCGCAGCGGCGCCATGCTGTCGACAAACAACAGCATCACCCCCACCACCGACATGCATCCACTGTGTATCGACGTTGTCGACCGTAACGGCGACGGCTTCTTCGGCAGCGACGACGAACTGCTTTTCTTCGGCGAGGGTGCCGAGGGGTGGAGCTACGACACGGAGCTGAAACGATGGGTCTACAGCCACCATGCCTATGCCAACGAAAACTGCTACTACCTGACCATCAACGCCCCGCGTACCGTGCGCATCGCCACGGCTCCCACCATCGACGCCGACACCACGATGATGGACCACACTGTGGTGGCCCACCATGAGAACGACCTGAACAACATCTATCGCACCGGACAGCTCTGGATGGGAGAGAAGCTGAGCACCGCCCAGTCGCAACGCACCTTCGAGGTGAGGCTTCCCGGAACGGGCATCCGGGAGGTGAAATTGCGCTATGCCGTGGCCAGCACCTCGACCGCCAACGCCACCTTCCGCCTGCGCACTACCGGCTTCGACCGCACCGACTACACTTCCGACCAGTCGCCCTACTATTCCGCCAACGAAGTTCTCGGGACAAACGCCAACAGCTACTCCTTCACACTGAATTTCAATCCTTCTGACAATGCGGGCATGGGCTACCTCGACTATATTGAACTTTGCGCCCGCGGTGCCCTGACCTACAATGGAGGCCAGATGCTGGTGCGCAACGACCGCCACCTGAGGAGCACAGCGCGTTTTGTGATGACAGGCATCGGCTCGAACCGTGTGTGGGAAGTGACCTCCGTGGGCAACGAACGAGAGATGGCCGTGAACGCCAACGCATGGACCGACACCACTCCCGGGCCTCGGCGTTATGTGGCTTTCGACGAATATTCTTTCCTCTCACCCACCAACATCGAAGAAATTGACAACCAAGACCTCCATGGGGCCGACACAGCCGACCTGGTGGTGGTGACCCACAAGAATTTCCTCTCACAAGCACAACGTCTGGCCACACTGCACGAACTCTTCGACGGCATGAAGACACTGGTGGTCACCGACGAACAGGTGTACAACGAATACTCTTCGGGCAAGCAGGACCCCATGGCCATCCGCGCCCTGCTACGCGACCTCCGCGGAAACCACATCGACCGTCCGCCACTCTACCTGCTGCTTTTCGGCAAAGGCACATACGACAACCGCCACCTGCTCGACAGCCAGAGCGGCGCCACTTCGGGTGCCTCGGCTGCCACGGTGGTAACCTTCGAGACCCTCTACTCGTTCGACGAAGAGGGAGGCTCCTATGCCAGCGACGACATGATGGGCTATCTGGCTCCCGCAAGCCACGGCTCGGCCTCGGAGTTCCTCGATGCCAGCGTGGGACGCCTGCCCGCCAAGGATACCGCCGAAGCCACCCTCTTGGTGGACAAGATTGAGCACTACATGACCCGCCGCGACCTCGTCGACGAAAGCACCCGTGGCGACTGGCGCAACTATGTGGCCCTGCTGGCCGACGATGCCGACCCCGGCCGCAGCGGCGACACCGCCTTCGCCCATTCCTCCGAGGTCATAGCCACAAGTCTCAAGAGCGCTATGCCCCACATCAACATCGACCGCTTCTACGCCGACTCCTACCATCAGGAAAGCGGTGCCATAGGTTCCTACTATCCCGACCTCAACAACGCCCTGCGTCAGCGCATCGAGTACGGCTGCCTGCTGCTCAACTACATAGGCCACGGCTCGACGGCCTACATAGGCACCGAACGCTACCTTGAGCCCGCTCAGATCACCGCTTTCAACAACGGCGACCGTCTCCCCTTCTTCGTGACGAGCACCTGTTCCTACGGCCGTTTCGACCTGGTCGACGAACAATGCGGCGCCGAGATATGTATACTGGCCCCGTCGGCGATGATAGGAGTCATCAGCGCCTCCCGTCCCATCAGTCACATTGAGCGTTTCAACAAGGACGTGGTGCTCAATGCCCTCCAACCGGGGAACACCGTTGGCGACGCCCTGCGCATGGCCAAGAACCGCACCCCGGTGTCCATGAGCATAGGACTGCTGGGCGACCCCGCGCTGCGCCTCAGCCAGCCACTCAACCGTGTGAAGGTAACCCATATCAACGCCGAGCCCGTGAGCGACACTTCCGATGTGACCGCCGACGTGCTGTCGCGCGTCACCGTCCAGGGTGAGATTCAAGACACGGCAGGCAACCTCGTCGACGACTTCGACGGCACACTCTATCCCATCGTCTTCGACCGCGAGATGCGCGCCACCACCTTGGCCAACGACAATCCCGGCAGCCAACTCTCTTTCTGGCAGCAGAAAAACGTGCTCTACAAAGGCAGTCACCCTGTGGTGGGCGGCCGCTTCGAATACTCGTTCATCGTGCCGAAGGACGTACCCTATGAATATGCCTATGCCAAACTGAGCCACTACGCCAAGTCGGACGCGACCGACCATGCAACAGGCAGTTTCCTGCGGCTGAAGCTGGGTGGCATGAGCGACGTGGAAATCGAGAACATGACTCCCCCGTCGGTCACCCTCTTCATTGGCGACACCAACTTCCGCGCGGGTGGCCTGACAGGCTCCTCGCCCACTCTGCTGGCTCACCTCTCCGACTCGGCAGGCATCAATGTCGGCACCGGCTTGGGACATGATATCACGGCAGTAATTGACGACAATCCCAACAGTCTGTTAGTCCTCAACGACCTCTACCAGCAAGACATCAGCGACAGTCGCCGGGGCAGTGTGTCCTACACACTGAAGAATGTCGCTCCCGGCCGCCACACCATCACCGTGAAAGCATGGAACATCTACGGCCTGTCGACAAGCGCAACCCTCCCCTTCGTGGTACGCGGCGAGGACACGCTGGCCTTCTCGGAACTGAGTTGCCTGCCCAATCCCGCCACAGAACAGGCCCGATTCGAACTGCGGGTGAACAGTCCCGCTTCCATAGCCAGCGCCGAGTTGCAAATCTACAACTCGCAAGGCAGCATGGTCTACAGCTTCACGCCCACCGTTTCGTCCATGGGCTACATGGTGGGGCCTGTGGTGTGGAATGTCGGCACGGTTCCCCCGGGGCTCTATCTGGCCCGCATGGTGATGACCGACAGCGAAGGCGAGACTCACCAGGTGGTGACGAAATGTATTGTCCGTTGAACAATAAAAGAAACAAATCCTCGTTATAGTGAGGATAAAATTGAAAGAAACGATAGATTTTGAATAGATGAAAAAACTGACATTCCTGACTTTACTCGTAGTTATGGGCGGCACGCTAAGCGCACAGTATTCAGAGACCGGCCAATCGAAAAACTACATCTCAACCGGTATGCCCATCATCATGATTGCCCCCGACGCCATCTCGAGTGCCTTGGGCGACGTGGGTGTCGCCACGACCCCCGATGCCTATTCGGCTCACTGGAACAACGCCAAATTCGCCTTCATCGATGGCACCGCAGGTGCCTACACCACCTATACTCCTTGGCTGCGCAAATTGAAAGTGGGCGACATGAACCTCTTTTACATCGCCGGCTACTACCGCATCAACGACCGTAGCACCGCCGCCGCCAGCCTTACTTACTTCACCCTTGGCGACATCGACAACACCGATGTCGAAGGCAACAAGATAATGACACTCCACCCCAACGAGTTCGCCATTGATGCCACCTATGCCTTGAAACTCAACGACAACCTGTCGCTCGGTGCCACAGGGCGCTATCTGCGTTCCGACCTCACCAACGGACAGACTGTGAGCGACGGAAGCGGCAACACCACGACGAAGGCTGCCAACTCGCTAGCCGCCGACATCGGACTCTACTACCAGCAGAGCATCGACAAGACCCAGAATTTCGCCCTCGGTGCTTTCATCTCGAACCTCGGTGCCAAACTGTCGTACAGCGAAGACGACAACGACAAGGAGTTCCTGCCCGCCAATCTGCGTGTCGGTGGACGCTACACCAACAAGATTGACGATTACAACAAGATTTCCATCATGCTCGACCTCAATAAATTGTTGGTTCCCACCCCGCCGCTGCGCAACGACTCTACCGGAGCCTGGAGCAACTACAACAGCATGGGCGTCATCGAGGGCGCTTTCAAGTCGTTCACCGACGCCCCCGGCGGACTGACCGAGGAGCTGCAGGAAATCCAAATCTCGGCCGGTGCCGAATATTGGTATTCCGAGACCTTTGTGGCCCGCGCCGGCTACTTCTACGAGCATGCCAACAAGGGCGGCCGCCAATACGCCACCGTCGGCGTCGGCATCCGCTACAACTACTTCTCCGGCGATTTCTCCTACCTCATCCCCACCACCACCATCTCGACCAACTCGCTGGCCAACACCATCCGTGTATCCATCGGCCTCGACCTGAAGCCCACCACCAATGTCGGAGCAAACCAACCAGACTGATGAGAATAGGGACAGGATATGACGTACACCGGCTCGAGGAAGGGCTGGACTTATGGATGGGCGGCGTGAAGATAGCCCACACCCACGGGCTGTTGGGACATTCCGATGCCGATGTGCTGCTGCATGCCATCTGCGATGCCCTGCTGGGTGCCGCCGCCTTGGGCGACATCGGCAAACACTTTCCCGACACCGACCCTCAGTACAAAGGCATTTCGAGCATTAAGCTCCTCGCTCATGTGGGACGGCTGCTGAAAGAACACGGCTACTCAGTGTGCAACATCGACAGCACCATCGTGGCCCAAAGGCCCAAGATGGCCGCGCATATCCCGCAAATGCGGCAGAACATTGCCGATGCATTGGGCATCGACGTTGACAGTGTCTCGGTGAAAGCCACCACCACCGAACACCTCGGCTTCGAGGGCCGAGAGGAGGGTATCTCGGCACAAGCCGTTGCATTGCTGAATGAAAAATAAAGAATTTAAAAAATTGGAAGAGAACAAACCATATGTAAGCCCACAGGCCGACGACGAGGCCGCCGTGATGGAAGATAACGGCTGCCAGTTGGTGCTCTACAACGATGATGTCCACACCTTCGACTATGTCATCAAAGCCCTCGTCGACATCTGCCGCCACACTACCGAGCAGGCTGAGCAGTGTGCCATCCTTGTCCATTGCCATGGCAAATGCACCGTCAAACACGGTGCCCACTACGAACTTCTCCCCATGCACACCGCACTGCTCAACAAACAGCTGACAACAGAAATCATAGAAAACTAAAAACAATTATGACACCTACACTATTAATCATCCTACTCATTCTGGGCGTCGTGCTGCTGGCGCTCGAAGTGGTCGCCCTGCCGGGCGGCGTGGCCGGTTGCATTGGTGCCGGCATGATAGCCATTGGCGTATGGCAAAGCTTCAAGGTCTTCGGCACCAATACAGGAACCATCATCCTGCTCTGCGCCGTAGTGTTGCTGGCCCTGATGCTGTGGTGGTTCATGAAAGCCAAGACATGGAAGCGATTCAGCCTCAACGAGGAGTCGGCCAGCAAGGTCAATCAGCTCGAGGAGAGCGTCAAGGTGGGCGCCCATGGCACCACCATCTCACGCCTCGCTCCCACGGGCAAAGCCCTCATCGACGGCAAGACTGTAGAGGTCCATGCCGTCAACAAATTCATCGACCCCGACCTCCCCATCGAGGTGGTGGCCATCGAAGGCTACCGCATCGACGTGGTGGAGACCAACGACACTCGGTTTGAAAATTGAGAATCTACGATTGAGTATAACAATAAAAAATAAAACATTATGGAATTAGGTACAATGATCATTATCGGAGTATGCGTCATCGCATTCTTCATCCTTATCTATTTGGTTCCCGTCGGAATCTGGTTCCAGGCCATCATTTCGGGAGTCCACACCTCACTGGTGCAACTCGTCTTCATGCGTTTCCGCAAGGTGCCGCCCACGGTGATTGTGAACAACATGATTTCCGCCTCGAAGGCAGGCCTGAAGATTCAACAGAACGACCTTGAAGCCCACTACCTTGCTGGAGGCCATGTCAACTCTGTTGTCAACGCCCTCATCAGCGCCGACAAGGCCAACATGAACCTCGACTTCAAGACCGCCACGGCCATCGACCTCGCCGGTCGCGACGTGCTGAAGGCTGTGCAGACCTCGGTCAACCCCAAGGTCATCGACACTCCCCCCGTGGCCGCTGTGGCCAAAGACGGCATCCAGCTCATCGCCAAAGCCCGCGTCACCGTGCGCACCAATATCAAACAGCTCGTCGGCGGTGCCGGTGAGGAAACCATCCTTGCCCGTGTCGGCGAAGGTATCGTCACCTCCATCGGCTCAGCCCAGAGCCACAAACAAGTGCTCGAGAACCCCGACAGCATCTCCAAACTCGTCCTCACCAAGGGTCTCGACAGCGGCACAGCCTTCGAAATCCTCTCCATCGACATTGCCGACATCGATGTGGGTAAAAACATCGGTGCCCAGCTGCAAATGGACCAGGCCAATGCCGACAAGAACATCGCCCAGGCCAAAGCCGAGGAGCGTCGCGCCATGGCCGTTGCCAGCGAGCAGGAGATGAAAGCCAAGGCGCAGGAAGCCCGCGCCAAAGTCATCATGGCCGAGGCCGAAGTGCCGCTGGCCATGGCCGAAGCCTTCCGCAACGGCAACCTCGGCATCATGGACTACTACCGCATGAAGAACATCCAGGCCGACACCGACATGCGCGCCAGCCTCGCCACGCCCACCGCTGCCGCCAAGCCTACCACCAAACCCAACGAAAAATAAAGATTGACCCATGTTCAAAAGTAGCAAAATAAGCCTCATCGTCCGCGGCATTGTCTTCGTTGCACTCGGCATCCTCTGCTTCTGCGCACCGATGGCGACAATGGAATTCTTCGCCAAGATGGTAGGCGTGGTCATCATCATCACCGGCACGGTGTTCTTCGTCCTCGAATACAAGAGCGCCGCCCGCAGCCTCGAGACCATGCGTCTCTCGGCCTCGGTGCTGATGGTAATTCTGGGCATTCTCATCATGATTCACCCCGAAATCATCGCCATCCTGCTTGGTGCCTTCATCCTTTTCGAAGGCATCGACTTCACTCTCAACACCATTAAATACCGCCGCGCCGGCGCCAAAGGATGGTGGCTCATTCTACTGCTCGGATTGGCAGTCATTGCTTTCGGTGCGTGGAGCATCTTCGTTCCCGAACTCACGGCCGCCACTCTCAGCATCCTCTTCGGCATCGCTTTCATCGGCATAGGCATCGCCAGCTTTACAGCCCTCGCGGGGCTAAATCGGGTCGAGGACTACTTCGAAGCCGCCAAAAAAGCACTCGAGGACAAAGAGGAATTTGTCGAGACCGAGGTGGTGAAATAACCCTCCACTTCCGTTCCCATAGAGGCTCCCCATCGGAGCCTCTTTTTTTTTTGTATTCTCCAGCAATCTTCTTGCCTTCTTCCTCGTGCCGGCACCGTACCTTCTCCGTATCTTCTCCGTATCATGTCCGACCCTGGTCGGACATGGGTCGGAGTTGGGTCGGAGTTGAGTCGGACTTGATACGGAGTTGGTACTAAGTATCAAGCAGTTAGGAATTGACTTTTTCGGTGGTAAAAACAAAAAAAAACGCCCACTGTGAAGAGTGGGCGTAAAAAGCTGATTGTGAATCAGTATTGTTCCTTTTCGTTAGGGAAGCTGCCAGATTTGACGTCGGAGATGTAGTGGCGGATGGCGTTGGAGATATCCTCGCCGAAGGTGCCATAGGTGCGGAGGAAGCGGGGCTTGAACTGCTGGGTGATGCCGAGCATGTCCTGGAGGACGAGTACTTGTCCGTCGGTGTCGGCACCGGCGCCGATGCCGATGGTGGGGATTTTGAGTTCGGAAGTGACTTCGGCTGCCAGTTTGGCGGGGATTTTTTCAAGGACGAGGGCGAAGCATCCGGCTTCCTGGAGAATGAGGGCGTCTTTCTTTACCTGGTCGGCTTCTTCCTGCTCGGTGGCACGGACCGCATAGGTTCCAAACTTGTTGATGCTCTGCGGTGTGAGTCCCAAATGGCCCATGATAGGGATGCCGGCCGAAAGGATGCGCTGCACGCTCTCAAGGATTTCCTCGCCGCCTTCCATCTTGATAGCGTCGGCGCCGGTTTCCTTCATGATACGGATGGCGGAGGCAAGGGCCTGCTTGGAGTTGCCCTGATAGGTGCCGAAAGGCATATCGACGACAACAAGTGCACGCTTCATGGCGCGGACGACGGAGGCGGCATAGGTTATCATTTCGTCGAGGGTGATGGGTAGGGTGGTTTTGTGGCCTTCCATGACATTGGCGGCGGAGTCGCCGACAAGGACGACGTCGATTTTGGCGCTCTCGAGGAGCGAGGCCATGGAGTAGTCGTAGGCCGTGAGCATGGCGATTTTCTCACCATGGATTTTCATATTCTGGAGAACACGTGTGGTGACCTTGGTCACATCGGTTTGAAGATAAGCCATTTGTTTGATGGATTTGATGTATTAAATATGTTTGAGGGGATTGCAGTGGTGCTATTCGCCGATTTCTTCACCTTTGAGCTCTTTGCGTTCAACGGGTTTCTGAAGGTCTTCTTCCTGCTCGGGGACAATGCGGAAGAGTGCGCGGAGGGCTTTCTTGAGCTCATATTGGCCACGCTTGCCAACGTTGTAGGCCACGTAGAAGCGGCGCCCAACGGCGAATGCGGCGGCTTCGGTAGACGAGTCGACTTCATAGAAGTAGTCCTTCAATTCCTTCTCGGAGATGCGTTTGCCGAGATAGATGGTGTCGAATTGGTCGACACTGATGGGTGCCTGGAGCATGAGTTCGCCCTTGCCGGGCATTTTGCGAGTGGGCAGCGCCTTGTATTCGATGCCACGCGAAGTCTTGACCTTGGCAAAGAACTTGAGTTTGGCATCGATTTGCTCCTGAGTGGCGGGAATGCGGACGAAAATGGAGTCTTTCTGTTCAACCTCGCACTCGTCGGGTTGACGGCCATAGTTGCTTTTGAGGACAATATAGCCGGCTTGGACGAGGATGTGTTTCGGGTGGGGTATAAGATTGTAGCGCTCGACGGCGGATTTGTAGTCAAGATGGTCCTCAACCTTGATTTCCAAGCCTCCGGGGCAGGAGTCCTTAGTATTGTCGATGGCATAGACTGAACCTTTGGCGAGATAGAGCTGTGCATAGTAGCCGCGCACGAGGCTGTCGGAGGCGGGCATGTAGCATCCGCGGGCGGAGCCTACACACTCGTCGGGGTCGTTGTGGAAGGTGACAAGGACGGTGTTGCGGAGACTGATGCTCTTATTGAGCAGCAGGCGCGACTCAGGGAGCTGTGCGCAATCGTAGACGGCCATGGTGGCAGGCACTTCGAAGCGGAGGGTCTCGACGCTGTCGCCGTGGCAGGAGCAATGGATGGGATTGCGGGCGTAGCGGATGGGGAACGGAGCGCGGGAGCGCATGGCAAAGTAGCGACGCACGCCGTCGACGCGCTTGAGGCCCAAGGGTTCGCTATCGTTGCCATAGCTTTCGATGGTCATGGTGTAGAGGTTGGGATTTTCGACATCGAAGGCGATGCGGTAGGCAGAATCGAGGAGGTCGAGGTCGGAGACGGAATAGGTCGAGTCGGTGCCCCGGTAGGCAAGCAGCAGATAGAACGTCTCAGGGTTGGTGAGTGCTTTCTGCATGTTTTTCACAGGTTTGGCCGACGGCACATAGAGTCCCGACTGAGCGGAGAGGGGGTTGAAAACAGAGAATTGGAAATTGAAAATCAGGCTGACGCATAAGAACTTGCACAACCTACCGATCACTGACCTATGACCATTGATCACTTTCATAATCCTATATTCTTATTTTAGTAATTCGTTGATGATTTGGTCTGTGGTGATACCCTCGGCCTCGGCGTAATAGTTGCGTACGATGCGGTGACGCAACACGTTGAAGGCCACAGCACGGACATCCTCGCTGTCGGGTGAGTATTTGCCATGGAGGGCGGCATGGGTACGGGCACCCATGATGAGATATTGCGAGGCACGCGGGCCGGCGCCCCAGGAGATGTAACGGGAAATCGACTGATCGTCAGACTGCTTGATTGCATGAGCATTCGGACGGGTATTGCTTACCAACCGAACGGCGTATTCAACCACATTGTCAGTTACTGGCATGTTGCGAATGACTTCCTGGAAGGCAAGGATTTCCTCGGCGTTGAGAATTTCCTGGACGGTGGTGGTCTGGCTGACCGTGGTTTGTTTCACTATCTGCATTTCTTCCTCGAAGGAAGGATAGTCGAGGCGGACGTTAAACATGAAGCGGTCGAGCTGAGCCTCGGGCAAGGGGTAGGTACCTTCCTGCTCGATGGGGTTCTGTGTGGCAAGGACGAAGAAAGGCTGCGGGAGAGAATAGGAGGTGCCGCCGACGGTGACTCTCTTTTCCTGCATTGCCTCGAGGAGAGCGGCCTGGGTCTTAGGTGGCGTGCGGTTGATTTCGTCAGCCAGGACGATGGAGGCAAAAAGCGGCCCCTGGATAAACTTGAAGTTGCGCTCACGGTCGAGGATTTCACTTCCGGTGATGTCGGAAGGCATGAGGTCGGGAGTGAACTGGATGCGGTTGAAGGAAAGGCCCAAAGTTTGCGCCAAAGTGTTCACCATAAGAGTTTTGGCCAAACCAGGAACGCCTAAAAGGAGACAGTGTCCTCCCGTGAAAAGAGCCAGCAGCAACGAGTCGACAGCCTCATGCTGACCGATGATGACTTTACCCATTTCGGAGCGGAGTGCTGTATATTTTTGAACCAGAAGGTCAAGTTGTTCTTTGTCGCTCATGGTTTTAAAGGATTTAGAAAGACAAACCGAGGTTTTCGAAAGTGCAGCCCTTGAACTCGTCAGCCAAACGAATATAGGTGCTCTTGGCTTGTTTACGAGCCCATTCGCGCATGTGCTTCTGCTTGGCGGTGACGAGAGCTGCATTATAGATATTGTCGTAGTCGTCAACGAGGTTGGCTTTGTGGGCAGGGTATTTGCGGTTGAGGCGTACGATGCGGTAGGCGTCATGATTGTCCTCGTCCTTGAAAGCTGTGGCGGGAGAAATCTGTCCCACGTCCATGCCGGGGATGCCCACGGCAAAATAGCCCTGTTTCAAAGTTTCGGCGTCGAAGCGGTTGCTGCCGTCGTTGGGGTTGGTCACCGTGCCACCCTGTTTGGCATTGTCGACGGTGCTATACTGCCGTGCGGCATCCTCGAAGGAGATCTTGCCATCGCGGATTTGGGTGGCAAGGCTGTCGAGCGTCATACGGGCACGGAGCAATTCCTCGGGCGACACTTTGGGAATGATAAGGATATGACGGGCATTGACGGTATTGCCGCGACGCTCGACAAGTTGGATGATATGGAAGCCGAACTTCGACTCGATGATGGGAGACACCTCGCCGGGTTTGAGTGCAAAAGCTGCCGACTCAAATTCGGCTACCATCTGTCCACGGGGGAAGAAGCCCAGTTCTCCACCTTTGCGAGCCGATCCGGGATCCTGCGAATAGAGTGTGGCAAGCATCGAAAAACTCTCGCCTTTGAGCACGCGCTCGCGCAATTCGGCAAGCTGGGTACGCACGCGGTCGCGCTCCTCTTCGGAGATGACCGGTTGGATGACTATCTCAGAAATCTCATATTTCTCCGGCATCATGGGAAGGCTGTCGGCCGGCAGTTCGTTGAAGAACTTGGTAACCTCGGCAGGAGTAACCTTGACGTTCTCGGTGATTTGGTATTCCACATTGCGGCTGAGAAGGTTAGTACGAATCATGTGGTCGTATTGTTCTTTCAACTCGTCGTAGGTGAATCCCGTGGCCTCTCGCAATGCCTCCTTGGAGCCGTACTGCAGGAGGTCGCTGTTGAGGTAATAGTCAAGATATTGCTTTACCTGTTCTTCCTGTACCTCAACGCTGTCCACTTCGCCCTTGTGCACCAGCAACTGGGTGAGGATGAGGTTTTCCAAAATGGCGCAACGCGAGGCTTGCGCGTCGGTCACACCCGAATGCATACGCATCTGCGCCAACGAACGTTCAACATCTGAATATTTGACAATATTCTTGCCCACAATGGCGGCTACGCCGTCAATCAGCGTGCCTTCTTGGGCCATGAGGTGTTGACCTCCTGCAGGAAGCAGCACGAGGGTCATCACCAACAATATTTTCTTCATTTTCATACTCTTATTACTTTACATTTATCACAACATCCGCTTCACATCGCCATCCCTTTCGGCCTCTTTCAGCAAGTCGGCCTGGAGTTTGTTGAGGATATCGATTTTACGGTGATTGAGAATAATAACACGAATGTTGTCACGTTGGATTTCCAAGGGTGAAATCTCGTCAGAAACTTTGTAGTCGAGGATACGGGCTGCATAGAAAAGGGAATCGTCGCCAAAGGCTATGGACCGGTGTTGACGAAGGAAGAGCTGTTCGTTATAGGCAGTGACAGGAATGGCCGCCTGAAGGGTCACGAACGGAATCCAGCTGCCGGCGTCATAATAGCCGTTGAACCCGTTGCGTGAAGCCGTCTCTTCAAGTTCCATGATATCGCTGTCGGAGAAATCTTTCTTGAGGACAATCTTCTTGATTTTGGCCACGGCAGGCGACTTGACGGGGACAATAAGATATACCGCCTTGACGATGCTGCTCTTAAGCAAAAACTCGTTTTGATGCTCATTGTAATATTCCCGTATCTGCGCTTCGGTCACCAGCGTATCGAGCAGTTGGTCTATAATCTGTCGTTCATAGGCATACGCCAACAGACTATTCCTATAATCCTGCAACTCGCGCGCAAAGTCGTTCTTGACATTTTTTTCAGCCTTGGCGAGGATGACAGCCTGCCGAATCCACTGTTCCACATAGTTTTTCACAACAGCTGTGCTGTCTTCGGCCGAGAGCCCGGCGGGCACCAACCCCTCGAGGTCGCTGCGATGCAATTCACGATTATAGACACTGGCCACCACAGGCGAATGGTCACCCCCGACCCGTGAGCAGGCCGTCAGCAACAACATGGATGCCAATAGGCTAAAAACGAATCTTGTCAACGACATTGTGGTTGATATTCACTCTGTATTTCTGGCGGAGCTCCTTGCAAAGGGTTTCCTCCACTTCGTTCTGCCAACCATTGAGATAGTATCCACGAGCCTCCATCTGTCCTTTGAGACAAGGAGCGATGATGTCCTGTACCACGAGCAGGCGGTAGCCCTTGCCCGAATGGACTACATAGACACCCTGTTTCCACTGGTCGTCGCCAAGCAGGTCTTGACGGGTCTGTTCCACCAGCTCAACACCGGAAGTCACCGGGTTCTCCACTTCGCATTTCTTCCGGTTTACCTTCTTGAGGAGGGCGTCCTGCATGTCGGACGACGACAGGTTCTTGTCTATCGCCTTGCGCAGAATTTTAACGGCTTTCTCAGAGTCAAGACAACGGCTGTCGGCCACATCGAAATAGGCAACGCGCGCACGTGTACGCCAAAAATAGATTGAATCCTCGGCCTTGTCGAGACTCTTCTTGGCGCTCTCGCGGGCATAGTAGTCTGCAAATCCGACACTGTCTTTGATAGCCTTAACCCATATCATCTGCTCGTTGTAGTTGAAAATCATCAGTCCACGACGGTATTCCTCCACGAGATCGGCGAAGTCGGGATGTTCCTTCTCCAATTGGCTATCGGCATAGGCGATGCTCACACTGTCGAGGAACTCGTCATAATGGCGCCTGGCATAGGACTTCAGCGAGGTGCGACCCTCTGCCCTCTGTGTGTGGCGAATAAAGGCGGCCACATCGCGAACATTGTATTCCTTGCCGGGAACCCTCACCATCGGACGAAGGTCGTGGAAAGCCGAGTCTTTCACATTCCAACGGGCGGTGAAAACGTCGGTGTTGAGGTTGGCCACCAACTCGTCGAGTGTAGCCATCATCTTCACCTCTTGCTGTTTCTTGCTCTTTTTCTTTGTTTTCTTTGTAGGTACAGGGGTGGTAGTGAGGTCGACGACACCGTATTTCTTGCGGGCGGCGGCAGCGAACGACTTGCGTGAAGCCTCGCCACGCGGATCCCGTGTCATACGCAGACGATAGAACGACTCCATCTTCTCAAAAGGAGGCATGGTCTCCTTCTTCACCAAACGGACGATGTGCCAGCCATAGCGGGTAAGGAAAGGCTTTGAGAACTCTCCTTCGTTCAGTTTACTGAGGACAGTCACATACTCTTGCGGCAGCTGCTGCATGGAAGCGTCATAGATGTAGCCCCCCGAGTTGGCGGTGCTGGCATCGTCGCTCTGACGGGCTATCATCTCGAAGGGTGTGCCTCCCTGCAGGCGTTCATAGGCCTGCAGAACCTCGTTCTCGGCATTGCGGTTGCGGTTCCAATAGTGCTGCAGCGTCACCTTCCCGTAAAATTCCACCTTCTCGTAGAGTTTGATGATGTGGTAGCCGTAGCGGGTACGCACAGGCTTGCTTATCTCACCCGGCTCGAGGGCATAGGCGGCATTCTCGAAAGGATAAACCATATCGAACGAGGTGAAGAAGTTCAAATCGCCTTCGTTGGGCTGCACCTTCGCCTCGGGGTTCTGGCGGAAAATCTCAGCGATAATCAGGTTGCTGAAATTCTCGCCAGCCATTGCCTGGTCATACAACTCCATTGCACGATTGTAGGCCGCAAGGGTGTCCTCGGGAGGGGCATCCTCCCCCACCTTCACCAGGATGTGCGCCGCGTGCAATGCATAGCGGTTTCGCTCGTAGGCTTCAGTCATGATCTTCTTGAGCATGGCCGAATCGATGAGGTAGGGCGAAGCCAAATCTTTGCGGTAGCGTGCCAGCTCGTTGCGCAGGTCGGCAGAGGTGTCGAACCCACGACTCACGGCATCGCGCAACTTGGCCTGGAAATTGGCATAGAGTTCCACATATTCGTCGAGGGCCTTGCGTTTTTCGCTCTCGGTAGCCTCTTTCGCCACCAGGCCGTTGCCCACCGACTGCATGAAATCCTTCATAAACTCCTGTTGACGAATCTGGCGGCCGCCAATCTCAATCACCACAGGATTGTTCTGGGCTTGGGAATTTGAAAAATGAAAATTGAAAATTGAAATGAGGGCCGCAGCCAACAATATCTTCTTCTTCATCAACTCTTAACTTTTAACTTTAAAATCTAATCTCTTATCTGCTATAGTTCGGGGCCTCACGGGTAATGGCAATGTCGTGCGGGTGGCTCTCGGTGCGGCCGGCGGCGGTGATGCGGATGAACTTGGCCTTCTGGAGATCCTCGATGGTGCGGCTGCCGGTGTAACCCATACCGGCCTTAAGACCACCCACCATCTGATAGAGTATCTCGCTGAGGGTGCCTTTGTAGGGCACACGGCCCACAACGCCTTCGGGGACGAGTTTCTTGGCATCGGTCTCCTTGTCTTGGAAGTAGCGGTCCTTCGAGCCTGCCTGCATGGCCTCGAGCGAGCCCATGCCGCGGTAGGACTTGAATTTGCGGCCTTCGTAGATAATGGTCTCGCCGGGTGCCTCGTCGGTACCGGCCACAAGGGAGCCGACCATGACGGTGCTGGCGCCTGCGGCCAGGGCTTTGACGATGTCGCCGCTGTAGCGGATGCCGCCGTCGGCGATGACGGGCACGTCGTAGCCTTTCTGTTTCAAGGCGCCTACCACCTCGCAGACGGCGGTAAGCTGTGGCACGCCGATACCTGCGATGATACGGGTGGAGCAGATGCTTCCGGGACCGATGCCGACCTTGATGGCGTCGGCGCCGGCTTCGGCGAGCATGATGGCGGCCTCGCCGGTGGCGATGTTGCCCACGACGACGTCGACATTGTCATACTTGGCTTTGACATTCTTGAGGGCCTCCACCACGCGGACACTGTGGCCGTGGGCGGTATCGATGACGATGGCGTCAGCACCGGCTTTCACCAGGGCGTCGACACGGTCCATCATGTCGGGCGTGATACCCACGCCGGCGGCAACGCGCAGACGGCCGGCCTTGTCCTTGCAGGCCATGGGGCGCTCCTTGGTCTTCATGATGTCGCGGTATGTAATCAGACCCATGAACTGTCCCTCCTCGTTGACGACAGGCAACTTCTCGATTTTGTGCTGCTGGAGGATGTCGGTGGCTTCGGCGAAGGTGGTGCCCACATGGGTGGTGATGAGCTTGGTAATCATGATTTCGCTCAACGGACGCTCCATGTCGCGCTCGAAGCGCAGGTCGCGGTTGGTCACCATGCCGATGAGCATGCGGTTCTCGTCGACGATGGGAATGCCGCCAATGCCGTACTCTTCCATCAGGTGGAGGGCGTCCTTCACCTTGGCCTCCTTGTTGAGGGTCACGGGGTCGATAATCATGCCGTTCTCGGCACGCTTCACCTTGCGGACTTCATTGGCCTGACGCTCGATGCTCATGTTTTTGTGCAGGACGCCGATGCCTCCTTCCTGAGCCATACCGATGGCCATGGCGGCCTCGGTGACGGTGTCCATAGCAGCGCTGACCAACGGAGTGTTCAGCATGATGTTTTTGGAAAAGCGGGAAGCAACCGTCACCTCGCGGGGGAGGATTTCGGAGTAAGCGGGGACGAGCAGGACGTCGTCGTAAGTGAGGCCTTCGCCGATGAATTTAGATTCGTCTGTATACATATATTTGCGTTTTTTATTCCAATGAAATTAATTTGCAAAAATACGACTTTTTTTCGACATATCGGGAGAAAAAATATCAACACCACCCCATACACAATACTTAATCACTGAAAATCAATATATAACACAAGATTTTTCATTTTTTGGAAAAACATCGGAAAAAGGCTTTTTTTAGTCATTCCTAACTGCCTGATACTAAGAGTCAACTCCGTATCAAGTCCGACTCAACTCCGACCCATCTCCGACCCAACTCCGACCGCGGTCGGAGATGATACGGTGAGGGTACGGAGGGAGGACGGAGAAGGGACTAAAATAAATTTTGCCATGTCGGGCAAAAGTCGTACTTTTGCAGCCGTATTTTTACAATTTGAAACAATGAAAAAAGCATTCCAAATCATTTGCGCAGTGGCAGTTATCACCCTGATGGGTAGCTGCGGAAACAAGAATCAGTATGTCATAAACGGGACCGTGGCCGATATGAACGGCATGACGGTCTACCTCGTCTGCGATGGGAAAGATGCCCCGGTCGACAGTGCCATAGTGGCAGACGGCACATTCACCTTCACCGGTACCGTCGAGGAACCCTGGAGTGCCGGACTGCTGACCTATAACGGTCCGATAGCCGAGCTCATCGTCGAGCCCGGCAACATCGTCGTGAAAGACGACAGCATCGGAGGCACCCCGCTGAACGACAAGCTTCAAGTCTTCATTTCCGGACTCAACATGAAAGAGATCAGAAGTGCAATGGAAGAGCATATCCCTCTCTATTACAGCGCCACCAGCGCCGAAGAGCGCGCCAAGGAGGAGCATTTTATCGACAGCCTCGAGGCCGTTCTCAACGCCCGCATGCTCGACGCCAGCTGGAACCTCTATCATGAGAACAGCGACAACATACTGGGTCTTATGGCCATGCGTGCCATCTCGCAGGTGGGCACCTTCACCTATCGCGAGTTCGACAGCATCATGAAGACTGCCAACCCTATGGTTTCGGGCGACGACGACATGGTGCGCAAACTTGAGCAGCTGCGTGCCATCGAAGCCACCTCGGCCGGAAAGCACTACACAGACATCCAAGGTGTTAACGGAAAATTGAGTGACCTTATCGACGGCAAGTTGGCCTTGGTCGACTTCTACGCCAGCTGGTGTGGTCCCTGTAGGAACGAAATCAAGGACAACCTGGTGCCGCTGTGGAAGAAATACCAGAGCAAGGGGCTTGTCATTGTGGGACTTAACGTTTGGGAGCGCGGCGATGCCGAAGCCCGCAAAGCCGCCCATGAGAAAGTGATGGCCGAGCTGGGCATCACCTATCCCCAGTTGGTCGACAGTACCCACACGGCCACCGAGACCTACGGAGTGAACAGCATCCCGCAGATTATGCTCATAGCCCCCGACGGCACCATCCTTGCCCGCGACCTGCGTGGCGCCGCCATTGAGGAAGCCATCGTAGAAGCCTTGCAGAAATGAAGAATGAAGAATTAAGAATTAAGTATGGGCTGGCGCGGTTGATTTGCGTCAGTGCATTCTTCATTTTTCAATTTTCATTTTTCATTTCAGGCCACGCCCAAGACACCAACAGGATATTCCTGCATGTCGATGGCTCCACTTTCTTCATCGACAACGAATACTTTGGCGACCGCATCAGCGGCTACACGCTGCCAGGATTCGTGCTGCAGCCCAAGGTGGAATGGAAGCTGCACAACAAGGTAACCCTCAGCGGAGGTCTGCACTGGCTCTACTATTGGGGGGCTCGCGACTATCCTGCCACAACGGCCTATGGAGCCTACCCATTGTATGACAGCATTTCGCGCCCCATGCATATCCTTCCGTGGTTACAAGCCAAAATACAATTCACGCCACTGATAAGACTGAAGATGGGTTGTCTGGACAACAGTGGTCACAGTCTGCCCATGCCTCTCTATAACGACGAACGCCAGCTGGTGGGCGACCCCGAGGCCGGTTTCGAACTGGAAGTCGACGGCCGTTGGTTCAACGTGGACATCTGGACCGACTGGCGCGAGTACATTTGGGACCGCAGCCCAGTGCCCGAGCGCTTCACCGCAGGTATTTCCGGCAAGCTTTATCACTTTATCAATGATTTATGGGACGTCTATCTGCCCCTGCATTTCGTCGTCCAGCACGAGGGGGGACAGAATATGTCGGTGAGCCACAACATCAACAACAACTTCAACGCCGCCGCCGGATTGGGTATTTCCAACGAATATCCCGTTTTCAATTGTTACTTTGACCTGAGTTGCCGTGTGATGTGGTATCACCAGCACGGCAACGCCACCGTACCCTTCTCCCAGGGCTGGGGCATTTACCCCGAGCTGCAGATGGAATTTAACGAAAGCTGGCTCCTTCTGGCCAGCTACTGGCACGGAAAAGACTTCGTCCCTTTGCTGGGCAGTTGGCACTTCTCCAACCTCTCGGCCAACAGCGCCGGCCTGACCTTCGACCGCACACGTGTGGCCACGCTCAGCGTGGGGTGGAAATGGTATCCCCCCTCGTGCATGCTCACGCTCAAAGGCATCCTCTATCACTACCTGCCTTCGACGGGAACTTTTGCCGACGGCACCACGCAGGAGTATGGCCATCGCAACCAGTTCTCCGTCGGTGTCTCGTTCTCTTTCATTCCCATCGTTCGCCTATACTAAAAAGAAACATGTTCCAACTCTACGACATAAACGGTCCCATCCAAGCTATTCCGGAGCCCACTGCCGTCACCGTCGGAGTCTTCGACGGCGTACACCAGGGACACCAGGCGTTGTTAGCGCAGATGGAGGGGACACGATTAGTGGTGACGCTAACGGCACACCCGTCGTTTGTCCTGGGGCGGCGCGAGAGCGAATACTGGCTCGACGACCCGGAGGAGCACCTGAGGCTGCTGTTCGAGGCTGGGGCGAAATATGTGGCAGTGCTTCCGTTCACGAGGGAGGTGGCACAGATGACGGCCTGCGAGATGGCGCGGTGGATGTATGGGCGGTTGCAGATGAGAAGCCTGCTGCTTGGATACGACAGCCGCTTCGGGAGCAGGAGCGACGACGACTTTGAGCGACTGCCGGAGGAGGCTGCCGAACTGGGCTTCGAGTTGAGGCGCGGCGAGCCATTCCTGGTGAATGGAGAGCCCATCAGTTCGAGTCGCATCCGAGAAAGTCTGACCAACGGATGGGTGGAAGAGACAGCCGCTCTGCTCGGACGTCCCTTTTCCATCACTGGTACCGTTCTTCATGGACGAGGCGTAGGACACACCCTCGGCTTCCCCACCGCCAATATCGACCTCTCGCAGACGCGCAAGATGCTCCCCAAGGATGGTGTCTACGCCGTGAGAATCAAGAATGAAAATTTAAGTATTAAGAATTGCGGCATGGCGAATTTAGGAACTGCTCCCACCTTCGGCGTAGAGAACCCCCTATTGGAAGTCCACCTCCTCGACTTCGAAGGCGACCTCTACGGAGAGACTGTCACCGTCGAGTTCTCGCGCCGCCTCCGCGACATTGTGCGCTTCGATTCCATCGAAGCGTTGCAGCACCAACTGCAAACAGACCTTGACCAATGCCAAAAGCTATGAATGACCTGCGTGTTACCTTCTTCCAGCAAGACATCGTATGGGGCGACGCTGAAGCAAACCGACGCGCCGTAGAGGACAGCCTGTTCCTTGTGCCTCACAACACCGACATTTTCGTGGTGCCCGAGACCTTCACCACGGGCTTCGGCGATCACATGGCCGCCTTGGCCGAGAATCCTATGGGGCCCACCTTTCGCTGGGCCCAGAAATTGGCTTCCCGTCACAACTTCCTCTTCGTCGGCACTTGGATTGTACGCGAAGGCGACAAATGCTACAACCGCCTGCACTGGATTTACCCTAATGGTTCCTTTGGCTACTACGACAAAGCCCACACCTTCCGCGTCAGTGGCGAATACGATATCATTAGTCGCGGCACACAGCGTGAAGTGTTCGAATACAAAGGCTGGAAGATTAAACCTGCCGTCTGCTACGACCTCCGCTTCCCCAAATGGCTACGCAACGACGATTTAAGCTACGACCTCCTGCTCGTTTGTGCCAACTGGCCGGGAAGCCGCCACGAAGCCTGGACAACACTACTCAAGGCTCGCGCAATTGAGAACCTTAGCTATGTGTTAGGTTGCAATCGCTGTGGTAAGGATGGCGTGGGAGGCGACTACACCGGCAATAGTGCCCTCATCGATTATAAGGGCTTCCCTGTGGCAGAAGCCGAAGCGGGCGATGAGGGACTTGTCTCCGTTGTGCTCGACAAAGAGCGTCTCGACAGTTTTCGGGAGCGATGGCCCCTTTATCTTGATTTTGATTAAATGAACAATATAGAACAGAAACTGGGATTCGACCGGATACGTGGGATGGTGGCAGAGAGATGCAGCAACGCCCTTGCCGTCCGCATGGTCGACGAGATGCGTTTTTCTTCCGACTTTGAGAAGGTGCAATATGAACTGCAACTCACGGAGGAGATGCGCCAGATAGTGCTCATGGAGAGCGACTTCCCCCAGCAGGATTTTATCGACCTCACACCCATCCTCACTCACCTGCGAGTGGGGAATACTGTTATTCCGTTAGAGAACCTCTTTGATTTAAAGCTCTCGCTGCGCACCATCCGCGAATGTTACTATTTCCTCACCGCCGAGGAGCACCAGCAATACACCGCCCTGCGCAACCTGGCCATCGAGGTGGAATTGGGCTACGGCGGCAAGAGCTCGCAGCTCAACGTCATCAACTCGCTGCTGGGCAAACTCATCGACGACCACGGCGAACTTTATGACAACGCCTCTCCAGCCCTTGCAGAGATACGTAGAACCAAAGCCCGCAAAGCCGCAGAGGTGGAGGCACAGGTCAATAGTACGCTGGCCCGTGCCAAGCGCGAAGGGTGGGCCCCCGAGGGCGCCGAGGTCACCATCCGCGACGGCCGTCCCGTCATTCCGCTGCTCACCACCCATCGTCGCAAAATCAAAGGCCTCATCCAGGACGAGAGTGCCACTCGCCTCACCGCCTTCGTCGAACCCTCCGAAGTGGTGGAGCTGGGCAACGACTTGCGAGAACTGGACTTCGACGAGCGGCACGAGATACAACGGATACTGCTCGCTTTCAGTGACCGCCTGCGTCCCTTGCTGCCGCAGCTCGACGAGGCCTACCGTTTCCTTGCAAGAATAGATTTCCTGAGGGCCAAAGCCCGCGTGGCCGTGGAGCTCAACGCCAGCGTTCCCCTACTCCACCGCGATCCCCACATCGAGTGGATGGATGCCCGCCATCCGATACTCTACCTGCAGAAGAAAGACGGTGTGGTGCCGTTCAACCTTGGATTGAATGGGATAAATGGGCAAAATGGGCAAAGGATACTGATCATTTCCGGTCCCAATGCCGGCGGCAAGTCGGTGCTGCTCAAGGCTGTGGGATTGATACAATACATGCTGCAGTGTGGCATGCCAGTGCCGCTGAGACCTACCTCCGAGTGCGGCCTCTTCGGTTCCATCTTCATTGACATCGGCGACCAGCAGAGCATCGACAACGACCTCTCGACCTACACCTCGCACCTGCAGAACATGAAAGTGTTGCTCGGAGAAGCCAATGAGAGCACCCTCTTCCTCCTCGACGAACTGGGCGGCGGCACCGAGCCCCGCAGCGGCTGCGCCATTGCCGAAGCGGTGCTCGAAGCACTCTACGGAAAAGGTGCCTTCGGCGTGGTGACCACCCACTTCGCCGACCTCAAGCTGCTGGCCGACCGCATGCCGGGCATCGTCAACGGCGCTATGCTCTTCGACACCGACGCCATGCGGCCTCTCTACCGCCTTGCCGTGGGGCACCCCGGCAGCAGCTTCGCCTTCGAGATTGCAGAAAGCATCGGTTTCCCGAAGGAAATACTCGACCGCGCCGGCGAGATGGTGGGTCGCGAGCAACTCAATTTCGAGCACCAGCTGCAACAGCTGGAACTCGACAAGCAGGAGATTGCCCGCCAGAAAGAGGAGCTCCGCGTGGCCGACGAGTTCCTCAACGAGGTGACCACCAAATACCAACGCCTCAACGACAACCTGCAAGCCCGCCGACACGAAATCATCGGCAATGCCCGCCGCGAAGCGCAGCAAATACTCACCGACGCCAACCGCACCGTCGAGCGCACCATCAGCGACATCAAGTCCGCCAAAGCCGAGAAAGAAGCCACCCAGCAAGCCCGCGCCCGCCTGGCCGAAGCCACCCGTGAGAATGAAGAATTAAGTATTAAGAATGAAAAATTGGTTGCCGCAGCAACCACTCAGTCACTCAGTCACCCTGCCGCTATGTCACTCCCCATCGCTGTGGGCAGCATCGTCCGTATCGACGGACAGGACACCTTCGGACAGGTGGTGGAAATCAAGGGCAAGAAAGCCGTCGTCGAGAGCAACAGTCTCCGCATGTCCATCCCCCTCGACCGCCTCACAGGCACTGCCAAGCAGAAGATTCCCACCTCTAAAAAACCTGCCGTCCAGACCTTCTCTTCCATCTACGACGAGATGAACGAGAAGCGCGCCCACTTTAACCCTACCCTCGACCTCCGCGGCCACCGTGCGGAAGAGGCGCTGGACATGCTCCATAAATTCATCGACGAAGCCCTCCTCCTCTCAGAAAAGGAAATCCGCATCCTGCACGGCAAAGGCTACGGCATCCTCATGCAGGTCATCCATCAGGAGCTGAAAGGCATGCGCGAAGTCCGCACCTTCCACCCCGAGAAGGTAGAATTGGGCGGCGTGGGCGTCACCATCGTCAACCTCCGTTAGCGACAGCGAATCCGGTTACTGAAACTGAAAAGACGCCATCGGTTGTATTCACCGGGGCAGTAGAGGTGCATGCCTCGCAGGCCCTTCTCGCGGAGGTCTAGGTAGCGCCACACCGACGGGACAAACTGCTGGCGGTCGGGATAGACGGTCTGCGGGGCCTGGCGCAGACGTTGCTCATCATAGTAGCGCGTCCATTCCAAGAAATGCCGTTCCATATAGAAATACAGGACGTTGAACTGTTTCATATAGTCCTTTGCTCGGGGCCCAACAGCGAAACCTACCACGACATTCGACGGCTCGCCGTGCCATACCGACGCCACACTGCACATCACAATTCCCTCCACCTCTCCCAACGGGTATTCCAACACACGCTCGTCGCCATTCAGAATCACTTCGCGGCAGTCGGTCAGCTGCCCGTTCACCTCCAGCATCACCACTGCCCGCACCTCCTTCTGCCACGAGGCTATATGAATTCGCAAGGTGTCGCCGACGGCGACCATCCCTTGGTTCTCCTTCCACGCATCGATATTTGAGCCACTTATCGGATACCGTCCCTGATAGACGGTCATATGGCTCGACTTGTCCCCTGCGCTGAGGGTGGCGCGATAGACGCCGTCGGGCGCCAATGGTGGCAGGGCAAAGGCGTGATTCTTAGCCGACTCGAAATGTCGGTGCCAAATACCTACCTGCTCGGCCACCGGCCAGTCGTCGGTGTGGTTGACGTAGCGACTGTAGGCAAAGCCGGGATAGCGCCGCTCGAACTCAGCAGAATCGATGGTTTGCTCCGCCTGGCGCGAGAGCATGGTGTGGTTCAGCCGATGCACTGCGGGAGGCTGTAGGCGTTCCACCTTCAGCTCGGCATCCACCGCCGGAGTATACCTTGTCTCGCCGTCCCAATGGAAATAGCCAAATTCAAACCAGATGCTGTCGCACGTGAGGCTGTCGATGTAAAGGCCGTGCTCCTTTTCGAAGTATCCTTTCAGTTCCTCCTCACTCGGAGAATCATCCTCATCCTCTTCCTCCTCCCACTCATCATCCACGCTATTGGTGTTCAACACATAATTTTCCAAATCCAACGGATAGGCACGCATGCCGCGGGCCAGATTCAATCCCTTGTAGGGGGCATAGAGCCGATAGTCGTCACGAGGGGAATCATCGGGCACATCGAAAGCGAAGCATCCATGCTGGTCGGTGCGCGTGGAGGCCACCGTCTCTCCTTTCAACTGCAAATACACCTGAAACCCTTGCACCGGCTTGCCCGTGCGGCTGTCCATCACCACGCCACGACCCACCTGGTCGGCCATCAGGTAGCGATCGCAGAAAAGCACCTCCATCGCATCATAGCTGCGGAAAAGGCTGTCCGCCGAGGCCCACAGCAGGTAGCGCCCCGTGGGCATGGGCGGCAGGTAGACGTAAGCCTCGTGGTAGTCCAGATCGGGATGTTCCGTCACCTCCATCGTCCATTCCTTCAACACCTTCGGGTGTTCCCGTTCCAAGGTATCCAACGGTGTCATCCGCAGGTAGACCTTCTTCGTCATGCGGTGCCACAGGGTGCCCAAAGCCCACTCGTCGGCAGCATAGGGCACGATGTAGGGACGGTGGTCGTCTTTCAGGCGCACATCACCCGTCAGCACCCGCCCACGCAACACCAAGGCATGCTGCGCCGCGACACTCCCATTCCAGAACATCCGGATGGTGTCGCACCATCCGATAATATCCCGATAGCGATAGCCTGCGCCATACTTCTCGGCATCCTCGAGGGCTTCCTTGGCCATGCGCAAATAGTATTCCGCCAACAGCACCGACGTGTCGCCTCGATGGCTGTGGAGGTGCTGCTCATAGTTTTGTGTACTCCACTCTTCGCGTTCGGCAAACTGCAGGTCGAGCCAGAGGCGCCCGTTGGGCACCCGGTCATAAGTGCGATACAAAGAGTCCTTGGCCAGAGGGTCGTGATTGGAGGCGAGGTCGAAGAGCCTGCGCTGCTCCGCCGTAGGCAGCACCCCCAGGCGCACCATCGCCACGCTGTCCTTGGAGCCGAAGATGTCGCGTCCGCTGCGCAGCACCAAAGGTTCCACCGTAACATTGGACGAGCGCCGCAACGGCTTGCCCATCAGCGCACAGCACACCTCGGGGTCGCCCGTGTCGTCGCGCATATAGCGGGCGTCGGCATAAGAGGCCACATGGAACGGCAACGTATCGCTCCCGTTGCCGGAGGACCATACCGCCTGCAGCAGGCCCATCAGCTGGAGCCATCCGGTGTTGCCCGTGCGACGGCCGACGGCGGAGAGCGTATAGGTGCTGTCGCCCCGCTGGGCGGCGCCGTAGTAGAGGCAGCGGTAGTGGTCGACGGTCAGCGAGGTATCGCATCGCTCGAAGCGTTTCACCAAGCTCTTGTAGCGGTACTCGCCGAACCAGCGGCGCGTCTCCTTCTGTATGCGCTCGTAGTTGGGCGGCACCGGCGCGGGGTTCTCCTGCGCCTGCACGCCCGGCAGCAACACCAGTACGAAGAGCACTATCAGCGGTATCTTATTCATATTGTTGCAACAATCGATAGAATTTGACATTACCCATGAAGGTCAACTGAGAGGCCCTATCGGCATACCAAGGCAGATGGAGGGCATTGGCGAGCCAAGTCCGCTTCTTGTCGCCCACCTCGACGCGGAAGGTGTCGGTGCGCATCTCGCCGTGCCACAGGGCGAAGAGCACCACATCGGTCACCCCCGCCTCCTCCAGCCGGACGACCAACGTCAGAGGGCCGTCGTCGAGCCGAAGAGTATAGACCTCCTTCTCCACATCGTTCACCATCACGCAGCACATCACGGTGACCCCCTTGCGAGGAGTGGACAACGAGACCGTCAGCGTGTCGCTCACCTGTCCGCGGGTGCGCGACACATGGGCCGAGTAGAGGCGGCCGGCTTCCCCCAGATGCCGGGCATTGCCGTCCATAGTATACTGCGGAAATCGACGGGCGAACTCGGCGTTGTCGATATTGTGGCGGAAAACCATTTCCCCGGGATGCCAGAAGAAGGGTCGCAGAGGCTGTCCGTTGTCAACGCGGTCCATCTCAATGGAGGGGGAAACCTGCAGGGTGTCCTTGATCTTGTCGTAGTAGGCCTGGGCGTCCGCAACAGCGCTCTCGTCGGGACCCTCATAGTCGATCCACGTGAACGAACCCGACTGCTCACCACAGACAACGGTGTAGGGGTGATAGTTGGAGTCGGCCTCGGAGAAAAGGTATCCGCCGTTGGCGTCGGTGTGCGTACAGTTCTCCACCTGGCCAGAGAAATAACGCTCCAACGTAACCTTGCAGTTGGCCAACGGACGCCCGCTGACGGCATCGAGCAAGAAGCCCCGCCGGAAATCGGACAAGCCGTTTTCGATGGCATATCCCACCAATACGCCGTCGGAACGAAGGATGCAGGCCATAGCGGTGTCGCCATCGGCAACGGCGCGAAGCCAGTAACGGCCCGGCGCCACAGGAGGCAGATAGAGGTAAGTGCACCACACAGCAGTATCGGCCAAGTCGCGTGGCCGCTTCAATTTCCACTCGTTACGATAACTGACGCTGTCAAAGCTCATAAGCTCCACTTCCATCCGCTTGCCATGCTTCACCGACACAGGCATCATCGTCCACTCGCGAGCCGGAAAAGCCGCGTCGGGTGCCCAGAAACGCACATTGTCCCATTGCCGAGCATGTGCATCATCCGGCGTACCATCCGTACAACATGCTGCAAACAAAAGCAATACAACAAAAGCAAGCCTCAAGTCCATGTTCTTTTCTTTTTTGCAAATATACATATTTTTCTCCAACCGCACAAAATTCACCCCTACATATATACTATAACAGACTTTTATCCAAATCTCTACAGAGGCCTACTAATTTAAGAAAAATTAACCAAGACAGGGAAGCCGGGATACCCTACCCTTGCCCCACCAAGGAGGGTAAAGAATAACGAGAGCTTATGATAACCGTACCAACTCCGAATCATCTCCCACCGTGGTAGGAGTTGATATGGAGTTGGTAGGGAGTTGGGTAGGAGTTGGTACGGAGTTGGTGTTAAGAGTCAACTTGTTATGGAGTGGGCATTTTTTGGGGGGAGGGTCAGAAATCGAGATGGTGGGTTTGGCCGTCGTCGAGGAGTGTGATTGAAGGGTGAGGGGCAGGGTTGCCGGGGTGGGGAGAGTAGTGGAGGATGTAGAGTGAAGATCGGTAGCGGAGGCGGAGGGAGAAGGAGGGCCAGTCGGAGGGGATGTTTGGGGAGAGTGAGAGGGTGTCGCCTGAGAGATGGAGGCCGAGGATGTTTTCGATGGCGGTTTTGTAGGCCCAGGAGGCGGAGCCTGTGTACCAGGTCCAGCCGCCGCGGCCAGGGTGCTGGGGATTGGAGTAGATGTCGGCGGCGATGCAGTAGGGTTCGACCTTATACTTGAGGACGTCGGCGAGGGAGGAGGTGCGGTGGACGGGGTTGATGATGGAGTAGAGGTAGTAGGCTTCGTCGTTGTATCCCTCGTTGAGTTTAGCCATGATGTACCACATGGCGCCGTGGGTGTACTGGCCGCCGTTTTCGCGGACACCGACGGGGTAGTTGGCGATGTAGCCTGGGGAGGGGACGGAGGAGTGGAAGGGCGGGGAGAGGAGCTGGATGATTTCGTGAGGACGGTTGACGAGACGGTTGTCGGTTTCGTGGAAGATGGATTGTTTCTGGGCGGGGGTGGCGACGTTGGTGAGGATGGCCCAAGCCTGGCAGATGAGGTCGATCTGGCATTCGGTGTTGTTGCGGGAGCCGATGGGGGCGCCGTTGTCGAAGAAGGCGCGGAGGAACCAGTTGCCGTCCCAGGCGTTGTGCTGGAGTGCGTCGACTATGCGCTGGCGGGCGGAGGCGAGGGATGAGCAGTAGGCGAGGTCGGCGCCGGGGGCGAGTTGGGTGAGCTGTTCCATCTTGGGGAGGAGGTCGGCGAGGAAGAAGGCGACCCAGACGGATTCGCCCTTGCCGGCAGTGCCAACGGAGGAGAGGCCGTCGTTCCAGTCGCCGCAGCCGATGAGGGGGAGGCCATGGGTTCCGAGGCGCGAGAGAGCGCGGTCGACGGCGCGGCGGAGGTGTTCGTAGAGGGTTGCCTTCTCAGTGCTTTGGTGGTAGTTTACGCCGCGTTCGGGTACGCCGGGGGGAAGGGGCTCGGAGTAGCAGAAGGGCACTTGTTCGGAGAGGATGGAGGAGTCGCGGGTGACGGAGATGTACTGGTGGGTGACGAAGAGGAGCCAGAGGTAGTCGTCGGAGAAGGTGGTGCGGGCGCCGAAGCCTGTGTGCCACCAGTGGAGGACATCGCCTTCGGGGAACTGGTGTGCGGCGTGGAGGAGGATTTGGCGGCGAGCGTAGGCGGGGTCGGAGTAGAGGAGCGACATGACATCCTGGAGCTGGTCGCGGAAGCCTGTGGCGCCGCCGACCTGGTAGAAGCCAGCGCGGGCGAAGAGGCGGGAGGCATAGACTTGGTAGAGATACCAGCGGTTGACCATGTGGTTGAAGGCGCGGTCGGGGGTTTCGACCTGGATGGTGGAGAGTTTGCGGTCCCAGTAGTCGACGACGCGTTTGAATTCGGTGTTGATGAGGTCGAGAGTGGGGAGGTTAGGTTTAGGTTTTCGGTTTAGGTTTTCGGTGGAATCGGAGGAGGAGACGGCGATGGTGAAGGCGACCTCCTTGACGGCGCCGGGGGCGAGAGAGAGGGAGAAACCGAGTCGCTTGCGGTTGGGGTAGTCGAGGGAGACGCGTGAGAGGGGCTCGGTGGCGGAGAGGTGGAGAATCTGGTTGCGGTAGACTGGGTGGTAGACGTTGCGAACGAGGAGGGAGTTGGAGTCGGGGTCGAAGGAGGAGTGGAGGTAGCGAGCGGTGTGTTCTTCGGAGAGGCCGAGGACGAGCTTGTAGACCATGTCGAGCGTGACGTCCTGAGAGGAGGAGGTGGTGTTTTCGAGCTTGATTTGGTAGTACTTCTCCATGCGGTCGAGAGCGACGAAGAGGCGGATAGCGACACGGAGGTCGTCGTATTCGGCGTCGAAGGCGGACCAGCCAGCAGAATGGCGAGCGGTTGCCGGGAGGAAGCGGCAGTTGTTGATGAGGAGCATTTCGGAGGCTGGGTCGCGGACCATGTCGTTGGACCAAGCGGTCAGTTTGAACTGCTGAGCGTTGTGGGCAAAGGTGAAGCCGGCCATGGTGGCGGAGACGACGAAGCCGAAGGAGGGACCCTCGCCGTTTTCGCCGCCGGCATTGGCGATGACGTTGACCCAGGGCATGGGGGTGTTGGTGTTGGTGATGACGTAGTCGCGCCCATCGTTGTCAAAGCCGCCGTATTGGTTATAGAATTCGAGGTTGCTCCAGACACGGAATTCGCTCTTGGGTTTGAGCAGGGGGTACTCGATTTTGTCCTGGTAGTGCTGGTTGGCGACCTCGAGTCGACGCAACTGTTCGGTGATGGTGATGCCCTCCTTGGTGGAGAAGGAGAGGCGGGCCACGGTGTGGAGGAGCACACGTTCGGCCTCGGTGACATCAGAGCCGTCGAGGATGAAGACGGAGCCGGAGGGGCTGTGGGTTGTCCAGAGGTGCTCGGTGTCGGCCATCTGACGGATGAAGTGGTGGAGGCCCTGATGATCGGCACTTTCCCGTGGGACGTCGTTTATGAAGACCAAATCGAGGGAGAGACCATGTGTCTTGTAGTATTCGAAAGCCCGGAGCATTTCCTTGGCGAAGCCGGAACGTTCGAGGCTGTCGACTTCCATGAGGATGATGGGGAGGTCGCCAGAGATGGAGAAGCGCCAGAGGGCGGACTGGGAGAGGGTGTTGCGAGCCAAGAGGTCGTTGCGGCTGTTGCCGAGGGTGGCGGTCTGCGCCATATATTTTGAGATGGCGTTGTAGAGACGCATCTGGCTACCCTTGAGGAGGGAGAGACTGTTGCGCATGTTGTTGAAGACGGAAGCGGTGCGGAAGGCGTGCTCAACATCGAGGGAGGACTGGTATTGTCGGGAGAGTTGGAGAAGTTGTTCCTTGGATTTGGCGAAGCCGGTGAGTATGAAGGCTTCGGTGCTTTTTCCTTGGGCGATGTGGAGACGGCGACGCATGGAGAAGACGGGGTCAAGAGTGGTGCCGACGGTGCCGGAAAGGATGCGGCGGTTTTCGATGATGTCGGCGTGGCGAAGGGAGTTGCCGCGACCGAGGAAATTGAGGCGCGAGGTTTCGTATTCGACGGGAGAGGAGGGAGCGGGGGTGCCGGATTGGTGGGTGTCGGATTGCGGCTCTGCCACCCAAAGTTTGTGGATGAGGTAGTGGCGCGAGTCGCCGGACCCTGGACGGGAGAAGAGGAGTGCCTGATGGTCGTTGTCGTACTCGGAAGCAATCTTCATGGCATTGAAGACGCGGTGGTTTTCGTCTTCAGCGGGTGGAGCGAGGACGACTTCGCCATAGGAAGTGATTTCGAGGTCGACGTCGGAGTCGCTGTTGTTGGTGAAAGAGATGCGGCGGAGTTCGGCGCTGCGATCCTTGAGGACGGTGACTTCTGTCTTGGTCTCGATGCCCTCGTCGACGCGGAGGTAGGATATCTTGTCGGAAGCGAAAGAGACATGATAGCTTTCAGGCATAACGTCGAGAGGTGCATAGGTGTTGCACCAGAGGCGGTCGTCGGCGAGGTTGCGGATGTAGAGGAAGGTGCCGTAGTGGTCGGAGGAGATTTTGCGATAGCGGTTGAGGAGGATGTTGTGGTAGCGGGAGAAGCCGGAACCGCGGTCGTTGAGGAGGACGGTGTACTGGCCGTTGGAGATGACGCCGATTTCGGGCACGTTGGCAATGGTGTCGAAGTCGCGGGCGTCGCTTTCGGTTTGCACTTTGGAGTATTGGTAGCGTTTGTACTGGGTGACCTTTAGATCGATGTAGGGTTTGACCTGTGCTTTTTCCTTGAGGAGGGTTTCCATGGAGCGCATGGCTGGCTCGTGCATGAAGTAGCGCTGGAGGCACCCCAAGGGGGAAGCGGAGGTGGCGGTGAGGTAGTTGGCGAGGGCGGCGAGAATCATGCCCTGATGGTGGGCATAGTGGGCTTTCACACAGACGTGGTCTTCCTCGTCGTAGGACTCGAAGAAGCCAAAGTGGTCATACATATCCAGCTTCTTGAAGTTCTGGATATTGTTGTAGACGGCGCGATCGTCGACGGAGATGGTCATGAGGGAGCTGTAGGGAGAAACGACGATGCGGTCGGGGGTGGTGTTCTGGAACTTGAGATAGGGGACACCGAAGGCGTGGTATTTGTAGTTTTGGGCGTCGTCGAGCTCGTTGTAGGCCGTTTCGGAGATGCCCCACGGCGAGGGATAGAAAGCCCGTTGGGCACGGATGGCGAAGGAGTAGGTCTCGTCCATGAGGGTGTGCTTGTAGGTGGGGAGGAAAATGAGGGGCATGAAGTACTCGAAGAGGGTACCGTACCAGGAAGCCACCCCTTTGTAGCCGCCGTACTGGACGAGGGTTTTGTCCAGGCAGAACCAGTGTTTGTAGGGGGCATCGCCCTGTGCAATGGTGAGGAAGGAGGTGAGACGGGCTTCGGAAGCGAAGTTGTTGTAATGGTAGGGGAGCAGGGTGTAGTTCTGCGTATCGTAGCCTATGGAGAAAACATCGAGCTGGGGGTTGTAGAGCTTGGTGAAGTCGGTCTGCGCGATGAGGCGGTCGACCTTGGCGAGCAATGTAGAGACGTGGGCCTGCCCCGTCTCCAAGAGGGTGTCCAAGAAGCCCTTGACGACGTAAAGGCAGGCGACGAAGTTGCCCGAGTCGCAGGTCGAGATGAAGAAGTTGGGCAGGGGGTTGAGCGTTTCTATACCGTACCAGTTGTAGAGGTGGCCGTTCCATTTCTCAAGGCGTTCGACGGTGTCTACAATGTGTCCTATTCTCACCACTGCCTCTTCCTTGGAGATGAAATCCAGTTCGGCAGCCGATACGACGGCAGTCATCGAATAGCCTATGTTTGTCGGGCTGGTCTTGTAGTCGGCCTTCTTCTCGCGGTTCAGCTGGTAGTTGTCCGGTATCAGCCAGTTGTTTTCCTCGGAGATGAGGCTGTCGAAGAAGTGCCACGTGTCCTTGGCCAGCTGGCGTATCTCCCCGGTCTCCTTTTCGTTGAGTGATTTCTTGTTCTGAGGGAACTTCCTGCCCAACCGGTACATCAACACAGGTGCCAACACCCAAACCAAGCAGGTGAGGCCTGCGGCAATGAAAGCCATGACGTCGCCAGTGTCGAGGATGCTACGATTGTCAAACATCCTGATTGCCAGAGCGGCCAATGCTATTGCACAGACATAGTTGAACCAGAATTTCCTCAGGTAGTCGCCCAGAGTTCCTTTGGTGCTCTTGGCGGCCTCGTCGCTGGTAATCCATGCCAGAAGGTCGCGATGCGAGACCCACATTCTCCAACAGGCCCTCAACGCCGCGTCGCTATACATCCAGGCTTCCTTGGGCAAGAGGGCGAACTGGACTATGGAGCGGTAGATGATGACCTTAAAGCCGCGCATGAGCGTCATGTAATATTTGTAGCGCTTGCCGAAAGAGGGCACGGTGGTTATCTGACCCAAGATGAAGAAAACGATGGGACTGGCCACCGCCACCAGTGCCACCACGACATACCATGCGGGGCTGAAGTCTGTCGTCGTCACGGCTCCATAAACATAGCCGGCAAAAATCATCAGCACCACGGCCAGACTCAGCATCGAGCGGCGCAGGTTGTCGAATATCTTCCAGCGGCCTATGGTGTTCACCTGGTTCTTCACCCGCTCGCCCTTCTCGTTTTTCACATGCGGCGTCAGCCACGAGATGATCTGCCAGTCGCCGCGGGTCCAGCGATGGTGGCGCTTGGCATCGTCAATATAGTTGCTGGGGTTGTCGTCGAAAAGCTCCACATCGTTGATGAGACCGCAGCGGATATGGCAACCCTCGAGGAGGTCGTGACTGAGGATGAGGTTCTCGGGGAAGGTGCCCTTGAGAACCTGCTGGAAAACGCGGAGATCGTAAATACCCTTTCCGCAGAAGGAACCTTCGTTGAAAATGTCCTGATAGAGCTCGAAACTGGCCGTGGTGTAGACGTCGAGGCCTCCCAAGCCGGCAAAGAGTTGGGCATAGCGGCTCTTGTTGGTCACCTCCACGTCGACATTCACGCGAGGCTGCATGATGCCGTAGCCCCTCTCGACACGTTTCCCGTCGGGGCTGAGGTGGGCACGGTTCAAGGGATGCGCCATAGCCCCGATGAGTTTCTGCGCCGAATAGAGCACAAGTTCCGTATCGGTGTCGAGGGTGATGACGAACTGTATGGGGCAACCATCATGCCCGTCAACCCCTTTCAACCAATCTGAAATGGTCTCCACACGGAACCGCTTTCCTTTATCGGCCTCGCTCGTCGCGCCCAGCAGCAGGTCGTTGAAGTGGAGAATGGCACCGCGTTTGCGCTCATGTCCCAACCAGGTTCTCTCACCCTCGCTCCACGCCCGGCGGCGGTAGACAAAGTTGAAAATCGTCGCGCCGTACTTTTCGTTAAGTTCCTTGACTTTTGCCAATCCAGCGTCGACAACTTCCTGATCCCACGGTGCATCCTCCTCTTTGTAGCTCGCCGCATCGCCAATGAGGGTGTAATACAGGTTCTGGCCATTGGTGCCCTTAAAACCCTCACGACCCTCACCACGGTTGATATTGCTCAGGTAGTAGACTTCCAACTGTTCGAGCAACTCCACGGTCTTCTCCTTGTTCTTGAGGATGGTGGGCATGATGACCATGGTTGCATACTCCTTGGGGATGAGCCCCTCCTTGAACCTGAGCTTGAAAGTACCTACGGGCTTGTGCAGGCGGTAGAGCAGCTGGTTGAAGAGGTCTATGACCACCTGGCTCATCGGCACAGCCACGAGCAGCGTCATCAGCGCCGTCAGCCAACCACCAACGCCCATGGCCCATATGGAAAAACCCGCGGCAAGCAACAGGGAAGCCGTCACAACAATAGCCACATAGCCATGTGCCCTTGCATTCCAGCCCTTGGGTGGGAACAGCAACCATCCCACATGCTGTCCGCTTTCGTCGGCCTTTGCCACCAGATCCTTCACATAGTCATATTCACTCACCTTCCGTCCATTCGGTCCCTTCGCCTTCCGGCTCTCTCTCACCACCTTGGCACGGTAGTCCTCCTTGGTCTTGTCCTGCATCTGGTCGTACATTGCAGCCTTCTCCGCCTTCAACGCCTTCTCGGAGAAGCTGACGCCGTCAATCAGTTCGGCCAACGGCAGTTTGGTTAACTTCTTCAGTGAGTTGAAGATATTCATCATCATCAGGTTCTGCCTTGCAGCCTCGTTGAGATGCTCCATCTCGGCCATATTCCTGTCGGTCGGTTTGTAGCGATAGGCGCCCTCGCGCTCAAGCTGGCGACAGAGGGAGGCAAGCTCGCCTATAAGGACAGCCTTGAGGAGCGGCAGGAGAGCCCATACCTCGGGATAGCTGAGATAGTCCTTGGTGGAAACCTGGACCCCGCGAAGGTAGCGGAAGAGGAGCCCCTTGTCGACAGCATAATGGCACCTGTCCAGGTAGCCGTGGAGCAGATTCCAAAGCAGCTCCACCCTCTCCACCTTCCACTTCCCGCTCTCCACACCCTTCAACTCGCCCTTCATCACTTTCTCCTGCTCGCTGATCATATAGTAGTTGTCGAGCACCCACTCATTCGTGCTACCCACCAAACGCTCGCCCGATGTCTCCTCCACCAGCAACATGTAGTATCGCGTCACCTCTTTCACACTCTCCCTGAAAAACTTGTAAGTATTCTCCATCAGTATCTCTGTTTCTATTATTTATATAGTATTACAATTCATAAAAAGAAACTGCAAAAATACAAAACTTTTCCCACATAGCCAAATTTTTTTCCCAAACAGACTCCCTACCCCTACCATCCACAGGCATGGATAGATGCGCTTGCGCGCAGATAAGCCTGCGGCCGCTGCCAACCGCCTCCCTCCTCCCACCCATCTCCCTACCAACTCCCACCATGGTAGGAGTTGGTAGGGAGATGGGTGGGAGTTGGTAGGGAGATGATACGGAGTATGAAGCACTTAGAGAGGTCTCAAAAATTCCCTCGAAGCGTTTTTTTCAAAAAAAAGAAAAAAAATGTATAAAATACTGATAATCAAATAAAGAAAAGGGACACCCCGCCTACCGAAAGCACGGCGCCGAGAATCTCGCGCAGGGTAACCTTCTCATGGAAAAAGATAGCCGAAGGGGCGATGATCAGCACGGGGGTGAGAGCGAAAAGGGTTTGGGCGATGCCGGTGGAGGTGTACATGGTTGCGAGAAGTGAAGCCGAGACGCCTATGAAGGGGCCGAAGACGGTGGCGCCCAAAAGGCACCACATGGCGCGGCGGTCGGTGGCGGCGCGGTGGAGTTTCTCTTTCCAGTCGGGATTGAAAAGCCTGAGGAACAGGAAGAATCCAACCAGGCCCACCGAGGCGCGGATGAACGTGGCGGCGAATGGGATGTAGAGAGAGGGGGAGACCGAAGGGGCAAGAACATGGGTTGAGAAGGCAGCGTAGTAGTGTTCGAGGCCTATCTTGCTCAGCACCAGTCCAAATCCCTGACAGATTCCCGCCACTGCGGCGAAAAACACCCCTTTTTTCGGCAGAGATAACGCCACAGCGTTCTTGCGGGGATGGACAGGAGAGGGGGTGTCGGAGTGAGGGGAAGGGCTTTTGGAGAGGATGGAGAGAACAATTCCGCTGAGGGTTATAAACATACCGAGGATGGCGATGGGGCGCAAGCGTTCGCCGAGGAGGAGGAAACCCGTGAGTGCCGCCGTAGGCGCGGAGAGGGTCATGAAGAGCTGGCCGATACGAGAGCCGATATAGATGTAACCCTGCATGAGGCAGTAGTCGCCTATCACATACCCCACCACACCGCTCAGGGCCAGCCACATCCAAGTGTCTCCATCGGCATAGCGCGGCCATGGGGTGCCCATCATAAGCCACAAGGTTGATGACAACAGAATGAGAGACATTGACATGCGCAAGGTGTTGAGCGGCAGGGATCCCATGCGTTTTGAGGCCACCTCGGCAAAGAGGGCGGTGGCCGTCCACGACAGGGCTACAAACAATGCTATGGTTTCTCCTATAAACATGCTACATTCTGTGACGTTGCTCCATCTCGGCAAAGCAAACGGGTTTGTTAGCCACCCCTAACTGCTCTGCCCGAAATGCCACGTGGCATTTCTCTTGCTCGACTTACGCAACATGCGAAGTAACGCCGATGGCATCTTTTTATTGCCTCTTCATACAATAAAAATTTCATCTTCGCGTTGTACTCTAAAATAAATTATATTTATTATGAAACGGTTCGTTTATCTCTTCGCATTGGCGACAGTGTCGCTCTTCGCTTCCTGCAGCATCTACCATCCCCAGGCTGTGGACATCCCGCTGATCAACCACGCCGAGGATGTACGCGTCGATGCGTCGCTGGGCATGTCGTCGTGGATCCTCCCCGATGTCGTCACCCTCAATGTCACAGCCTCCTACGGCTTCAACGATTGGCTTGCTGGACAGGCCCACATCAACTACGGTGGCGAGAATGTCTACGCCCAGCTGGCTCCCGGATTCTATCGTCCCTTTGGCGAGCATTCGGTGCTGGAGACCTACATCGGCATGGGTATGGGCGGTTCGTGGCGCGACAACATCAAGCACTCCGACGCCAATGCCAACGACACCACCACCTACAGCTACTACAGCTACTCCGGCAGGTTCCTCCTGCCTTTTGCCCAAACCAACGTCGGCTGGCACGACCTCACGGCGGCACACATCGACCTCGCCTTCGGTCTGAAGGTCGGTGCCTACTTGCCCGATTTCGACTACAAGAAGTACGATGAGAACGACGCCATCATTGCCGGCAGCGAGCGCGACTACACTACGGCCAACCTGCTGGTGGAGCCGCAGGTGCTCTTCCGCATCGGTGGCGAGCACTTGAGGTTCAACGTTAAATTGGGCTTCGCATGGCTGAGCGATGTCTTCTCCGACAACTCGAACTCCGGACCCTTTACTGCCGATTTGGTCACGCTCTCCACGGGTCTCACATTCTGCTTTTGATAAATGATGAAACGCGGAATTCTTTGTTCACTGATCCTGGTTCTCCAGATGGCCTGCCTGTCGGCCCAGGAGGTGAAGACCTATGGCTTCGTGGAGCGGGACTCGACGCTCTACCTTGATGTCTACCGTCCCGCCTCTCCGCGCGCCGACAAGGCTTGTGTGTTCACCCTGTTCGGTGGCGGATTCGTCACTGGCGAACGCAACAACGCCCTGCAGCGCACCATTGGCAAGATGCTCTCCGAACGCGGTTTCACCGTGGTCAGCATCGACTATCGGCTGGGATTGAAGGACACAGTGAAGATGAAGGAATTCAAGGGGATACGTGGGATGCAGGGTATGTTCCAATACTGCATCGACATCGCCGTCGAGGACTGCGCCGCCGCCATAGGCTGGCTCTGTGCCCACGCCGACGAGCTGGGGATTGACACCGCCAAGATGGTGCTTACCGGCAACTCCGCAGGGGCCATCACGGTACTGCAGCTCGACTGGTGCCGGGCCAACGGTTTATCCCAGGCTTCGGCACTCCCTTCCGGCTGGCGTCCTGCCGCTGTGGTGCCCTATGCCGGCGGTATCATGAGCCACGGAAAACCCACCTGGAAAACACCTCCCGCCCCCACCATGCTGATGCATGGAACGAAAGATAAGATTGTGGCCTACAAGAAGTTCCCGCCGCTGCTGTCGTACTCCCTGTATGGTGCCAAAAAGGTGCATAAGCAGATGACGAAACAGGGCTACCCCTGCTGGATTATCCGCTTCGAGGGCATAGGCCACGAGGTTGCCTCATGGCTACCCGGAAGCGTGGACCTCTTCTGTGCGTTCGTCAATCAGGCCCTCGCCGGCCGCATCAGCGAACTCGATGCTACGATGAAAGATACCAAACTTGTTCCCACACGGTGGACGGATATGACTGTCAAGGATTTGTATGCCAGATAAGATTGAAATCATGAGCCCCGTGGGCTCGTACGAGAGCCTGCACGCCGCCATCCAGGGTGGCGCCAACGCCATTTATTTCGGCGTGGGCAAACTGAACATGCGTTCCCGCTCGGCGGCCAACTTCACCGTCGGCGACCTGCCGCGCATAGTGGGCATAGCCCAAGAGGCGGGCATCCGCACCTATCTCACCGTCAATACCATTATATATAATGAAGAAATAGACGAGATGCACGCTCTGCTGCATGCTGCCCAAGAGGCCGGTGTGAGCGCCATCATCGCCAGCGACATGGCCGTCATCACCTATGCCAACCAGATAGGTCTCGAGGTGCATATCTCCACCCAGTGCAATGTCTCCAACACCGAGGCAGTGCGCTACTACTCCCGGTATGCCGACGTCATCGTCACGGCCCGCGAACTGCCTTTGCGGCAGGTAGCGGAAATCACGCAGTTTATCCGCGACGAGGACATCCGCGGCCCCAAAGGCGAGTTGGTGCAGGTGGAGGTATTTGCCCACGGAGCCCTGTGTATGAGCGTCAGCGGCAAATGCTACCTCTCGCTCGACAACTACAACTACTCGGCCAACCGGGGAGCCTGCCTGCAGGTGTGCCGCCGCGGATACATAGTGAAGGACAAGGAGAGCGACCTGGAGCTGGAGATAGACAACGAGTATATCATGTCGCCCAAGGACCTCTGTACCATTGGCTTCCTCGACAAGATAGTGAAAGCAGGTGTCAAGGTGCTGAAGATTGAAGGGCGCGGACGCAGCGCCGACTATGTGCGCACCGTCACGGAGTGCTACCGCGAGGCTGTCGAAGCCATTGAGGCGGGGTCCTACAGCAAGGAGAAAATCGACCATTGGATGCAGCGGCTCGCCACCGTCTTCAACCGCGGCTTCTGGGACGGCTACTACCTCGGCCGGAGGCTCGGCGAGTGGAGCGAACGCTATGGAAGCCAGGCCACCGAGAACAAGGTCTACCTCGGCCTCATCCGTAATTACTTTGGCAAGATAAACGTCGCCGAGGTGCAGCTCCAGACCAACGAAACGCTGAAAGTGGGCGACGAAATCATGGTCATCGGCGAGACCACCGGCGTCTACCGCGACACCGTCAAGGAGCTGCGCACCGACCGCGACCCCGTCGCCGAGGTGCATCAGGGAGACCGATTCAGCTTCGCCACCACTGAGTTGCTCCACCGCGGCGACAAGGTCTACCGTGTAGATTCAATAATTGATGAATATTAAGAATTTATGAAAAAGTACAAAACTTGGGAGATTGTGGTGGCATTGCTGCCGGTATTGTTCGCCATCGATGGCTTTTGGCACTACTACTGTGATGAATATTCGTCGACACTGTATCACGCTATAGAACATGCGATTGCGTTTGCATATATCGCCATCTTGGTTTACTCGATTTTCTGTATGTATCGTGGAGCCAAGCATAGCGGTCGTTTCCCGAAACTGATGCTGGTTCTGCTGATAGCGGTGGCTGCAACGAGATTGTTCGGTTTCGTCAACAGATTCCTTCCTCAAGGACCCACCGAGGACTTTCAGGTCCCGGTACAATACTATATATATAGCATTCTGAATATTTTCTACATTGTCGTCATGATTTTCGCCACTGTTCGTATGTTTATGGCGAGAAACACCGTGCCGGCCATTGCATGTACCTGCTTAACAGTGGCGTTTCCGCTGTTGGAAAATTTGTTTTTCAGTCTTATGGTACCCTCTTTCAGCGAGGGCCCGTCGTCTCTAGCGGTTATTGTTTCCCAGGTATTCTCTCTCTTGTACTCACTCTGCTATAGCTTGATCTTCCTGCATCGAAACGACTTCTATAAACCTGAAACAGAATGACTACGGAACAAGAACAATCATTATTGTTGGCTATCATCGTTGCCGCCAGAATCTTCAATAAAGTGTTTTAATCCAATCGCTATCATGGCTAAATCTAAAACATATTATTTCTGTCAGGAGTGTGGCTACCAGTCGTCGAGCTGGCTCGGCCGCTGTCCGGAGTGCGGCAAATTCGGCACCTTCTCCGAAGAGGTGGTCAAAGCCACTTCTACAGCAGGGTCGCGACGAGCCGTGTCGGCAAGTGCATCAACCCCGCAAAGAATTCAGGAGGTAACCTATAGCGAGACGAAGCGCATTGCAACCCATTGTGCCGAGTTCGACCGTGTGCTCGGAGGCGGCATCGTTCCCGGCAGCCTCCTGCTTCTGGGTGGCGAGCCCGGCATCGGGAAGAGCACACTGCTCCTCCAGACAGCCCTCGCCATCCACGACCGCAAACTCCTCTATGTCAGCGGTGAGGAGAGCGAACAGCAAATCAAGATGCGAGCCGACCGCATCGGCATCAACACCGACCAATGCTACGTGGTCAGCGAAACTGTCACGCAGCGCATCTTTGAGCATGTCGATGCCGTGCAACCCGATATCCTTGTCGTCGACTCTATACAGACCATCTCGACCGAAGAGATTGACTCGCCCGCCGGAAGTGTAAGCCAGATTCGCCAGTGCACCACCGAGTTCCAGCATTATGCAAAGACCACAGGAGTGCCAGTACTGCTCATCGGCCACATTACAAAGGACGGCACCCTGGCGGGTCCCAAAGTGATGGAACATATCGTCGACGCCGTTCTACAGTTCGAAGGCGACCGAAACTATGGCTACCGCATCCTCCGTGCCCTCAAGAACCGCTTCGGCTCGACGGCCGAGATCGGTATTTTTGAGATGCAGGGCAGTGGCTTGCGCGAGGTGCCTAATCCAAGCGAATTCCTTCTCAGTCAGCGAGACGAAACCCTCAGCGGTGCTGCCGTTGCCGCCACACTCGAAGGCGCACGCCCAATGTTCATCGAGGTGCAGAGTTTGGTCTCCAGCGCTGTCTACGGTACACCGCAACGCAACGCCAACGGATTCGACATGAGGCGTTTGTCGATGCTTCTGGCAGTGCTGGAGAAACGCTGTGGATTCAAACTGGGAGCCAAAGATGTCTTCCTGAATATCGCCGGAGGTCTACGCGTCAACGACCCTGCTATCGACCTTGCAGTGGCCTGCTCCATACTGAGTTCCAATGTCGACATTCCCATTTCACCGCGCATCTGTTTCGCCGCCGAATTGGGTCTGAGCGGCGAGGTACGCCCCGTGGCCCGCGTTGAGCAACGCATAGCAGAGGCCAACCGTCTGGGTTTCGAAAAAATCTTTATTTCCAAATACAACCTACGCGAGCTGGACGTCAAGCGTTTCCATATCGAAATAGTAGCCGTCAGCGTCATCGAGGAGGCTTTCCGGTCACTTTTCGCTTGAAACCATCTCCTTCGGAAAACTTAAAAATAATGATTAAAAAAAATTATCAAGTGAACAAAGGAAACGAACTGAAACCCAGAATAGGCTTTTTCGGACGACGGAATGTCGGAAAGAGCACCATGATTAATTTTCTCACGGGACAGCAGATAGCCATTGTTAGCGAGACGGCAGGGACGACGACGGATCCTGTGAAGAAAAGCATGGAGATTGGCGGTATTGGACCGGTTGTGCTCATCGACACGGCAGGCATCGACGATGAGGGTGATCTTGGAAAGATGCGAGTGGAGAAAAGCATGGCGGCTCTGGCCGAGGTCGACTTGGCGCTATTGCTCTATACCGAAGGCCATTACGGCGAACCTGAGGAACGTGTGGAACGTTGGTGCTCGGAGCACGGCACACCAATGCTCAAAGTGCTCACCCAAGCGGCAGCCATCGACAAAGAGCAACTGATAGACGCCATTAAGAAAGCCCTGCCCGAGAGTGCCTATCGCGGACGGTCGCTATTGGGAGATATTGTTTCTCAGGGAGATACCGTAGTACTGGTAACTCCCATCGACAGTTCGGCGCCTGAAGGGAGAATGATCTTGCCACAGGTACAGGTGCTGAGAGACTTAATGGATATTCATGCGCAGGCATTCTTCTGTCAACCGGAGGAGCTGGCATCGACTCTGGCGTCGCTCAAAAAAACGCCCTCCTTGGTGGTGACCGACAGCCAGGCATTTCAGCGCGTGAACCAGCTGACTCCGAAAGAAGTACCACTTACATCGTTCAGCGTGGTGTTAGCGCGACAGAAAGGCCTTTTCGCCGAGTACCTTGAGGGCACTCGCAAAATTGGCAACTTGAAGAACGGCGACCGTGTGCTGCTGCTGGAGAGCTGCACACACAACGTCACCTGCGAAGATATCGGCCGTGTTAAACTCCCAACAGCTTTGAAGAAAGCCACAGGGAAGGAACTGCAGTTTGACATCCTCGGAGGGCAGTCGCCACTTCCTAAAGAGTTGTCGCAGTATGCGTTGGTAATACAGTGTGGTGGCTGCGTCATCACAGCCCAGCAGGTGAAAGCACGCCTGCTGCCAGCCCTGGAGGCCGGCGTGCCGGTAAGCAACTACGGCTTGGCATTGGCCTGGTGCAATGGTATATTCGAACGTGCAACGAAAATTTTCAACCATGATTAATATTGACAAGAAACCAAACCTAAGCATCATAGTGGCGGTGGCCGAGAACCTGGCCATCGGCAAGAACAACGACCTGCTGTGGCACCTCAGCAGTGATCTCAAGCGTTTTAAGAAACTCACCATGGGACATCCTGTGGTGATGGGACGCCGCACTTGGGAGAGCCTACCCAAACGTCCGCTGCCCGGCAGACGCAACATCGTTTTTACACAAAATACTGATTTCAAAGCCGACGGTGCCGAGGTGGTGCATAGCGTGAACAGTCTCTTCGAGGTGCTAAAGGATTATGACGACGAGGTCTTCGTCATGGGCGGTGCCTCCATCTACCAGTTGTTGCTCCCGTTTACCAACAGACTTTACGTCACACGAGTCTATCGCGAATTCGACGGCGACGTGTTCTTCCCCGTCATCGACATGTCGGAGTTCAACCTGGTGAGTCTGAGCGACCCCATGTTCGACGAGGAAAGCGGACTGGATTATGCTTACGAGGAATACGACAGAAAGTTCAGAATATGAATGTTACAATAATCAATATAGGCGACGAACTGCTCATCGGGCAGGTGGTCAACACCAATGCCTCGACAATGTCGAAGCTGCTCACCGAGGCGGGCATGGAGGTTCGCAAGACCATGGTGGTGGGCGATGTCTATGACGACATCCGGGCTACCGTCGACGAAGCCATGCACGAGAGCGACGCCGTGCTGGTCACCGGCGGCCTCGGCCCCACCAAAGACGACATAACAAAGAAACTGTTGTGCGAATATTTCAACTCAGAACTGGTTGAAAACGAGATGGCTCTACAGAATGTAAAGCGTATCTTCGAGAGCCGTGGCTACGAGCTGACGCCCGTCAACCGCGCCCAAGCACTCGTGCCTCGCTGCTGCGAGGTATTGAATAACGATTTGGGCACAGCCCCCTGCATGTGGTTTGGAGGAAAGGCCGTGTTGGTCTCCCTCCCAGGTGTGCCATTCGAAATGGAGTGGCTGATGCGCAACCGCGTCATTCCCAAACTACAGGAAACATTCGGCACCGACATCATCATCAACAAGAACATCTTGGTGCAGGGCATCGGCGAGTCGTTTCTGAGCGACTTGATAGAGCCATGGGAACTCTCTCTGCCGGAGAACGTCAAACTGGCCTATCTGCCCGTAGCCGGGCTGACCAAGCTGAGGCTAACGGCTAGATTTTCTAGAGATTCTAAAGAAACTAGTATTTCCAGCCTCTTGCCGGGCCTTTATGAACTGGCCGGGAAATACATCGTCGGCGAGGACTGCGAGACCCTCGACGAGCTGGTGCACAAAACATTAATCGAGAAAGGTCTCACCCTGGCTACCGCCGAGAGCTGCACGGGTGGCAACATCGCCCGCCTGCTGACAGCCCAAGCGGGTGCTTCAGCCTACTTCAAAGGCGGCGTGGTGGCCTACAGCAACGAAGTGAAAGAATGTGCCTTGGGCGTGAGACACAGCACATTGGAAACCCATGGTGCCGTGAGTGAGGAGACCGTCCGCGAGATGGCGGAGGGTGTGCGCCAACGCTTGGGTGCCGACCTGGCCATCGCCACCACCGGCATCGCCGGGCCCGACGGCGGCACCAAGGAGAAACCTGTGGGGACAGTGTGGATTGCCGTGGCCGACAAAACACATACCGAAGCCAAACTGCTGCAATTCGGCGCCAATAGGCGGCAGCAGAACATCGACCGCTCGACCAACCAAGCCTACGCAATGCTAATACGTCTGATATGTCAAAAGGACTGATAACCATCCTAATGCTCGTGGTGAGCAACGTCTTCATGACCTTCGCCTGGTATGGCAACCTGAAGCTGCAGCAGATGAACGTCATCAAAGACTGGCCGTTGATAGCCATCATCGCCCTGTCGTGGGGATTGGCCTTCTTCGAGTATTCCTTCATGATACCGGCCAACCGCATCGGCAGTCAGATCACCGGCGGCCCCTTCTCGCTGATGGAGCTGAAAATCATCCAGGAATGCGTCTCGTTGCTGGTCTTCACCATCATCGTAGCCACCGTCTTCAAAGGCGAGCCCATCCGCTGGAACCACCTCGTCAGCTTCGGATGCATTGTGCTGGCGGTGTTCTTCGCATTCATGAAAACGAAATAGCACGGCGCGATGAGCAACTATGGCGTGACACAGATGATTGTCAGGTCTGTCTTGAACAAGATGGACAGTCGCAACCGGCAGCAGCCGCAACTGAAAGATTATGACAAGATCACTGTGTTCAAAGCCCGCGGCGGCGCCTGGTTCACGATTGTTCTCAGTTGCCTCATCATAGCGATGATGCTGTATTGGCTGATTTTCAGCGACCCTGACTTTTGGATGTATGTAGTGTGCCTATTCTGCATTGTTATTTTCATATTTATCCTACGCAAGAGTATCTCGATGCTCAAGGCACAGATTATTGTAGGGCCGGAGAAGCTGGTGCTGGACGGCGCTATAGAATACACAACGAAAAGGAAACGGAGGTATTGGCTCACCGGAGGATTGGAAACGAGCGACCTGGTGGTGGAGATACCGTGGAGCAGCATCTCCCTTCTGGCAACCGATTTTCCCACACTGGTAGTCAAGAACTATGCCGGAGAATGTTTCTTGATGGAGCTCAGTTACTTCGACATGAAGGTGACACGGGAAATCAGCAAATATCACAAAATAGAAGAAACGGTATTATGATTATGAAAAAGATATGGATTTTTGCGTTGCCGCTGTTGCTGGCGGCATGTGCAACGAAGCCCGACACGGTGGAACTGACCGAATGGGAGTATTCCAACACCGAGTGTCTGTTTATAGAAGCCACCGTTCCAGGCTTCATCCATCAGAGCTTGATGGCAGAAGGTGAAATTAAAGATCCATACTATGGCACCAACGAAGACAGCGTACTCTATCACGGTATTCCCCTAGACAAACTGCATTGGACTTATATGACGGTCGTCCTTCCAGAAGACTTGCCAGAGGGCGACAGTCTGTGGCTGGTCTTCGATGGGATAGCCGGCAATGCCGAAGTGTTGGTTTTTGACACTATATTCCATTCTCTTGGCCATGTCGACAACATGTTTGTCCAGTATGCATTTCCCCTTACGGATATCGACAAAAAGTACGATTTCGAGGTACGGGTACGATTCTCGCCATTGGACGACTCGCTGCGCGAAGCCGCCTACGGCATCCCGCTGCCCGAGCGGCGCGCCTTCACCCGCATAGCGCCCTACCAGCAAGGCTGGGATTGGGGGCCCAAGCTGCCTACCTGTGGCATCTGGAAGCGGGTGTATATCACCAACAAACGGCCAAGAATTCAAAACACTTCCATTATCCAGAATTCCTTAAAAGTCGACCTCCACCAGGAGCCTGACTCCATCGGCCAAAGCTTCACCTTCTACCGCGACGGCAAGCCCATCTTTATCAAGGGTGCCAACTGGATACCCGTGCATTCTTTCCCTGTGCTGGACAGTGCCAACAAGGCAAGATACCACTACCTGCTCTGTTCCGCCAAGGAGGCGGGATTCAATATGATAAGAGTATGGGGCGGAGGCATCTATGAGCACGACTACTTCTACCACCTCTGCGACTCGCTTGGAATCATGGTGTGGCAAGATTTCATGTTCGCTGGCACCCCCTACCCCGATAGTCCCGAAATGTTGGAAAGCATCCGCAAGGAAGCACGCCAGCAGGTGAGCCGTCTAGCAAAGCATCCCTGCATCGTCCTTTGGTGTGGCAACAACGAGGTGAAAAATGGCTGGGAAGACTGGGGATGGCAGGGCCAATTCAACTGGACACCCAAACAACGTGCCCGTCTGGAGAAGGCTATGGACACCATCTTCGGATACACTAGTTCAACTAGTAATACTAGTTCGACCAGCATCCTTGCGCAGGCTGTGAAAGATTGCGACCCGCTACAGCGTCCCTATATCACCACCTCGCCGCTTTACGGCTGGGGCCACCCCGAATGCGTCACCCACGGCGACAGCCACTACTGGGGCGTCTGGTGGGGCGAGGAGTCGTTCGAGAAATATGCCGAGAAAACCGGTCGTTTCATGTCCGAATACGGTTTCCAAAGCTATCCCATGATGAGCACTGTCAGGCGTTTCTGTCCAGAGGACCAGCTCTATATCGACTCTCCCACCCTTCGCAGCCACCAGAAGCATGGCCGCGGCCGCGAGATAATCGACAAGGCCATGAGGCAATACTATGGTTTCGACAGCCGCAGCCTCTCGTTGGAGAACTATGCCTACGTCAGTCAGCTGCTGCAGGCTTGGGGCGTGGGTTACGGCATCTATCAGCACATTTCTCAACAGCCCCATTGTATGGGCACCCTCTACTGGCAGCTCAACGACTGCTGGCCCGTGGCCTCGTGGTCATCCATTGACTATTATGGCAACTGGAAAGCCCTCCACTACCGGGCACAAGCCCTCTTTGCCGACAACGTCGAACTCGACCGCTGGCAACAGTATTATTCCGTCTACCCCAAGGACCGCACCTATCCAGAACCTAAATACCGCCTCAACCAAGCCTGGCAGTCCGACGGATCCCTCGTCGTAACAATCATGGCCCTCTCCGACCTCTACGACCTCTACATCGACACCGATCCCCACATCGACGGCCACTTCTCCCGCAACTTCGTCGACCTAAAAGCCGGCCAAAAACTCACCTCGAGATTCATCCCTGTCGACCCCAAGGCCGACCTCTCGAAACTCAAAATCACCGTCCGCACCCTTAACGAACTATACGTCCATCGGTAGCGAAACGGAAACTTTTCAACAAGTTATCAACAAGGCGTCAAGTAGCTATAAACCAGTTATGAACTCCCTACCAACTCCCTACCAACTCCTACCGTGGTAGGAGTTGGTAGGGAGTTGGTAGGGCGATGGAAGGGTATTAATACCTTGTTATTGGCACGGAATTTGCTATAAAGATATACGTGTGCGAAAATATTATTGTGGAGTGATGAAACAAAAGAACGCATTTTACGTTAATAGTATATTTAAGATTGAAACTACAAAACATGAAATATACCGATTTTGATGAGTTGGGAGAGATGATAGCGAGAGGAGGGAACGTGAAGGCCAATATCGTGCCCGTTGTCGACGAGGGCGACGAGGATGTGCTGCTGAACGACGACAACATCGAGGACGAACTGGCCGTGTTGCCCGTGATGGACCAGGTGCTGTTCCCCGGAGTGCTCATTCCCATCGCGGCACGCCGCGCCAAAAGCCGCCAACTGCTTGAGGAGGTGAGCGGCACATCGCGCCATATCGCCGTCTTTACCCAGAAAGGCAACGAGGAAGAGCCCACGGAGTTCGACCTCTATCCCGTGGGTGTGGTGGCCAAGGTGCTGAAAGTGTTCGATATCCGGAGATCCGACACCATCGTCGCCGTGCTTCAGGGTGTCACCCGCTGCCATTCGCTTAACATCACCTCGAAGACCCCCTATATGAAAGGCACCGTGGAACTGGCTCCCGAAAGCACCGACGGCATGGGTACCCAGGCTTTCCACCGGAGAATCACCCTCTTGCGTCGCCAATACGGCGAGATGATGAAAAACCGCATGCAGGACGACGAACTGGCCGGCATGCTCACCAATATTGGCAGCGACAAGATTTTCATCAACTTCGGCGCCACCCACATGGACGTGGATGCCGAAGTGAAATACTCTTTCCTGGCTTGCGACAGCTATCGCACCCGCGTCGACAAAATGCTGGAGCAGCTGAGCACCCTGAAGGGGCTCGACGAACTGCGCCGCGAGATTGACAACAAAACCAAAGACGAGCTTGAAAAACAGCAACGCGAGTACTACCTGCGCCAGCAGATGAGTGTCATCCAGGAAGAACTGGGTGGCCCGGGCAAAAGCTCCTTCTGGGGCGACAACTCGGGCGACGTGGAAGAGTTGCGCAAGAAGGCCGCCGACAAACAGTGGCCCGAGAATGTAGCCAAGGTGTTCGACCGCGAACTGGCCAAACTCTCACGCATCCAGCCCATGTCGAGCGACTACACCGTGCAACTGTCCTATCTCGAAACCTTGCTGGAAATACCCTGGACAACCACCGAGGCCGACAAGGAAAACTATGACATCAAGCATGCCCGCGAGGTGATGGACAAAGACCATTTCGGCATCGAGAAAGTGAAAGACCGCATAGTGGAATACCTGGCAGTGAGAAAACGGCAGGTGGAGAAAGGCGTCACCGCCAAAGCCCAAGTGCTCTGCCTGGTGGGACCTCCCGGCACGGGCAAAACAAGCGTCTGCCGCTCGGTGGCAGAAGCCCTGGGCCGCCCCTATCGGCGCGTGGCCTTGGGAGGCCTGCACGACGAGGCCGAGATTCGTGGCCACCGCCGCACCTATGTCGGCGCCATGCCGGGCCGCATCATGCAAGAAATAGTCAAGGCCGGCGTGGCCAACCCTGTCTTTGTGCTCGACGAGATTGACAAGGTACAGAATGGCTCCGTACACGGCGATCCCTCATCAGCACTGCTCGAGGTTCTCGACCCAGAACAGAACTGCCACTTCCACGACAACTTCATCAACCTCGACTACGACCTTTCGAAGGTGCTCTTCATTGCCACCGCCAACAACGCCGCCTCCATCCAACCCGCACTGCTCGACCGCATGGAGGTCATCGACTTCAGCGGCTATGTCCTCGAGGAGAAACTCGAGATTGCCAAACGGCACCTGCTGCCGCGCATCATGAAAGACGCCGTGGTCGACCGCCGGACAATGAAATTCCCGTCCGAGATACTGACTCTGGTGGTCAACGACTACACCCGCGAAGCCGGCGTACGCCAATTGGAGAAACAACTGTCGAAGGTGGTGCGCCACCGAGTGGTGATGCTCGAGAGCGGCAAAGCATGCAAATGCACCGTTACCGCCGAAGAGGTCAAGAAAGTGCTCGGGCTGCCCATCCACAACAGCGACCGCCGACTGCCAGCACCCCGCGAAGGCGTGGTGACAGGCCTGGCATGGACCCCCGTGGGCGGCGAAATTCTCTTCATCGAAGCCTCGCTCAGCAAAGGTAAAGGCACACTGACAATGACCGGCAACCTGGGCGACGTGATGAAAGAGTCGGCCACACTGGCTTTCGAATACATCAAAACCAACAGTGAACACTTCGGTATCAAACCCGAACAAATAGAAAAAAGCAACATTCACATCCACGTCCCGGAAGGTGCTGTGCCCAAGGACGGCCCGTCAGCGGGCATCACGATGTTCGTGGCCATGGTCTCTGCTCTGACACATAGGAAAGTACGCCCCGAAATAGCCATGACTGGCGAAATTACGCTACGCGGCAAAGTAACCCCCATCGGCGGCGTGAAAGAGAAGATTTTGGCCGCCAAACGCGCCGGCATCACCGACCTGTTGCTGTGCGAGGACAACCGCCGCGACGTAGAGGAAATAGAGCCCCGCTATCTGGACGGGCTGAAATTCCACTACATCAATGAGATGAGCGAAGCCATGCCACTTGCATTGGTCGATGAAGTACGTCCCAAAGGCCGTACCACTCAACGAAAAAAAGGAGAGAAAAAATGAGGAAGCATGTTTTACAATTGCTGTGCATCAGCATAATATTCAATTTTCAATTATCCGTTGTCAATCCCGCCTCGGCCCAAGGGTCGGCCTTTGTGGCCAACCAACAACACATGGCCATCCTGCCTGGCAACGTGAAGAATGTCACCTTCATCGACGGCGAACTCTACTGTCTCGCCTCGGGTGTGATGCTAAAAGCACAGCGCAGTGGCGAGCAGCTGCTGGGCTTCTGGGCCGACACCGACTACGTGAAGCTCCAGGAGAACATAGAATATGTGGTACAGCACCCCTCGGGCGACATCTATTTCACCGCACGCGACAAAAAAGGGCGCTCATTCCTTTACCGCTGCGCCGATTTCGGCAGTAAAAGTCCCAAAGTGAAACAAATCCGTATGGGCGGAGGCCTGTTCAACAAAGGCATGACCGTGGAGCATCCCACCTTTACCGACGACGGCAAGATGATTATCTTCTCGTCGAACCATGAACGATACAGTGAAGGCGGCTACGACCTGTGGTACGCCTTGTTCGACGGCAAGCGCTGGTCAAAGCCCGAGAACCTTGGTCGCCGTATCAACACCCACTCCGACGAAGTGGCCCCCACCGTCTATCACGACTGCCTTCTGTTCTCCTCCAACGGCCACCCCGAAGACAACGGCAGATTGAGCCTCTATTCCACACGCCTCATTTCTGACCACGTAGTGGGCGACACCGTGGGCATGATTCAAATAGGGCGCTGCCGCGTACAACGGTTGCCGTCGCCACTGAATTCCGACTATGCCGATGATTTCGACATCGCCATCGACACTGCAGAAGGATGCGGCTACTGGGTTTCACGACGCGTTGCCACAGACACCGACTCGCAACTCTTCTCCTTCTCCGGCGCACTCGACGGAGTGCTCCTTTGGGGCACTGTGACCGACCGATTCGACCACCCGCTCCCCGGCGTGGCCATCACCGCCCGACAAGGCAAGGAAGCAGTGTGCAACACCGTCACCGACCAAGACGGCCAATACCGCATCTATCTCATGTGCAACCAATACTACGACATAGCCTTCCAACTCGACAACTTCTTCGTCAGTTTCGAATCGGTGAATACCACCAAAGGAGAAGAGGAGTATCTCATCACCGAATGCCGTCGCGACGTGCAGCTCGACCACCTGCCGATTGGCCAACGCATCTTCTTTGAGGACCTATTCGGCCCCGATGTCGACGTCGAACTCAGCGAACGAGGCATCGAACTGCTCGCGCCTCTGGTGCAATTCCTCAACGACAATCCCTCGATGAAAGTCAGCATGACACTTATCAACGATCTTACCAATAACAAAAATTTCAATCTTATGCTCACCGACGAGCGCATCCAGTCGCTCGAAAATTACCTCTACCCTCTCCTTCCACCAACGGTCAAAATCGACATTAACAACGGTTGCATCGGTCGTGACGGATGCAGCAACGCCACAGGAACATCGCGTCTAACGGTATTGATAAACAAGTGATTGAAAAATATTTGAAAAAAAATTTGGTCAGTATCTAAAAAAGTAGTACTTTTGCACCCGATTTCGAAAGAGAAATCACCGAGATTGTTCGCTCCGCGGAGCGGCGCGTTCAATTAAAATTGTTCGGGGTGTGGCGCAGTTGGCTAGCGCACTTGCATGGGGTGCAAGGGGTCGAAAGTTCGAGTCTTTTCACCCCGACAATCAAAAAAAAGAGAGTTTCAACGGAGACTCTCTTTTTTTTTCTTTCTTGGAGACGGGGCTGGCCCACGTCTCTACAGTTAAAGAATCTCTTCCAACGTCCACAATCGATTTGTATTCGACCCCTTGATGAGGATAGTGGCACCGCTGACGGGATGAGACTCCAACCATATACGCACCGCAGCAGTATCCGGGAAACGTTGCATCGAAGGTGGGAGCACGATACTGTCAAACTCGGGGCCTATAAGCAAACATTTCTCGAGGTTGCACTCGGCCAATTGCTCCACCAGCCGCCGGTGCTCCTGATGCTCGTCACGGCCCAATTCATGCATACCGCCAATGATAGCCATAGAGCCTCCCATGGCCTTAAACGAACTGATGGCAGCCTCCATGGAAGAGGGATTGGCGTTATAGCAGTCAAGATAGAGATGGTTGCCACGAGAGGATTCCTTATACTCTGAACGTTGGTTGGAAGGCACATATTCCTCAATAGCTTCCTTGATATCCCAAGGATCCACACCGAAATGCAGTCCCACAGCCACGGCGGCCATACAGTTGTCATAATTGTAGTCACCCAACAGGTGCGTGTGGACGTTGTAGACATTGTCACCCACTTCGAAATAGAAATGCAGGTAAGGTGACTGGGGGTCAGAGTGTCCTGGAGAGTGTGTAACGAGGGTTCCGCGCACATCGGCTTCCTGTGAGCGGCCATAGGTGAGCATCGAAAGTGGAGTTTTCTCGATAGTGGTGGGAACGAAGGCTGGATTGTCCGGAGCATAGGCGGGAATGAACGAGCGCAGGCCAGGGATGGTGGCCAGCCGCTCGGCCTCATGCATCAGGCGCTCGTTGTCGGCATTGACGAACACAAGACCGTGCTTGCCGGCAAGATGACGATAGAGCTCCGTCTTGGTCTGCACCACGCCCTCGAACGAACCGAAGCCTTCGAGGTGCGCACGGCCGACGTTGGTAATGAGACCACAGTCGGGATCGGCAATACTACAAAGGAATTCTATCTCACCCGGATGGTTGGCGCCCATCTCGACGATAGCAAGCTCCGTTCCCTCGGGTATGGCCAACAGCGTCAACGGCACACCCATATGATTGTTGAAATTGCCACGCGTGGCCGAGGTTTTGTAACGTTTGGCCAGCACGGCGTGCACCAACTCCTTGGTAGTGGTCTTGCCATTGGTACCTGTGATGCCGATGACAGGATGCTCAATATGACTACGATGCTCGCGGGCCAGCTCCTGCAAGGCCTTCAGTACGTCGGGGACAACGATACAACGGTCGTCGACCTTGTATTGCACATCGCTGATAACGCAAAGCGCCGCCCCTTGCTCAAGCGCTTGTGGTGCGAAGGCATTGCCATCGAAATGCTCGCCCTTGAAGGCAAAGAAAATACAGCCTGGCGTAATGGCACGCGAGTCGGTGGTGGCGTCATGCGAGGCCATATAGGCTTGATAGAGTTGCTCAATAATGGACATGTGCGAAATATTTTTTTTAAGATAACGCACATGTCCTTTTTTTATTGTATGTCGGAAGGTGGTTATTGCATCACCACCACCTTGCGAGCCGGTAGCGAGCCCACCTTGACAAGGTAGACCCCTTTGGAAATTGGTTGACTGTTTGATTGCTTGAAGGCTTGAATCATGCGTCCCATCATGTCGTACACCTGCACCTCCATGTTGTCGGCGCCATCGACAAAGATGCGACCATTGCAGGAATACACATTCACATGCCGACCCTCGAATGGCACGATGCCTACGCTGACACTGTCGGTGGCAAAGATATTGACCTCGAAGAGCGCGATGTTCCATGGAGCAAGGTCATTGTCTTTGGGCGCCATGAATCCAAGACGGATGGTCTGTCCGGCATAATCGACGAGCATGGCGCGGTGTTTGACGATGACACCTTCGGTAATGGAGTCGCTGTAAAGGCTATCCGTGAAACACACCGTCTCGTCGCAGCCGATGGGCGACACATATACGACGTCAGGACCATAATACCACGTTAAAGCATACATCAGGCTGTCGTCTGGAATGGTTATTTGCGGCGACACCACCCACAAGGCCGACAATTCGCTTTGATGCGTCGAATTGGCTTGGAGAGAACTGTATTCAAGTGTTTCACTTTCAGTACTTACAGAGGAAATAGACATATACACAAAAACATTGTCGGCCGTGTCGGAATTGAACACCTGCCAGCAACCGGGGCTTGTGCTATCGGGATGGAATTTTTCGCTGTAGGGGAATTCGTCGATGGCGTAGCAATCTATGACAGTAACGGCGACGAAGGCGGTATCGATGCCGAAATGGTTGTCGGCCACCACGGAGATGGTATCCACACCTTCGACAAGATAGTTGATGGTGAGCACGTTACTATCTGTCATCATCGAGGCGTAGCCGGCGTCGACCATGTTACTGTGCCAAGTGTAGTCGACATCGGTATTGTTGCCGAATCGCAGGCCAGCAGTGACAATGACAGCATCACCCATATGTACGGGATGCTCCACCCCCGTCTGTGCAGCCACAGTGCGCTCGTAGCCGGCAGGTACTGAGAGTTCTGCCATCGGCGGGAGGTCGTTGCGCACCTTGATATCGTCGAGCCAGATGATTCCCGTGCCGCTGTGCGACACATGGCAGAAGGCAATCCAGATGGTCTGCCCGGCATAGGCGTCGAGGCTGAGGTCGGTGCGCGAGAATTCTGTCTCGTTGCGGTTGTTTTCGGTGAGGTCGAGGAGGGTGTCGGTGAAGCAGAGGGTCGACTGGCGGCCGGTGGTGGAAACCAGCACCTGGAGCGTCGGGGCGGGATTGCTGGTGGGAATCAAAGATTCGACCATTCCTCGGATGAACGAGAGGGTGACTTCGTTGGCGCCGGCAGGAATCTCGATGGCAGGCGACACCAGCCAGGCGTTGCGCTCCCAACCGCTGGCAAATGAAGAACAAACCATCGTGCTGCCGCCATAGCTTCCAAACATATCGTCGAGGCGCCAAATCGACACTCCCGAGCCGTCGGTGCTCATGCTCTTCCAGCAGTTCATGCCGTTTTCAAAGTCCTCCTCGTAGGGAATGGCAACGTGCGGACACATGGGAACATCCACCGTAAAACTCGCCGTATCGGTACCCCAAGCATTAGTAGCATAGGCTGTAAGGGTGTCGATACCGCCCGTGACATAGGTAATGCGCATGCTGTCACCAAGAGCAGTCATCGTAGCCAACCCGCATTGCACCATCGTCGACTGCCACACCACCGTGTCGTGCGGCTGGCTACCCAGGTAGAAGTCGTCGTGCACCACGGCGAAGGTGGCAGTATCTTCAGGCAGCACCGTAGCGGGGCCGCTGACGAGCACATGCGGCAACGAATCAGTCAGAGGCTGCACAATGAGGTTGTCCACCTTCAGGCGACAGTAGTTTCCTCTCCAACGGAAGAGCAGCCAGGCAGGCCCGCCGTAGGTGGTCAGGCTGTCGGTGGCGAAGGTATAGGTGTGCCAGCCGGGATTCACGCCCCCGGCAACCGTGAGCAGGGTTGTCGCACTGTCCATGTGGTTGGTGTCGACTACAAGTTGCAGCTCGAAGGGACCGAAGGTGTTGAACTCAGAATGGGTGGGTTCGGATTGCATCCACATATCGAATGAGATACGCCAGCGATCGGCAGGTCCTTGCAGCAGCGGTGTCATTGCCACAATGGGATAGCGCAGCGTGTTGTAAAGGTTCAGCTCGTGCTGTTGTACTTCGGGAAGGGTATTCGAGTAATAGCTTGGATTCTCTTCAAAGCCCATCCATCCTGTCGGCATTTGTCCGTTGGCTACGTTGTTAAAGTCTTCGCCATAGGGCACGAGTGTATATCCCCCTGTGTGGAAGGTGGTGCCGACCGCCTCGGTGGTGTCGCCACCGGCGCAGAGGGCATGGATTCCGACAGTATAGTTGGTGAGCATGGACAAGCCGCTGAAGTCGTAGGTGGTGTCGGTGACGGTGGCTATGGGAAGGCCGTCGAGCGTTACGAGCCACTGCGTTTCCTCTCCCTGGGGTGTCCAGTAGACATGGACAGAGTCATAGCCCACCACCTCGGCTGTGACCGAGGCTACGGGACGACATCCGAACTTCTGCATCATGATGTTGTCCACTGCTGCGGGTGGGTTGTTTCCGACACTGGGGTCGTTCACCCAGAAACAGACAAGGCGGTAGTTGCCGCTGTCGACAGCGAATGTGGTCTCATAGGTCGAGAAATTGTTGCCAGAGCCGTTCAATACATAGTACATACCGAACTGCGACAGGCTGACCCACCCTTCGGGCAGGTTTTCGGCAAAATCGCGAGCAGTTTGCCATGTGGTGATCATTGTCGTGTCGGGCTGTACGGTGTCGGGTACCAACGCCACGCGCAGGTAGTCATAGATACTTTCCCCCATACAGCGCCAGCGATAGCTCATGCGGTACATACCTCCGCTCAGTGTCAAGTCTTTGTAAGCCCAGGCGCAGGTGACATTGGTGTTGGCATAGGCGTTGGTAGCTCCGCCATCGTTACTGATATAAAGCGAGCGACTGCCGCTGTCGGCCACAGCCGACCCTATGTGCCAGCGGTTGGGACCTCCCACCAGCGTCCATGCTGTATCCTCCCCCACCTCGAAGCCCGTCGAATAAACCACCGGGTTCTGCCCTTTCGCCACATTGCCCGCTAAAACCACCAACCCTATCAAACCTAATAGAAAAATCTTTTTCATGATTCTTGTTTTTTTTAATTCTTTACCAATCTCACCGGTCCTCCCATCTGTCTCAGTTCGGCAGTGCCCGTGCCGGTATAGCGTTCCCACACCGAAAGCACATAGGCCTTGTCGCTCCCGAGGCTGTCGGCCAACCAGAAAAGGCCGTACTCGTTGAAGTCATAAACCGTCGTCCCGCTGCGGCGCCCGGCCGTGGGGAGAAATACGGCTCCGGCCTCTTCCATCAACTGCCAGTCAGCCATAGTGTACAGATTGCTGTACCAGCCGTTTTCCTGCAACGATATCGGAGTCTGTCCGTTATAATTTATACCCACCGGCAGCGCCACACCTTCCGGATGGGTGTAGCTATCGGGGAAGAGGATGAGTCCATGCAAGTTGTTGACCACTGCCAGCGCAAAGCGGGCGTTCGCCACGCCGTTCAGCGTCGAAGCGCTGCGTTGTGTCATCAGGTAGGTGGCTTCGCTGTGCGTCAGCAATCGCCAGCCCTCCTGTCCATAGGCCGCCGAGTCCCAACTGTGCAGGTCCACCCAGCCATCGTAACCCGGCCCGATAAATTCATTGGCGTGCCCCACACAGTCGTACTGCCGCTCGGCAAAGCGCCAGCTGCCGGTCGATGCCTTGTATTGCAATATGCCGCATGAAAAACGCACCGTTGTCCCGTCGCCCACCGAGAAGGTCGCAAACGACGCTCCATCCTCGTCGAAAGCTGTGCTGGCATGATGGACGATAGCATAGGCCACTCCGTTCCACACTCCCGTTTCCCTGTCGTAGGTGATGGTCACCGTCATGCCGGCATCCTCCATTCTGGTACACCAGGCTTTCATCTCCTCGCGGTCGGTAGTGCTGAAGCTCACTGCCTCCTTTCTCTGTGAGGCGACAGCGGCCCGTTCATTGTAGAAAGTCACCGTCACACCTTCTTCAACCTTATTAAGCAATCCTTCAAGCAGTATGTTCCATTGGCTGTCGCTGAGTCCGGTCGACTGCTGGTTCTCGCCGTCAACATAGTAGACAATATCGTGCGTCGCCGTTGTCGCGCCTCCATTGTCACTGCTTTCTTTCTCGCCGCAGGCTCCCATCATCAACGCCACCCCCACCAAACATACAAAAAGAATCTTCTTCATACAAACAATCTTTATTCTAAAATCTTTACACTATAATAACGTTTTTTCATGCCAAAAAATTACAAAAACCTAAAAAAAAATCTCATTTAATTTTTTCTTTGTATCTTTGCACCCTGAAAAACATAGAAGATTCGTATAATAAGCCCGTAATTGACCTGCGTAGCATTCGTAAATTTAGAATTATTCGCCGTTAAAAAACGATATATAGATTTCAAAAAAGAATTTTGCAGATTTTGAGGCCTTCAGGCCCACCCCTCCAATCCAATCCAAATGGAAATAAAAAGACACCTCCTGCTGATATTCATCGCCCTACTGCCTTTCTCCGCATCGGCACAAACCACCGACTCCACCGAACGCGAAATTGTCCGAGGCTGGTCCGTCGGCGCATTCCCCACCGTTTCCATCTCCAACACCCTCGGCTTCCAATACGGCCTCTTCGGCAGTGTCTTCTTCTACGGCGACGGCTCCACCTACCCCGACCCGCTGCACAAGTTCACCTTCGAGGGCTCTCACTTCACCGGTGGCCGTTCACGATTCTACCTAACCTACGACTCCAAATACCTCATCCCCAATTGGCGCCTCACTCTCTCGGCTCTCTACATGCTCGACCCCTTGGCCTTCTTCTACGGCTTCAACGGCGCCGCACAACCCTACGCCGACTCCCTCGACGCACGCAAACACTACTACCTCGACCGCCGCTTCCTCCAAACCTTCGCCAACTTTCAGCGCCAACTGACCGATAACATGAAAATCGCCGGAGGTCTGACTTTCTCGCACTATGACATCACCGACTACGACTCGGCAAAATACGACGGCTACCCCACATCGGCACTCTATCGCGAATATGTCGACCGCGGCCTCATCTCCCCCAACGAGGCCCGTGGAGGCAACGTCGTCGAAGCCCGTGCCGGCATAGTATATGATACGCGCGACATCGAGGCGGCCCCCAACCGCGGCCTGCTGGCCGAAGTGTTCCTCAACGGCGGCCTCGCCCAAGGCAACCACAACTACCTGAAACTCTGCGCCTACTTCTCACAGTTCCACCGCATCCCCCTCGGTTTCATCGCCGCCGGCGACCCCGTCTTCGCCTACCGCATTGCCTATACCGGCACCCTCGCCGGCGACGTGCCCTTCTATATGCAGCAAATCATTCCCATGCTCGTTCCCCATACCATGCTTACCGAAGGCCTCGGCAGCGCAAAAACCATGCGCGGCCTCTTCGAAAACCGCATCGTCGCCGACGGCGTCGCTTGGGCCAATGTCGAGCTACGCGTCAAACTGGTCAAGTTCTCCCTCCTCAACCAATACTTCTACATCGCCGTCAACCCCTTCTTCGACTGCGGACTCATCACCCAACCCTATCGCCTCGACCGCCAGGCCCAATCCCTCGGTTACTCCGACTCCCACTCACTGCGCCGTCAGGCACAACAACTCGCCACCGCTGCCGGCCTCGGCTTCAAGCTCGCCTGGAACGAAAACTTCATCATCACCCTCGAGCTCGCCCGCAGTTTCGACCCCATCCTCGGCAACGACTTCTGGTTCGACGCCGGTGTCAATTATGTATTCTGAACAGCACAGCCAATCTTCTTAAAAACAGTTAAAAACCAACATCAAACAACTGACCCTCAGTTACATAAGACATAAAACAACACCTAACTGCCTGATTCTTAGTACCAACTCCATATCAACACCGTATCAACTCCGTGTCAACTCCATATCAACTCCTACCACAGTAGGAGATGATACGGCTATGGGTCGGTGATGTTACGGCAGTAAATCCTCTTTGTCATATAATAGTCAGCCACCCGACTGCCAAAATGTCAGTATCCGTGTCAGTATGTCTATATTGGCACGGATGTTGTTATATGAGGGGTGTAAACATCCCGCCTGACGGCGGAAATCCATAAATCCAATTAGATTTATAGATTACGCAAAGCGGGAGAATAATAACAAGCAAACAAAAAAGAAAGGAACAATATTATGGCAAAAATCATCGGAATCGACCTCGGCACAACCAACAGCTGTGTCAGCGTCATGGAAGGTAACGAACCAGTAGTTATCGCTAACAGCGAGGGCAACCGCACCACCCCGTCGGTGGTGGGCTTCCTCGAGAATGGCGACCGCAAGGTGGGCGACCCCGCCAAGCGTCAGGCCATCACCAACCCCCACAACACCGTTTACAGCATCAAGCGCTTCATGGGCGAGACCTACGACCAGGTGACCAAGGAGATTGAGGCCGTGCCCTACAAGGTGGTGCGCGGCAACAACAACACCCCCTGCGTCGACATCAACGGCCGCCAGTACACCCCGCAGGAGATCAGCGCTATCGTGCTGCAGAAGATGAAGAAGACCGCCGAGGACTACCTGGGTCAGGAAGTCACCGAGGCCGTCATCACCGTCCCCGCCTACTTCAACGACAGCCAGCGTCAGGCCACCAAGGAGGCCGGCGAGATTGCAGGCTTGAAGGTGCGCCGTATCGTGAATGAGCCCACGGCTGCCGCTCTGGCCTACGGCCTCGACAAGAAGGCACAGGATATGAACGTGGCAGTGTTCGACCTCGGCGGCGGCACGTTCGATATCTCCATCCTGAACCTCGGCGACGGCGTCTTCGAGGTGAAGAGCACCAACGGCAACACGCACCTTGGCGGCGACGACTTCGACCGCAAGATTATCAACTGGATGGCCGACAGCTTCCAGAGCGACAAGGGCATCGACCTCCGCAAGGACCCCATGGCCATGCAGCGTCTGAAAGAGGCTGCCGAGAAGGCCAAGATTGAACTCTCCAGCTCGATGGAGACCGAAATCAACCTGCCTTACATCACCGTGGCCGACGGCGTGCCGCAGCACTTGGTGATGAAGCTCACCCGCGCCAAGTTCGAGCAGCTCTGCGACGACCTTATCCGCGCCACCATCGAACCATGCCGTCTGGCTATGCGCGATGCAGGCCTCAGCAACAGCGACATCAACGAGGTCATCCTCGTGGGCGGCTCCAGCCGTATCCCCGCTGTGCAGAAGAAGGTCGAAGAATTCTTCGGTAAGGTGCCCAGCAAGGGCGTCAATCCCGACGAGGTGGTCGCCATCGGCGCCGCCATCCAGGGCGGTGTGCTCACCGGCGAGGTGAAGGACGTGCTGCTGCTCGATGTCACCCCCCTGAGCCTCGGTATCGAGACCCTCGGCGGTGTGATGACCAAGCTCATCGACGCCAACACCACCATCCCCACCAAGAAGAGCCAGGTCTTCAGCACCGCTGCCGACAACCAGCCCGAGGTGGAGATCCACGTGCTGCAGGGCGAGCGCCCCATGGCCAACGACAACAAGACCATCGGCCGCTTCCACCTGGCCGGCATCCCGCCAGCACCGCGTGGAGTGCCCCAGATTGAGGTCACCTTCGACATCGACGCCAACGGCATCCTCAATGTCAGCGCCCTCGACAAGGCCACCGGCAAGAGCCAGAACATCCGCATCGAGGCCAGCAGCGGCCTGAGCGAAGAGGAGATCAAGCGCATGAAGGCCGAAGCCGAGGCCCACGCCGACGCCGACAAGAAGGCCAAGGAAGAGGTGGAGAAAATCAACAATGCCGACGGCATGATCTTCCAGAGCGAGAAGAACCTCAAGGACTACGGCGACAAGATTCCCGCCGACAAGAAGAACGCCATCGAGAGCGCCCTCAACGAGCTGAAGGCCGCCCACAGCGCCCGCAACGTCCAGCAGATTGACGCCGCCATGGCCAAGATCAACGCCGCCTGGCAGGCCGCCAGCGAGGACATGTACAAAGCCCAGCAGCAGGCCGGCGGTGCCAACCCCGGCGCCGGCTTCGACCCCAACAACATGGGCGGTAACCCCAACGCAGGTGCCGGCCAGCAGGGCAGCAACCCCAACGACAACGTCACTGACGTCGACTACGAAGAGGTGAAGTAAAGAGCCGGTGGCTCTTTACGATAGCGAAGCGGAGAAAGACACCCTCGCGGTGTCTGCGGTCTCCGGGACCGCTCCGCGGATTCGAATACCGCGGTAAGTATAGAGGCTTTGCAATCACAACTAACAGTGAAGGGAGCGTCAAAATTGACGCTCCCTTCTTTATGCCTTCTTGGTGGGTTCTATATGAGTTATTATTCTACACACTTTTTCGGGTCGCGCGGGTTGACCCTTTGCACTTTGTTGTAGATTAATGGCATAGTTGCTCCTTTCTATTGAGGTTTAACATTCGATGAATACGGATGCAAAGGTACACATTATTTCCGAGGTGGCAAAATAAAAAATCTCACAATGACGGGAAACGCCATTCACTGCCACTGATTAATAATTGGTATTCCAATAGAGTTAGTACCAGTTCTTAATCCAAAACTCGTCTATTATTTGGTTGCAGGTTCCATTTTTTCGTTCTTCCTCGGTCAGATTAATTAAATCTTCAAAGGAGATGCATTTCCAGTTGCCTTTTTCCTCTTTGCATTGGTTTGCGATAGCCTTATAGTTTTCCGTATCACTATCAAAGAAGGTTATCACCCAGTAATGCATTTGTACATCCTGGTCCTTGTAATAGTCTTCGGTGGCTTCTGCATATCTGCCCAGTTGGCCGTCGTGTATGCCCGTGTATGCCTTGTTTTCGACGACGATAACATGGTGCTTCATGCCGCTTCCACAATCGGCCTCCACCTCGGCTATCAAGTCAATTCGCTGCCATTGTTTCCACACCTTGACGCTCTTTAGGTTCAGATTCTCCACCCATCCGTAAGAATTAGTCTCAGGTGTTTCCCCAATCATTTTCATTAACACACGTTTAGCCAACTCACTGCCATCTTCATAAGTATTTGCTACGCGTAACAAGTACGATAGTTGGTAATCAAGCATTGACTCTTTTCCGTGGTCGCCCTCGGAGTCATCGGTCATGAACAGAGATGGCATATCTGCAACAGCAGGTTTCTGCTCATCGGTTTTCTTTTTGTTGAATAATCCCATATTTTATGATTTATATGTTGTTTGAAGATTTGTTTTTCAGAAAATTAAGTTCCACACATAACGAATTCCGTACCAAATAGCATAGCCTAAAAAAAGAATTACAACTACTAAGATTCCGATTCCAATCAGTTTAATGGCATCAATAACTCCGTCTGTATCATCTTTTGAGGCTGATTGGCCTCTGTTCTTTTCGTATTGCGTTTTGCAACGCATTGAACAGTAATATAACTTGTCCCATCCAATGCCAGACACGTTTTCCGTTTCGTATTTTTTACCACACCATCGACATGTTGCTACACTCATTTCATATTTGGCCGTTTTATCCTGTTGCCTCTTCAGTTTTATTATGATTAAACAAAATTTCGGCTCCCAGCCATTGAGCCGGAAGCCGATGTTTGAATAAGGGGCATAAAGAAAGGCGCAAATCCTTTCGATATATTGTCACTTATTCTTTGAGAAGGTGGTCTGGAAATACCTTTGTGTAAATAAGTGGGGAAAGAATCCACGCCATCGCGTGAACTATCCGCAATCTTATTTCCACACAGATGTAAATGATTTTCCAGACCGTTTACTCAAAGGAAACAAGAGCGTCAAGCTCAATATGTCTTTGTCTATTTCTACGTTTTATGTCATCGTCATTTTATCATTTTCGCGCTGCAAAGATACACATTATCTTTTTATCATTTTTGCTGCTTTTATTCTATCAATCACGACTGTGTCATCCTCGATATGAAAGATATATACCCATCGTTTATTGTGCGACACTCATGCCCGTAGGTTCTCACGTTTCGTCAGGTACATGGACCACAATTCATCGAAATACTCATCCACCGACAGGCGTTCATGTTTGCCGCCGATTGGATAACCCTCGTGCGCAACAGCTGTACGCCCATATACGGCCTCTGGTTCAGATGCTGTCGGCATTGGCTGTTCCTCTGTTTTATATGGTTTTACTGCCATGGTATTATAATCTCTTTTCCTTGACTATATAGGTACAAAACATTTTACATCATAGGCTGTCGAAGTATTGCTGCATCTCCTCCGGCGTACTGCAGACGATGGTCTCGCCATCGGCCGACTCTTTACGGGCTTTTCTTATCTTGGTGCGCAATGCGGGCGTGACTGTATTGTCGTTCCGAGCCACACGCACCGAAGCAACGCCACGTATCAACAGCAAAGCCTTCCTGATTTCGGACAGGGCTGCACCATCCTCAAGTGTTACAATCACTTGATTTGTCTGTGGTGTATATGTTCTTGTATCCATTTTGTTTTAATATTTCACGCTGCAAAAATACACATAATTATTCATACACACAAAAAATAATCTTCCATGCGGTGAAAAAATTGTATCTTTGCAACATCAAATGAACAGAAACATTTTAACCATGAAACATACGAAGACCTTTATCCTCCTTGCGTTTGCGGCATTTTTGCTATTTGCTTGCAGCAAGGAGGAACCGACGCCGGAGCCGCAACAGTCGGCTGTGCCACAGATTATCTTCGACACCGACATAGCCAGTTCGACCGACGACCTTTTCGCCATGCAGTTGCTATACCGCTATGCCGCTCAAGGGCGTTGCAAGCTGCTGGGCGTGGTGGTGGACCGCATGGGCGACACCAACGCCGCCGTCGCCGACCTGATGAACAACTACTACGGCTTCCCCACCCTGCCTATCGGGCTGGAACGCAACGGCACCTACGAGCGCTTCGGTTATATCAACTACACCCCCATCGCACAGGCCACCGACACCAACGGCAACCTGCTGTTCGCCCGCACCTACAGCGACTATTCGTCGCTCCCCGACGGCTATGTCCTCTACCGCCGCCTGCTGGCCAGCGTCCCCGACGGCAGCGTCACCATTATGCTCACAGGCATCGCCTCGACGATAGCCAACCTCCTCACTTCCGGCGCCGACCAATATTCGTCGCTGTCGGGCGTGGAACTGGTGCGTCGCAAAGTGAAGCGGCTCTATTTCATGGCCACCAAGCTGGAGCCCGGCAGTGAGCTGGAGGTCAGCCCTGGATACAACATGATGATGCATCCCGAAGCGGCAAGCACGCTGTTGGAAATGTGGCCCGACGACGTCGACGTCATCATTTCGCCCAGTGCGCCAGGCAACATGGTGGAATATACTCCCGAACAGGTGATCAGCGATATCAGCTGGACCGACATACATCCGATTAAACAGATATACATGCGGTTCGACTGCAACACCGGGCAGCGCATGTGGGACCCCATGCTCCCGCTGCAGGAGATTGAGGGCGACAGCCTGATTGCCCTCTCGCCCCGCGGACATATGACCTTCATCAACAACAAGGTCAGTTTCACCGTCGACCCCGACGGAAACTTCCGCTATCAAATCGCAGGCGACGAGGCTTGGGCACAGCGTGTGTTGAATCTGATACGTGCATCAAACCGCTAACAGGCCGACCATAACCTGTTGTAAAAAGGAAGTGAATTGGGCGGGGCTGGGGAAAAATATTTTTGGGCGGGGGGAATTTTATTGTAGGATTTTATGTATTTTTGCAGCGTTAACTAAAAATAAAACAATAATGAAAAAGTTTTTGACAACACTGGTATTCACCATGATTACGTTTATGGGAGCCACGGCACAGAACGCGTTGAACAACTCGGCAGACAATATTGTCGGCGTGTATCAAAGCACACAGAGTGGCGAGAAATTCAAGGCCAAGATTGTGAAACTGACCAACGGCACCTACCGCGGCCAAATTATCTGGATAGAGAATCCCAACGATGCCAACGGCAAGAAACGTCTCGACACCAAGAATCCGGATGAGAAACTGCGCAATGTACCCTGCGACCAAATCGTCCTCTTCAGCGGACTGGAGTACAACGCCAAGAAAAAGCGCTGGGACGGAACCAAGATTTACGACCCGCAGCGCGGCATGAGAGCCAAGATGACAGCAGAGTTCGAGAAGGATGGACGCTTGAAAATCAGAGGTTCCATCATGGGCATCGGCGAGAGCGTCTACTGGACAAAAGTCAAAGATTGAATGAGCAACCGCAAAAAAAGGCCAGCGATTTTTGAATCGCTGGCCTTTTTTTTATTTTCACACCATCAGTCTTCCATACCCCTAAGGTCCAACAGTCGACGACGGGCGGTAAGATAGGCTATACGTCTGTCAGTAAGTGCATTCTGAGCCTGGAGAAGGAGTGTCTGAGCCTGAAGGACGTCGTTGAGGGTGATGGCACCGGCGCTATAGTTTAATCCTGCCAGACGGTAGTTCTCGCGGGCGAGGTCGAGGGCTGCCGAGTCGCTGCGAATGAGCATGGCGGCATCGATCATGTCGGAGTAGGCTTTTTCTTCCTCGAGGGATAGTTTCTTGCCATAATCTTCCTGCATGGTACGTGCCTCCTCGATACGAAGATTGTGCTCGCGGATTTTATACGAGGTTTCCCACCAGCCGGTGAGGGGGACGGAGAGCGACAGGAGCGCCACGGCGTTGCCCGAGGCATAGTTGCGTATGGTGTTGCCATAATAGCCTATACCCACAAGTGCCAGTTGTGGAAGAGCCTCACCGAGAGTAAGCTTCTTCTGCAATTCCTGTACCTTCAGGTTGATATCGAGGAGTTGGCGTTCGGGACGCCGGGACTCGGTAATCCGTGATGCGTCGGTCAAATCATCATTCTGTATCCTCAATTCTTCATCGCCGAAATCGATGCCGTCGGAATAGTCGATACCCAGCTGGATGCACAGCAGACGTCGCGAAAGGCGGAGGCCGGAATTGAGCTGTTGCTGCTGGGCCTGGATTTCGTTGCGTTTGAGTTCCACTTGCAGTGCATCGGCCCTGGTGGCGAGACCGTTAGCCAAAGCGGCATTGACGGTGCGGGAAAGGGAGTCGATGAGTGCCAGCGCAGCATCGACGGTGGCTGCCTTCTCTTTGAGACCCACAACAAGGTAGTATGACGACTCGACTTGCTCGAGGATGTCGCGAACCTGCATCTCGGCCTGAAGGTTTGCTGCCTCAACACCAAGGCTGGCGAGACGGTTGCCATTGATGATACGTCCGCCGGCATAGATGGGTTGAGCCGCTACAAGGGCGCCACCGGCGCCATGCTCCATTAGTTCGAGGTGGTTATTGACATCAGACTCGGTAGAGAATGCCTCGTAGATGGCTTCCAACAATTCGCGCATGTCGTTGGATTTTATGTCGTCGACACCGAAACTGACCATCGGCTCTGCAGCGATATAGCCCAATCCGTGAAACTGCACACTAGGGAAATATTTGGTAAAGACCTGGTCCTTGACAGCCTGGGCTTTCTGCACAGCAAGTTGCGAGGCACGGATGTCGGCGTTGTTGCGACGGGCCAGCGCAAGGCAGCTGTCGAGTGACAACACTTGAGCGGAAAGCGGAATATGGAAAACGGAAAGCAGGCTGACGCAAACAACCAGTTTCAGAATAATATTATGTTTCATGGCTTTCATTTTAGCGTTTACCGATTTTGATAGGACGGAAGTTGGTGTTTTTCTTCTCGAATGCCACACTATAGGCCACAGGAAGGACGGTGACAACCAGCGGAAGGGTAAAGATGGTGCCAAAACAGACGACAACACCCAGTGGCATCCAGAGCAGCGTACCGGCGGTAATCATGGGGATAACACCGAGAGCCGTTGTGGCCGAGGTGAGGAAAATGGGTCGCATACGGCGAAGGCCGGCATGGTAGGCGGCTTCAGTGATAGACATCTGTTCCTTGGCACGCAACTCGGCCACATAGTCATACATGATGATGGCATTGCGGACAATGATACCCACCAGAGAAATCACACCCAGCGTGGCCGTCATGGAGAAATCAAGATTGAAGAGCCAGAGTCCGAAGGCTGTGCCGAAAAGACACAGCAAAGCCATGGAGATGGAAAGAACGGAGATTCCAATTTTCCCATAGTGGATAATCAGGACAATGAACATGACGAAAAGCGCCGCAATGACAGCCATAACAAGTCCCGGCAGGATTTCGTTGGAGAAAGCCACAGCGCCTCCATATTCCCATGTTACACCCTCGGGGAGGTCCATCTCGTCGAGTTGGCGCCCAATGGCCAATTGCTCGCGCACCTGTCCGGCTCCGGGCATAGCGTCGGCCGAAACGGTGATGCAGCGCAACCCGTTGCGGTGGGGCATATTGTTGTGGTGGAATCGCGGCACAATGTCGGCCACCTGACGCAGCGGCACCCACATGCCGGGATTGGCACAGGGAATGAGCAGGTCGCCGATGGAACTGTATTCGAGATTCTGCGCCCCGTCGCTATATACCTTGATGGGAATATTGTAGTCCTTTTGCCAAAGCGAGGAGAGCTGTGTGCCGGAAAGGGCAGCGGAGAGGTAGATGGAAAGAGTTGACTGCGTGATTCCAAGGGGCGTGGCAATGTCGGGCTTGAGGATGACATCGACCATTTCCTCAGTTTCGTCGAAGTCGGAACGGACAAAGAAGAGATTGGGATTGTTCTTCATGATATTGAAGAGCGTATCACGCACCACAACCAACTTATCGTAATCATCGCCTTTGATATAGATTTCGAGGGGCGAAGCGGCCATTTGGTAATCGAGCTGCTTGAAGCGTACCTGGGCATTGGGGAGGAAGTGTTCATAACGTTGGGCAAACTCGCTGATGACAGCCTTGGTAGCATTGTCGTCGGTGGTCTTGACCACAAACTGGGCATAGTTGTCCGACGGCAGCTGGGGCGCATAGGTGATGTGGAATCGTGGCGACGACATGCCGATAAAGGAGGTGACACTGGTGATTCGAGGGTCGGCAAGCAGAATTTTCTCCAACGAGTCGGCGGCCATCTCGGTCTCCTTCACCGAGGCCGAGGCGTCAAGATACATCTCGATAGCGAAACTGTCGCGCTCGGCTTTGGGTAGAATCTGGATATTGATGGTGAGGGCCAACAGCACGCCTACCACCACCGAGCCTGCGCCGATGGCAAGGGTAATCTTCCGGTGACGGAAGCAGAGCGACAGTAACTTCTGGTAGCCTTTCTGCAGCCCGTTGAAGAAACCCTCCTGCACTTTCTCGAACTTCGTCTTCTTGTCGGCATTCGACGACTTGATCATGCTGGCCGACATGTAGGGAATGACGAGGATGGAATAGAGAAAACTACAAGCCAGTGCAATAAGGATTGTCCATGGGAAAAGTTTGATGAAATCTCCAAGGAAACTGCCTTCGAAGATGGGCAGCGTGGGGAAGAACATCAAGGCGATGGACGCCGTGGCGAAAAGCATAGAGGTGGCCAGTCGCGAAGTGGAGACAGCGGCCGAGTACCACCGCGAATGACCTGCCCGCAACATGTCTATATATCCGTCAATCACCACCACCGAGTCGTCGACTATCATACCCAGCACGACTATGAGGGCGGCAAGGGTAACGGTGTTGAGCTCAAAACCAATGAAATACATGATTCCGATGGTGGCGGCGATGCAGATGGGCACCGACGTGGAACTCACGATAGCAGTGCGCAGCGGGAACAGCATCAGCATCACCAGGATGACCACCAGAATGGCCTCGATAAGGTCCTTGAGGAACGACTTCACCGACGCATCCACCACCCGTGGTTGATCCGTGATGCGGTGGATATGGATGTCGGGCGTCGACTGCTGTTCGAACTCCGAGATAATCTCCTCCACCTTCTCACCAAAATCCACCACATTGTTTCCGCTCCTCATCTCGAGCGAGAGCATGATGCAACGATGGCGGTCGGTCGTCGAGTCGCTGTAGCGAATCGACGGCAAGTGCTTGCTGTAGCGTGGCTCAATGGTGGCCACGTCCCTCAACCGCAGCGTCTGCCCCGTCACCGGGTCCGAGAAGACAATCATGTCGTTCAGGTTATGCAGGCTACCGAAGGGGATCGACACATGCACCATCGCGCTGCCTTCGTCGTTCGACACTTTGCCCGAGATGGTGCGGAATCCCTGTGCCGCCAACTCAGCCGACACAATCGAGGGCGAGATGGCATATTGCGTCAGTTTCACAGGATCCATGTGGATCGCTATTTCCTCCTTCTGGTCGCCCACCACGTTGATTTTTCCCAACTCGGGGATACTGCGCAGGCGTGCCGAAAGTTTCTTCGAAGCCTCCTCCAACTCGCGTGGCGACCGTTCCTCACTCTCCATCGCCAAAAGCAGCGACGACGAGTTGCCAAAGTCATCTATCACCGCCGTCGCCACCACTCCCTGAGGCAGGTCCGTGATGCGGAAGAGGGTCATTCCCTCGCGGATGCGCGACCATGTAATTTTCGTGTCCCCGTCGCCATGCACCATCGTCACAAACACATACAGCATTCCATTCTTACTGTAGGAGTAGGTCTTCGTCTTGTCCACCTCGTTAAAAGTGAAAAGATAATCCTCCACCTTCGAGGCCACCTGTTCCTCTATCTCCTCTGCCGTCGCACCGGGATACACCACGGCCACCACTCCCTGCCTGATAGTGACATCGGGAAACTCGTTCTTCTTCAAATGCGGCAACGCATACATCCCTATCAGCACCACCGCCACCAGCGTCAGCGCCAGAATGGGGAAGCTACGCATCGCCCCTTCTATCATATTCGTCCTTCTCGCCATAATCCTGAAAATTCTCTTTTTTAAACCTTTACCGTTACTTCACCCTCACCTTGGCTCCGTTGTACAGCTTCTGCTGCCCGAGGGTAACCACCGTGTCGCCACTCTCCAAACCCGAATCCACAACCACTCCGTTATGCATAAAATCACTCACTTCGACCGTACGATGGCAAGCCTTTCCATCCTTAACAATCCACACCACCGTACCCTCCGGCATCACACTCACACACTCCGACGGAACCACGATGCCCATCTTCGCCTTCAACGCCACCTTTACCTTCGCCACCATGTCGGGCAACAGTCCCTCCATGTCGCCACCCACAACTGTAGCATAAACCCCGTATGTGTGTCCCAACGGATTGGCCACCAAACTCTTGTCGCTGATACGGAGCGTCAACTCGCGATTGTCGAGCGCAGGAATCGTCATCCGCGCCTCCGAGCCCACGGGCAACATGCCCACTTCGTGTTCCGGAACTGAGAAACGGACACGCATCCTCTTCATATCCAGCACCCTTGCAAAAATTTCCACAGGTTTCATCTCTTCGCCCACATGGTGGTTTCGGCACGACACAACGCCGTCAATCGGAGCCCTCAACGTCGACTCCTCCACCCTCTTCCGCGCCGCCACCTCGGCCTGGCGCGCCTTCTCCAGATCAGTCTCCATCTGCACCCAGCGCACATCACTGATGCCGCCTTCGGCATGCACCCCCTTCATCCTCTCGTAGGCATCCTCGGCCTGACGCAATGTCGCCATAGCTGTATTGTGCAGGCTCGTCACCGTCGTCGCGTCGATCTCCGCCAACAGCTGACCCTTCCTCACCCTGTCGCCGTTCTTCACCGTCACCTTTGTCAACTTTCCACCAAGGGCGAACCCAAGGTCCACCTCCACCTCCGAGCCTATTTCGCCCACATACTCACGTTCTCCCGTATTGTTCCCGTCCGAAACCACCATGGCCTCGACCACAATCGTGTCGCTCCATCCGCTATTGCCCTTGTCGCCGCCATTGCACCCCGTCAATACCGGAATGACCAACAGCAAAGAAATGAAAATACGTCTCATAATGCTTTTATTCAATAAAATACTATTTTTTCTGCATAATATTCTGCAATGCAAAGATACATTTTTCCATCAAAAAAACAAAAAAATTTGTCCCAGCCCCACCCATCCATAACGCTTGGCATCTCTACCGTACCATCTCCGATCCATCACCGAATCATCTCCGACCCCGGTCGGACTTCAGTCGGACTTGGGTCGGAGTTGAGTCGGACTTGATACGGAGTTGGTACTAAGAATCAGTCAGTTACATGTTTACTTTTTACGTATAACACACAAATTCAATGCATTAACACTGATTTTTCGCTTGTAACTTACTGATTTCCAATCGCGGCTCGACCAGTAAAAAAACAGCCGTCAACGGGGTTGAACGGATGTGGAAAAATAAATTTTGCCATGTCGGCCGTTTTTCGTACCTTTGCAGCGGAAAAACAATGCAGAGCAAACTATGTTCGAGAACCTTAGTAGCAAGATAGAGAAAGCGTTACATACCCTTCGAGGGAAAGGGTCGATTACCGATATTAACGTTGCCGAGACCGTCAAGGAGGTGCGCAAGGCGTTGTTGGACGCCGACGTGAGCTATCCCATCGCCAAAGAGTTTACCGACAAGGTGAAGGCCGAGGCCATGGGACGCAACGTCATCCAGAGCATCGAGCCTGGCCAGTTGATGGTGAAGATTGTCCACGAGAAACTCACCGAGCTCATGGGCTCGCAGGCTGTGGAAATCAACATCAAAGGACAGCCTGCCGTGGTTCTCATCGCCGGTCTGCAGGGTTCGGGCAAGACGACCTTCAGCGCGAAACTGGCCAACTACCTGAAGACCAAGAAAGGCAAGAGCGTGATGCTGGTGGCCGGCGACGTCTACCGTCCCGCCGCCATCAGCCAGCTGCAAACGCTGGGCGAGCAGGTGCAGGTGCCGGTCTATACCGAGGAAGGTTCGAAGAACCCCGTGGAGATTGCCAAGCATGCTGTCAACGAAGCTAAGGGCCGTGGCTACCAAGTGGTTATCGTCGATACCGCCGGTCGTCTGGCTGTCGACGAGGAGATGATGGACGAGATTGCCGCCCTCAAACGCGAACTGCAGCCGCAGGAGACCCTCTTCGTGGTCGATTCGATGACAGGCCAGGATGCCGTCAACACAGCCAAAGCCTTCAACGACAGGATTGACTTCGACGGCGTGGTGCTCACCAAACTCGACGGCGACACCCGCGGCGGTGCCGCACTCACCATCCGCTACACGGTGGAGAAGCCCATCAAGTTCGTCGGCATCGGTGAGAAGATGGACGCCCTCGACGTGTTCCATCCCGACCGCATGGCCAACCGTATCCTCGGCATGGGCGACGTGGTCTCTCTGGTGGAACGCGCACAAGAGCAATACGACGAGATGGAGGCACGCAAGATTCAGAAACGCCTCATCCACAATGAATACAACTTCGAGGACTTCCTGTCACAAATAGCCCAAATCAAAAAAATGGGCTCTATGAAGGACCTCATCGGCATGATTCCCGGCATGGACAAGCTGACGAAGAACGTGGAGATTGGCGACGACGCCTTTGTGCCCATCGAGTCGATGATAGGCTCAATGACGCCCTACGAACGCCAGAATCCGTCGTGCCTCAACGGCAGCCGCAAGCAGCGCATCGCCGCCGGCAGCGGCCGCTCAATCCAGGAGCTCAACCGCTTCCTGAAACAGTTCGAGGACACCCGCAAGATGATGAAGATGGTGTCGAAGAACGGAGGCAAACTGCCCATGAGAAAGAGAAGATAAAAACCAAACGATATATGACAGAGTTATTGGACGGCAAGGCAATGGCCTTGCAAATCAAGGACGAAATAGCCAACGAGGTTCGTGCGCTGACCCAACAGGGCCACCGCGCGCCACACTTGGCCGCAGTAATCGTGGGCGAGGACGGGGCCAGCATGACCTACGTCGCCAACAAAGAGAAATCCTCCCACGAGGTGGGTTTCACCTCCAGTGTCTACCGCATGAGCGAGAAGACCACTGAGAAACAACTTCTTGAGACCATCGAATTCCTCAACAACGACCCCGACATCGACGGTTTTATCGTCCAGTTGCCGCTGCCCAAGCACATCAACGAGCAGAACATCATCAATGCCATCTCGCCCGACAAAGACGTCGACGGCTTCACCCCCATCAACATCGGCCGCATGGTCCTTGGCGAGGATTGCTTCGTGCCCGCCACCCCGATGGGCATCTGCACGCTGCTCAAGCGCTACGGCATAGAGACCGCCGGCAAGCACTGCGTGGTTCTCGGACGCTCGAACATCGTGGGCACCCCTGCCGCCAACCTACTGAGCCGCAAAGGATTTGACTGCACCGTCACCATTTGCCACAGCAAAACCCAAAACCTCAAGGATCTTACCCGCCAGGCCGACATCCTGGTGGTGGCCATCGGCAAACCTGAGTTTGTCACCGAGGATATGGTGAAAGAGGGGGCCGTGGTAGTCGACGTCGGCATTCATCGGGTGCCCGACGCTTCGAAAAAGAACGGCTACCGAGTCATTGGCGACGTGAAACACTCGGAGGTCGACAAGAAGTGCAGCTGGGTTACACCTGTGCCCGGCGGAGTGGGACCGCTGACCATCGTTTCGCTCCTGCAGAACACCCTCCAGGCCTACCACCGCCACGAGAAGAGATAAAAAAAAGAGACGCCTTGAGGGCGTCTCTTTTTTAGTACTTATTTTACTTTACTGCTCGATGACATAGTTAATGGGGGCGGTGGCCACAATGCGGAAGGTCATGTCGGGGCAGTTGTTACGGCTGATCTGTGGTTTGAAGCCGTCGAGGTCCTGCATGATGAGGGTCACACGACCCACCTCGAGGTCGAAGCGCAGGTTCTCGCCAACAATGACGGTGGTGGTGTCATCGATCTCCACAGGGATCGGATAGACATAGGGCAGCGGGTTCTGGCGGTTATCCTCATAGAGATAGACATTGACGTTGCCGTCGTAGACCACGTGGTCGGTGAGGATATCCCAATCGACGGGGCAATAGACATAGTTGACACCGTCGTCGTCCTTTATCCAATCGTTGTATTTCACGGTGACCTCATAGACACGTGTGCCGGAACTTTCGAGATAGACGTTGCGGGGCTCCTTGCGGCAGGAAGTGGAAGCAAGGCCGAAAACAACGGCTACCAGCATCATTAAAGAGATTCTTTTCATTGTTATTTGTTTTTAGCGTTTTCCGATTGCAAAAATACACATTTTTTCGATAGGAAAAATCTCTTTTCACAAAATAATTTTCCACGAAACGCTTTGCGCATTGGTTTCTAAAATGTTAAAAATGCAATTTTAAGAAAAAAAAATGCCATACGACGTAACATTTTCGATTTTTCTGCGTTATAGGAACAAAAATTAAGGTGTTAATATAACCGGTGAAGTATGAGACAACTGAAGATTACCCATTCGATAACCAACCGCGACATCAAGTCGTTAGACAAATACTTGCAGGACATCTGCAGCGAGGAGCTGCTGACGCCCGAGCAGGAGGTGCAGCTGGCACAGCGCATCAAGCAGGGCGACCAGGCCGCACTCGAACGCCTCACCAAAGCCAACCTGCGCTTTGTGGTGTCGGTGGCAAAACAATACCAGAACCAAGGGCTTTCGTTGCCCGACCTTATCAACGAGGGTAACGTGGGCCTCATCAAAGCCGCCAAACGTTTCGACGAGACACGCGGTTTCAAGTTCATCTCTTATGCCGTGTGGTGGATTCGCCAGAGCATCCTGCAGGCCATCGCCGAGAACTCGCGCATCGTGCGTCTGCCATCCAACCAACTCGGCGCACTCAACAAACTGAAGAAAGAGATATCCAAACTGGAACAGCAGTTGGAGCGTCCGCCATCAGAGGAGGAATTGGCCGAATTGCTCGACATCCCCGAGGACAAAATCAAGGCCATCATGGGCATCAGCGGCCGCCACGTGAGCATCGACGCCCCGTTGGCAAGCGACGAAGACGTCAACTTCGTCGACGTACTGCCCAACGAGGATACCCCCCCGACCGATAGCAAACTGATGCAGGAAAGCCTCTCGCAGGAAATCGAGCGCAGCCTCTCCACCCTGACCGAATACGAGCGCGAAGTCATCAAGATGTACTTCGGCATAGGCCTCCCCCATCCCCTCAGCCTCGACGAGATTGCCATGAAATTCAACCTCACGCGCGAACGTGTGCGCCAAATCAAGGAAAAAGGCATCAAACGTCTGAAAACCAGCAGCAAGAGCAAACACTTGAAAGCCTATTTGTAAAGGTTTATGGTTAAAGGTTAAAGCGCGTGGATATTATTTTAAAATATTTCCCGGAATTGACAGAGCGGCAACGCGAGCAGTTTGCCGCTCTGTTGCCTTTGTACGAAGAGTGGAACGCGCAGATCAACGTCATCTCGCGCAAAGACATGGAACATTTTTACGAACACCATGTGCTCCACTCACTGGCCATCGCCAAAGCCATACAGTTCAAATCCATGTGCGAGATACTTGATGTGGGCACCGGGGGCGGATTTCCCGGCGTGCCGCTGGCCATCATGTTCCCCAACGCACGTTTCACCCTGATAGACTCAATCGGAAAGAAAATCAAGGTAGTATCCGACGTTGTCGACCGTCTCGGCCTCACCAACGCCAAAGCCCTACAGATTCGCGCCGAGATGCTGGACGGCGAGTTCGACTTCGTTGTCTCCCGTGCCGTCACGACGCTGGGAGAGTTTGTCCCATGGGTTAAAGGCAAAATATCCAAGACCCAATACCATCCTCTGCGCAACGGCATACTCTATCTGAAGGGCGGCGACCTCACCAACGAGCTCTTCCCCTTCCGCCACAAGGTGAAAACCTGGGACATCGGCGAATGGTTCGACGAAGAATTCTTCGAGACAAAAAAGGTAATCTACCTACCGATATAAACCCCAAATCGTCCATGACAGTCCCGAACACCCTATCATTTCCTTGTCATTTGGGTTTGTGCAATTGACCCTTTTAAACAAAAGAAGGCCGGTTCCGCATCAGCGGAACCGGCCTTAATGGTCACTAAACAAAATCATTCCTGAAAGTATACGCGTTTGACGCGGGGGGAGACGGAAGTGAGCATCTCGTAGGGAATAGTGCCCGAAGCAGCGGCGTTGCGCTGCAGAAGGTCGCCAAGGCCAAAAATGACCACGGGGTCGCCTTCGCTACATCCTGAGGCTCCCGGTGAACATATGTCAGTGATGTCGACAAAGCACATATCCATACAGATGCTGCCGATAATCGGGGCTTCCTGACCAGAGATAGAGACATGGCCCTGCTCATGGCCGAGATGGCGGTTGAGGCCGTCAGCATAGCCGATAGGGATGATGGCTATCTTGGAAGGACGTCGGGCCACCCACTTGCAGTTGTATCCCACGCTCTCGCCTTCGGGGATGTCCTTGATTTGTGAGATGCGGGAGACCAGACGTGACACCTGCTGCAGCTGGGCCTGCACATCGGGTTCGGGAGCGATGCCGTAAAGGCCAATGCCGAGACGCACCATGTCCATTTGAGCCTCGGGGAAACGAGTGATGCCCGATGAATTGAGGATGTGGTGAAGAATCTTGTGGGAATGGCGAATGGAGTTATCGAGGCTGTCGCTCCATGCACGAAACTTTTCTATTTGGGAACGCGTGAAGTCGTCCATCGCGGAATCCTCACTGCAGGCGAGGTGGGAAAAGATGGACCGCACTTCAAGGGTGTCGGTCAACTCGTTGAGGCGGGTGGCAAGGGCCTCGATGTCGGTGCCGGAAAATCCCAGACGATGCATGCCAGTGTCGAACTCTACATGGATGGCAATGCGCTCGCCGAAAAGGCGCACACGCTGCGAGAAGAGTTCAAGGATGCGGAAGGAGTAGATATCGGGCTCAAGGTGATATTTGATGATGTCGTCAAAAGAAGCCTCTTCAGGATTCATAACCATGATGGGCAGGCGAATGCCGTTACGGCGGAGCTCGACGCCCTCGTCGGCATAGGCCACGGTGAGATAGTCGACATGGTTATACTGCAATGCGCTGGCCACTTCTGCCTTGCCGGCGCCATAGGAGGAAGCCTTGACCATGGCCATGAGTTTGGTAGTGGGGCGGATGCGCGAGCGGTAGTAGTTGAGGTTGTGAATCATGGCGTCGAGGTTGACTTCCATAATAGTTTCGTGAGATTTGCGCTGAAGGAGCTTGGCCACCTTTTCGAAACCGAACATACGAGCACCCTTGAGGAGAATGGCCTCGTTTTGGAAGAGGTTGAAGTCGTAGTCGTGGAGGAGGCGCTCGGTGGAGTCGAAGAAGACCGCATCGAGGCCTGCGAAACACTCCTTGCAATGGCACAAGTCTGGTCCCACACCGACGAGGCGCGTGATGCCACGATGGGCAATGAGTTGCGCTACTTGACTGTAGAGCTCATGGTCGGGCACCCCTGTCTGCATAAAATCACTGATGATAAGGGATTTGTTGAAGTGCTGGTGCTCGTGCTGAAGGAAGTCGAGGGCGATGGAGAGCGAGTTGAGGTCGAGGGAATAGGAATCGTTGATGAGCAAGCAGTTATTGATTCCCTCATTCATCTCAAGACGCATCTCGACGGGGGTAAGCTTGGCGCAACGAGCCACGATAGCCTCGGTGGCATAGCCAAGGTAGAGCATCAAAGCGATGCAATGCATGACGTTCTCCTGCGAGGCACGGTCGACAAAGGGTATGGTGACCGTGAAGACCTGGTCCTTGTAGCCAATGGCGAGGGACGAGTTACGGTCAGCGACGGAGGTGGAGAGCAGACGCACTGTGTTGTCCTTGGATGTGCCCCAAGTGAAAAGATTGATATGGTGGAAACTCTCGATGTTCGACAGCACAGAGTGAATCTCCTTGTGATCGGTGGAATAGATGAGCACGTCGCAATGGGTGAAGAGCTGTAGTTTCTCAGCCACTTTCTGTTGGCGGGTGAGGAAGTTCTCATCGTGGGCGGCTCCGATATTGGTAAAGATGCCGATGGTGGGGTTGATGATGCGCTGCAGTTTATCCATCTCGCCAGCCTCGGAGATGCCAGCCTCAAAGACTGCCATGTCGTGCTCGGCACCAAGCTGCCATACCGACAAGGGAACGCCGATTTGTGAATTATAGCTGCGGGGGCTGACCACAATACGGTGATCGGGGGCAAGAAGTTGCTGAATCCAATCCTTGACAATTGTCTTGCCATTGCTACCAGTGACGCCCACCACAGGGATGCCAAACTGGGCACGATGGTTGGCGGCAATACGTTGAAGAGCCTCGAGAACATTGCTGACACGCCACACATTGGCCTCGGGCAAAGACAACACACTGTCGATGGGGACGACAAAATTGCGAACACCTTCTTTGTAGAGGCCATCGACATATCGGATGCCGCTATTGCGTTTGGTGGGGATGGCGAAAAAAAGCGTACCAGTGGTCTCGGTGAGAGTACGGCTGTCGGTGAGAAGATGGCGTATAACGTCGTCCGGACGGCACAATTGAGTGTCGGAGCAACGGATAACTGAAGCTATTTCTGATGCTTTCATATTGAGAAATCAATCTTGGGGAATCTGCTTTATAATGTTGTGACCGATACTGCAAGCAAGACACTGTCGGCTGTTGCAGTAACAGTTTTTCAATTGAATGAGTGCCTGCGACTGTGCGGCATTGTCAGGGCTGACACCTGCGGCCTGAAACTGACGGACAATGGTGTTATTCTCGGCAGGCAACTGTTGGAGAAGGCCGATAGCCTGTTCCTTGTATTGCTGCTGCCCGCGCATTTCGCCATAGACAAAGAGCAATGGAACCCAAGCGTTGATTATCAACAGGTCGGCCTGCATACGTCCAAGACGCTTGGGACAACTTTTCCCTGTTGATTGGTCGAAACGATAGTGATTGTCCCAATAGTCGGCGGCACAGCAATCGAAAAGTTTCTCCATCTGTCCGGCATCGGTCATTTCGAGGAGTGTGGAAAATAAGTTGCTCGACGCAGCCACGAGGTTGGCAAACTGGCTAATTCGCAGCGTGGGGAAAGCCGACGGGCGAATGCGGAAGAAATGCCAAAGATAGTTTGCAACAGGTTGAAGCGAGGCGCCGGTGCGAAGAGCTGCGTAATCGGTCTGTAGCTGACGCGGATAGTCGTCCTCAAAGAACCCTTCGAGCATGCCTGCCTGGCCCATAAGCAATGCCTCAATACGGCGTGGATTATCCTTCCACCGGGCCAAAAGCCGTTGATCGGTGGCCTTGGCAAGGAGTTCAAACGGAAGGGCATTGACCTTGCCTCCGAAATAGCGAGCCATGAGCCAATAGCAAGTCTGCTCCCAGTTGCCGCGGCTCTCATCGAACAAACGGCGAACCACTTGTGACTTGGCTTCGATACGTTCCACCGTCATGCGGTCGAGACAAGAGCCCACTATAAACGAAGAAACCATCGGAAGCCGCTGGCTGCAAGGAATGTCGTCGGACGACAAAGGTTGCATTAAAGAATCATAATTGGCCACCAGAGCAGGATGGATGAAACGTTTGAGTTCGAGTGTCGGGGGAATATTGCCATTCTCAAGGTGAATCTCGCAGTCATGCTCATATACGACATGGAGAATGACATTGTTGTAGCATTTGTCGAGGGAGTGGTGATGCGCATTCCAGTCGGAAGAGTGCAGGTGCACCTCTATGTTGCCCACCCATTCCACGCCGTCGATGCTAAGGTGTGAATTAAAGAAATCGGGGCCTGCATCACGGTTGAGATCGCCAACACGATAGACAACAACAGGATGACCATCAGTAGTTTCCAAAGCCTTGGCGACCATCTGATGTTGCCAGATGTAATGCAGGAACGCTTCCGTCATACCTTGTCTGATACTAATTGAACATTTCCTTCATCTTATCGAAGAAACCGCGCTCCTGCTTAGTGGGATTAGGCTGGAAATTGTCGTGTTTCTGCAGTTCTTCGAGCATTTTCTTCTCCTCGCGAGTAAGCTCCTTGGGCACCCAGACGTTGAGACACACAAGAAGGTCGCCACGGCCATAGCCATTGACCACAGGAAGACCTTTGCCACGCAGACGCACCACACGGCCGGAAGGGGTGCCTGGGTCAATCTTTATTTTCACCTTGCCGTTGAGGGTCGGAATTTCGACGGAAGCCCCTAAAGCGGCATCGGCATAGGTGATGAATGCATTGTAGTAAAGGTTGGCGTCCTGACGTTCGAATGTGTCGTGTTCCAATTCCTCGACCAGCACGATGAGGTCACCTGCTATACCTCCACGGGGAGCCGCATTGCCTTGGCCCTGCATGGCCAATTGCATACCGTCCTGGACACCAGCCGGGATGTTGATGGTAATGATTTCATCGCTCTTGACGATGCCGTCGCCATGACAGTCGTGACATTTGTCTTTGACCACACGGCCTTCGCCGCCACATTGCGGGCAAGCGCTCTGGGTCTGCATCATGCCAAGAATGGTTCGCTTGGTCTCGGTAACCACACCTGTACCATGACAATGGGGACATACGTCGGTCTTACCGTCCTTGGCGCCGCTGCCGCCGCAGGTCTTGCATGGCACAAATTTGCTGACCTTGATTTTCTTCTCACAACCATGGTCGATTTCCTCAAGAGTAAGCTTAACTTTGATGCGGAGATTCGTGCCGCGGAGCACACGGCGTGCAGCGCCGCCACCACCGCCGAATCCAGAGAAGCCGGTACGGAAACCGCCTCCACCGAACAAGTCACCGAAAATGCTGCCAAACTGAGAAAAGATGTCATTCATATCCATCCCCCCCTGACTATAGGCACCGTCCATGCCTGCCATGCCAAACTGGTCGTAACGTGCTTTTTTGTCGGGGTTGCTCAGCACATCGTAAGCCTCAGCAGCCTCCTTGAACTTTTCTTCGGCCTCCTTGTCTCCGGGATTACGGTCGGGATGGTACTGCAAGGCCAACTTGCGGTAAGCTTTTTTCAACTCGTCGGGAGTGGCATTCTTGCCGACACCCAATACTTCATAGTAATCTCTCTTTGCCATAACTCTTATCTCCTTACTCTTAGAATGCCACCACTACTTTTGCGTAGCGCAGCACCTTGTCATTCAAATAATAGCCCTTCTCAACCACGTCGACCACAGTGCCCTTCTGCGATTCCTCGGCGGCGGGGATACGGGTGATAGCTTCATGAAGGTTTTCGTCAAATTTCTCACCTTTGACCTCCATGGCCTTCAATCCTTTCTGCTCAAGGATTTTAAGCATCTTATTGTAAATGAGTTGCACACCCTCATCCTCAGTAGCAGCCAAAGCGCGTTCAAAATCATCAATGACGGGCAGGATCGCTTTCATCATTTCGCGACTGCCGTTGAACAGCAAGTCGGCTTTCTCCTGATTAGTGCGCTTGCGATAGTTTTCATATTCCGAATAGAGGCGGAGGTATTTGTCATTGAGTTCAGCCAGTTTTTCGCCCATCTCCTGCACTTTGTCTGTCTCATTTATTTCGGTCTCCTCTTGGGAAGGATCTGCTTCCTGAGATTCATGGACATCCTGGTTCTCAAGGATTTCCTCTTCCTGTTTTTTTTCTTTATATTTCTCTTTATTGCTCATAATCGGTTTGTTGTTTTATAACTGATATATATATAGCAAAAAGACTGCCATTGGCAGTCATACTGACATTTTGTCACCCTTCCATTGTCACCACACAAAGACATCCTTAGGCCTGCGGGGACGTCGAGCTGCCTCCCAACGGAAATCCTTCATCCGGCGCCACTCTTCAGGCAACAGCGACACTGGGTAGGTCTGCATATCCGGTTTGTCATAGGTAACCACACGCACTGGAGCCCGGGTAGTGTCAAAATAAATGCGGATATCAGAACCCATCCCCACATTGACACCTACCAGAGAATAACCGGAAAGGCTGTCGCCCTCCGTGATATAGAAAACCATCTGCGCATTGCCCATCACATCAGCATAGGTAGGCTCTCCGTTAGCAAAATAGACCACACCCTGACGGCCTTTGAGTTGGTTGAACTTCTCTCGGTCAACCTGTTGAACTGCAAAGCAACTGCTTTTCAGCCACGCCTGTTTCGCTCCATTAGTATCGTGTTGCACTACAATGGTGTCAGCCACACATTGATAATGCTCATACCAAAGCACTGGATTGCGGTAAAGCGAGAGTAAAGAATCCGTGGCACTATAAAAAGCAGAATCACACATTGCCTGGGCATCAGTGCGGAAAACCTTCACCTTGTAGTTGGCACGAACAGTTTGCAAATGGTTACTGTCGTCGGTGGTGACATAAACGGTGTCGGCATGCAGGAACAACGAATCGCCCTTGTCAACAAAAATGACTAACGCCCGACCTGTGACAAACGAGAAATTGCGAGTTTGACTGGTCTCTCCATAGTTTCCATTACATGTGATATTGTTCACCGAATCGAAGATGCTGACATGTCCGTGAGCCTTTCCATAGCGTTCCACATCGTCGTAAAACAATGTGTCGCTTTCTATCTTTCGTCCCTGATTATCCACTCGCGATTTTTTATACGAGATAGCAAAACGTGTTTTGGTGTTGTAGTCTCCCAATTCACTGTATATCACAGACGAATCAGTGTAGATATATGTAGGGCTCTCAAAATGAGCCGTTTCGTTTTTGGTGTTATAATACAAGGTGTCGGTGAGCAGCAACATGGAAGTGTCGGTGAGCCTCACCTCATTGTAAATGAAGAACTCGTCTCGGTCGGAGTTATACTCACCTTGATGGCTGAAAAGTGTGCGATCGCCGCTGTAGCCATGCCCCCACTGGGTGTAATAAGCTGTGGCTCGGTTGCGCTCATAAGTAAGATGGTTGGCCAACAACTGAGTACTGCCATCGATGAGCACCACGGTATCGTCCCATATATCGACCACTCGACTGTTGCCATCATAGAAAAGGTGGTCGCCATAGATAAAAGTGGTGTCGGTGAGCTTGATTGTGACACCGCCGAAGGCTGTGAAACTGTTTTCACGGGTGTTGTAGTGTGCCGAATCCGACCGCAGTACCATTCCGTCGTGACGGGCCGTCACTCCACGATACAGAATCCAGATATCACCGTCGTGCGGGTCACGCGACCCCACGCCTGACGAATACTCAATAAGCTTCTGTGCGCCGACAGAACCGACGGCGCACAGAAGAATTATTCCCAAAAATAATGTTCTTTTATTCCACACGGGAGCCAAGACGGTCCATAGCGCAACGGAAACCAATCCAAGAGGTGGACTTGTCCTGGTCATAGTAGCGACGGGTGGCTGCCTGCAGGTAGTAGGCACGGTCTTTCCAGCTACCGCCCTTGACAACGCGGACCTTGTTGTTTACCATCGAGGTAATCTCTTTCTTGTTCTTGGCATCGCGGCGATACATCTTGTTGGTCCAGTTGTCTTCGCCACTGAGGACGTCCTCATCCACTTCACCTTCCTCGCCTTCCTCGCCAACTTCCTCTTCACCGCTTTCGTCGCCCGACTCGTCGTCTTCGCTGGCAGCACCGGGCTCATCAATCCATTTCTCGGTCTGGCCGAGACCCGAAGAACGGTCGCCGTCAAGATAGTTGGTATTGTCGGCCTGACGATAGTTGCGGCGATTCATCTCATAATCAACGTTCTTGTACTGCATGATACCATCCTCGCCGATAAGGACCTCATTGTCCTCATCCAATTCAGGAGTCTTGTAGATGTTACCACGGAAAGGATCAAGATCATCGGCGCCGACGGGATTGACGGTCTTACGATAGACATCCATGCACCACTCGCTGACATTGCCAGCCATATTGTACAGACCGTAGTCGTTGGGGAAATACCACTTGACAGGGCAAGTGTAGTCCCAACCGTCGTTGAGGTTGCCAGCCACGCCCATGGCATCGCCACGGGTGCGCTTGAAGTTGGCCAAGAACTGACCATAATATTTCTTGTTGGCTGAACGCAGGCTCTGACCGGCCCAAGGATAGGTCTTGTGCTCGGTGACACGCTCGTCATAGGTGTTGCCAATCATACCCAGGGCAGCGAACTCCCACTCGGCCTCGGTTGGCAGGCGATAGTAGGGGTAAAGGATTCCGTCGCTCTTGCGCACCTGACGGTCTTCGCCGCCTGCGGTAGGGTCAAGATTCTCAATTCCCTTCTTGGTCTCACCCTCATAGCGGCCAGCGAGATAGATGTCGGTCTGGAAGGCATTGGTTCCCAAGTTCTCCTGGTCAAGCATAAGAATACCCATGTCGACAAGAAGCTTCTCATTGACGCGGTCGGTACGCCAGGTGCAGAAAGCTTGTGCCTGCTCCCAACTCACTCCCACCACGGGGTAGTCGTGATAAGAGGGACTCTGGAAATAAAGATCGACAAAACTCTCGCGCCATGCCAGCTTGTCGCGCCAAGCGGCGGTGTCAGGCATCACGAAGGCAACCTTCTCAGGATATTCCTCGCCATAGGCTCGTTTCATCCAATAGACGAACTCGCCATACTGCTTGTTACTCACCTCTGTCTCGTCGATATAGAAAGAGGAGACTGTGACGGTATGAGCCACATTGTCCCATGTGTAACGGGTGTCTTCGTTGACGTGACCCATCACAAACGAGCCGCCCTCGATAAATACCAGTCCCGGGGCAGCCACCTGATTGGTGCGGTTGGAAACATCATAACCGCCCCACTGGGGGTCATTGTAGTTCCATCCGGTGGTTTCAGACTTGCCGGCCTTGTTTCCACATGAGGCCAGAACCAACACGGTAGCCAGAATTAGGCTTGAGAATCTGAACATTTTCATATTTAGTAATGTTTGTATTTTCTTTATTAACGTATATATATCAAAAAAGTTTCAATTTTTCGTCTTTTTAGAAGGATGGGCAACGAATGGCCTTAATCTTCTTCTTATGCTCCGGCACCGGCAACAGCACTCCGACAGTGATTTCATGAGCACCCGCTGTACTATTGGCCAACTTCGACACCGTCACATCGTAGCTGTATCCCACCTTGAAATAATCCTGCTGCACGCCAGCCTGGAAAATGAATGCATCGGTATTCTCGGTGCCATGTCGGAACCAAACGCCCACCAAGAATGGCATCCAGTCGAGATAGATACCATAGTTAAAATAGTGGAAACCACCTTGATATTGATAAACAATATTGGGCGAGACAATGGGGGTGCCCAAACCGAGCGACGACTGGCGACGGCCTTCTTCCGCCACATTAATCAAACCGCCACCATGCACCGTAAACTTCATCGGAACAGGGTCGGTGGAGTAGAACGCCACATTGGGCTGCGTGAGATGCGCGGCGGCAAAGCCGGCATACCATTTCGACCCACTCACCAAAAGACCTGCATTGAAATCGGGAGTCCACTTGCTCAACTTGTCAGGAGGAGTGGCACCCGTAGCATAGGAGAATCCCATCTCACGGTCAATCTGATCGGGGAAACGCAAGTATTCATCCCAACGCAAATGAGTGTTTACAATCGAAGCTTGAAGAGCAATGCTGGCATAGATGTCGCGACTTACCTGGAAACGGAAAGAGTACATCGCACCCAAGGAGTTGGTACTCAGAGCCCCATGGTCTCCAACACGATCAGTCATCACAATAAAGCCCAAACCACCATGAAGGTCAGGGAAATACTGGTCGTAGGAGGCGGAAACCGTAGTGAAAGCGCTCACCAAACCAGGCCATTGCGCACGATAAGTCAATGAGATTCGTGGAGCCACGGCGGAACCTGCAAAAGCAGGGTTCAAATAGAGCGGATTAGCATAGAATTGGGAGAAGCCTACATCCTGGGCACCAGCTGCTGTTCCAAGCAACAACATAGCTCCCAAAATTGCTTTTTTAAATCTCCTTTTCATTCGTGTTTTTAACATATTATAGGCCTATAATCAAAACGCAATATTACAAATAATTTTTGAAATAGAACATATTTTACGAAAAATAATTTCCAAACATCATGTTATCAGCAAGATATTTTTTCACTTCAATGCGCCCCCACACCTTATTTTACCTCTCGGAAATCGCATTTTTTCCGTTTTTTCAACCCTTTTGAAACGACAAAAAACGCACTTGGCACCAACTTGCTGATAACCACCTACCAACACCCTACCAACTCCTAACCAAGTCCTACCACGGTAGGAGTTGATAGGGTGTTGGTAGGGTGTTCAAACGATGTTGACGCCTACCATACATCAACACACCACATGGTCATACTTACCTGTGTAAAACAAAAAAATAAACAATGCTAATATCTGATTCCATGATGTTTAGAAGGTTTTTAGGAGCTATACACAACAAATAATTATAAAAAAACGATTTTAATTTGTATCTTTGCATTTCTGAAAAGAGGTAGAAATCGCTCGAAATGATTGGTTGGATTATAGTTATCATTTTTTTGCTGATGCTGTTCCTCATTCCGGTGGGAATAGCGGCATGGGTGCTTTCTATCCGATACAACCGCCAAGAGAAGCTTTTGCGTGATGAGTCGGAAGCCCATCGGCGCATTCTTGAAGGTACATACGACCGCATTTGGAACAACATCAAACAGCGCGCTGGCATCAAAGAGAAATACCGTCGCTCGTTCAACGACATCTATCCCGATTTGCTCAACCAATCGATTAATAACGAGGAATTTATCGACTGGATTTTGGAATGCAATTCCGACTTTGACCCCAACGAGTATGTGCCTTTGTGGGAGACCATCGAACGCGACCGGCAGAAATTCATCGACCATCAGCGCCGAATGCTCTCTCTTATCAAGGAACACCGTATCTTGGTTTCGGGCGTTCCAGCCAAATGGCTTATCAAAGATACATCGGCTATCCAATACGTCCCCATGGATACTGACTTTGCCCGATGGGGTCGCCGTATCTAACTGATAGCAAGACCCTTTATGAAACTTTCGTCTCTTTCCAAACTGTCACTCGGACTCACTTTGCTGACAGTTTCTTGTACTATGTCCGACATTGAACCCTACGGTCCTGTACCCACCGCGCAGCAATTGGCATGGCAACGCATGGAAATCAACATGTTCTGTCATTTCGGTCCCAACACCTTCAGCGGTGCTGAGTGGGGCGACGGCACCGAAGCCGAAGACCTCTTCAACCCCCACAAGCTGAACTGCAACCAATGGGTCGACGTGGCCGAAGCTGCCGGCATGAAGGGCATCATACTCACTGCAAAGCATCACGACGGCTTTTGCCTATGGCCGTCGCAACAGAGCAGTCATACCATAGCGCAAAGCTCATGGAATGAGGGGAATGGCGATGTATTGCGCGAATTTACCGATGCCTGTCGTGGCAGGGTGAAGGCAGGCGTATACATTTCTCCATGGGACCGCAACCATCCAGCCTATGGCTCCGATACATACAACGATGTGTTCATCAACACCTTGCGCGAGGTGCATACCACCTATGGGCCGTTCTTCGAGCAATGGTTCGACGGAGCCTGCGGCGAAGGCCCCAACGGCAAGAAGCAGCACTACAACTGGCCACTCTTCATGCAGACAATGAACGAGTTGAATCCAAGCGCCATTCTCTTTAGCGACATCGGCCCCGGTTGCCGCTGGGTGGGCAACGAGGAGGGCCGTGCCGGCGAGACCTGCTGGGGTACCCTCAACACCGAAGGGGCCACTCCGAGTGACAACAAGCCTGCACCGGAAGAACTGACGACAGGCCACCAAGGTGGCAGCCAGTGGGTTCCGGCCGAGGTGGACGTCAGCATACGCCCGGGGTGGTTCTGGCACCCCGACGAGCATCCCAAGTCGGTGGAGGAATTGATGGAGATATACTTCAACTCCGTGGGACGCAACGGGTTACTGCTTCTCAACGTGCCGCCGGACACCAACGGCCGCATCTGCGCCGAAGACTCCCTGCGTCTGGTGGAATTCCGTCGCGAGCGCGACCGTATTTTCTCGAATGATGTTACCCACGGGGGCCATGCCCACGGCAACCATCTGCGCGGACACCAAGCCGACAACGTGCTGGACACAGCCTATCATACATACTGGGCCGCATCGGGCGCGAACGACACCCTCCACATCGGCATGCCAGATGCCAATGCATTTGATATCATCATGTTGCAGGAATACATTCCGTTGGGGCAGCGCGTGGCATCCTTCCATATCGACTGCTGGCAACCTTGCCTGAAGGATGGAGCCTGGCAGGTGGGATGGGTTACCGTCGCCAGGGGCACAACCATCGGGTACAAACGCCTGCTGCGCATCCCCACCGTCATAAGCCCTCGCCTGCGGATTGTGTTCGACTCCACCCTTGCCGCCCCGATAATCAACCGCATAGCACTTTTTAACTCGAAAGCCAAATGACAAAAGTCCTCCGTCTGCTGCTCTGCTTCAGCGCATTAATAAACTCTTGCTTCTCAACCCTCAACTGCCAAGAGTTACCACAGGGCTATTTCCAGCTGCCGCTCGACGGTGACATCGGCCTCAGCGCCACTTTTGCCGAGTTCCGCACCGGCCATTTCCACGCCGGCCTCGACATCCGTACCGGTGGCGTAGTGGGCAAGCCCGTCTACGCTGTGGCCGACGGCTACGTGTGCGGTGTCCGCATTTCGCCCTGGGGCGGGGGGAAAATGCTCTACGTCAAACATCCAAACGGATATACCTCTGTATACATGCATCTTAACGACTATGCAGGCGAGGTGGGTCGCTATGTACGCCGCGAGCAATATAAGGAACAAAACTATGCCATCGTACGCGACATCCCCGAGGGCGTGCTACCCGTGAAGAAAGGGCAAGTGATAGCCCACAGCGGCAACAGCGGCAGCAGTGGCGGTCCTCACCTGCACTTCGAGCTTCGACGCGACGGTCGCACCATCAACCCCCTCCTCTTCGGCCTGCCTTATTGCGACAACCTCAAACCCGTCATACGAGGCATACGTCTATACCCGTCTACAAATCAACCCATTGACCTCGGAGACCAGGACAACATCAGTGTTGCCGGGCCTTTCCATCTCGGAATCTATGCCACCGACGCTGCCGAGGGTTCGACGCTCCGAAATGGTGTCGACCGGATAGAAGTTTTTGTCGACGGTATGCTGTTTTTCAAATATATAACAGCAGCGTTCCCTCTTGATAGCAGTCGCATTTCCAACGCCCTCATTGACTATCCACACTATGTACGCACCCGAGAGGCCTATCTCCTCACACGGTTACTCCCGGGAGCACAAGGCGAATGGATTCCTATATGCCAAAACAATGGTACCATGCATTTTACAGAAGGGTCAACCCACAACATCCGTATACGCGTCGCTGACATCAAGGGCAACTCCGCCGAACGAATCTTCCAAGTCACCACCACTGGAGCCGCACCTCTTCCCCCCACTTCTCCCAACGAGCGCAACACCTACAACTTTGAATACGACAGACCGCTGAGAATCAATGGAGAGAAACTCAAAATCCGTTTCCCGGCATTGACGCTCTATGACAACGACCGTATGCACATCATCACCTCTGCCAGCAACGACTACCGTTCTCCTATATGCACCGTGGAACCTTGTTCTTCTGAACTGCCACCCCATCAATGGTACGACCTTTCCATCAAAGCCACTTCACCGACAGAAAAGGCTGTTATAGTGCGCATTGATGGCAAACGTCCAACGGCCTACAAAACCACATGTGAAGGCGAATGGTACAGTGCCTCTGTACGCGACTGGGGGCAATATGCCATCACTGTCGACGATATATCCCCCCGCATCAATCCGGCAAACTTCCGTGAGGGCAAACGCCTTAAAACAAATACTCTACGAGTAAAAATCAGCGACAACCTCAGCGGCATCGAGACATACAACTGCTATCTCAATGGGAAATGGATCTTGGCCGAATTTGATGGCAAAAGTGCCACGCTAACCATCGATGCCAACGGTGCCCTGAAGGCTGGTAACAACAAGCTTCGCATTGTCGTTATCGACGCCTGCGGAAATACGTCCGACGTCACCTACAATCTCCGGAAATAAAAAAAGCCGTCCTCCTTCACGGAAGACGGCCTTATCATGGCTTGTTTGATTACTCGAAAGATTTGATAGCTTGCTTGATAAGCTCCATAGCCTCGCGCAGTTGTTCCTCGGTGATGCACAGCGGAGGAGCAAAGCGAATGATGTGCTGATGGGTGGGTTTGGCCAACACGCCCAGGTCGCGCATCTTCAGGCAAACATCCCATGCCTCCTTGCCATTGTGCGGTTTGATAATGATGGCGTTAAGTAAGCCCTTACCACGCACCTTCTCGATCATCGGGCTCTTGAAGTTGCTCATCTCCTCGCGGAAGATCTTGCCGAGACGGTCGGCGTTCTCCATGAGGTGCTCCTCCTTGATTACCTGCAGGGCGGCAATGGAAACCTTGGCAGCGATGGGGTTGCCGCCGAAGGTGGAGCCATGCTCACCGGGCTTGATATTCAGCATGATATCATCGTCGGCCAACACAGCGCTGACGGGCATCACACCGCCACCCAGGGCCTTGCCAAGGATGAGGATGTCGGGACGCACACCCTCGTGGTCGCAGGCGAGCATCTTACCCGTACGGGCAATACCGCACTGCACCTCGTCGGCCATGAACAAGACGTTGTATTTCTTGCAGATATCGTAGCATTTCTTCAGATAACCCTCGTCGGGGACATACACGCCGGCCTCACCCTGGATGGGCTCCAGCAGGAAGCCTGCCACCTCTTTGCCGTGCTCGGCGAGGCATTTTTCAAGGGCGTCGGGATCATTGTAGGGGATGCGCAGGAAACCGGGGGTCATGGGGCCGTAGTTGGCGTAGGACTCGGGGTCGTTGCTCATGGTGATGATGGTGATGGTGCGGCCGTGGAAGTTACCCTCGCAGCAGACGATTTTCACCTTGTCGTTGGGGATACCTTTCTTTACCACACCCCAGCGGCGAGCCAGCTTCAGGCCGGTTTCGTCGGCTTCGGCACCGGTGTTCATGGGCAGCACTTTGTCGTAGCCGAAATACTCGGTGACGTATTTCTCCCACTCGCCGAGGCAGTCGTTGTAGAAAGCGCGGCTGCTGAGGGTCAGCAGGTGGGCCTGGTCGCACATGGCCTTGACAATCTTCGGGTGGCAGTGGCCTTGGTTGACAGCGCTGTAGGCCGAGAGGAAGTCGAAATACTTCTTTCCCTCGCAATCCCACACGAAAGCGCCCTCTCCCTTGGCGAGAACGACGGGCAGCGGATGATAGTTATGGGCGCCATATTTGGCTTCCATTTCCATGAATTGTTCTGATTTTGTCATAGTTGTAATGTATTTGTTGTATATAAATTTGTATCGTTATCGGAGTGCAAATATACACATTATTTTTGAATGAGCACAAATTATTTTTGAACACAACGGTTTTGGTGGTAGATTCGCCTGGTATAAATCTGAAAGCTTTTTAGAGGAAAAATTGGAACAACGCTTGGAGGCTATTGGGAAGATTGCAAAAGATTCTTCTCTCCAAGTGGCACAAAGAGCTGCAAATTAGCGAGAGGGGCGATGCATTTCAGCGTTTCATCAGTTTTCCATATTCTCTTCTGCAGCCAACGGTAATGAGTATTCTTCGTCAATTTGGTAAGGCATAACTGCATGTAAATATGTGGCTAATCTATTCTTCTTAAAATTCTCGGCTTGCTCGAAGATGGCCTTGAAAACTTCGTCGCGTGTGGCCGGTGGATATTTATGTTTGGCGAGGGTAAGGATGATCTGCACCTTTAACTGCGCCTTGATGTCGGCTTTCTTGTCCCAGTCAATATACTGGGTCTTGTCATCCACCACCTCTTTCACATCCGTTGCAAGGGCAATATATTGTTCCTCTGTGTATTCGTCGACAAAGCCGTATTGCTCTGCCACCGACTTCAGTATGTCATAAAAGGCTTTCACCTCGATATTGGGAATGCCGTCAGGCAACACGCTGTCTTTCTTGATTTCCTCGAAGAGGTCAGCCAGTTGTTTGGCGACTTCCGTCACTATCTCGTCGGCCAACACGATGTCGTCTGAGCGATCGTTGTATTTGTCAATGATACCGTTCAGTCTTTCTGTGAAGCTCACCGCTTTCACCTTGTTGACCTTCTTCACGCTGTCGATGACCCGTTTCAGCAGTTGCTCCATCAGTTTCACCTTCGTGTTCTTGTAGGGCAACTTCTTCAGCTTCTCCATATACTGTGTGGCCAGCAGGTCAATCTGTTCGCTGTTATCGAGCCGCATCGTGTTGATGGCCACCACCTCCTCAGAAATCAGCGCTTCGTTGACAAGCTTCAGCACGTGGCGGTTCATCTGCGAGGCATCGGGCGAATCGCCCGTGGTGGTCTTGTAGATGACCGAACGTACTCCCGTGAAGAAATGCACGTCATCGACTTCTGATTTTTCTATACGCTCGTCGTTGTTGCACATATTGTAGGCCGACTTCATGATGGTGGTGTGCTTCATGAAGCGTTTCTCCAGTTCGTCGGTCTGCTGTATGCGCTCTGCGGCCAGTTGCAAGGTGTCCAGTTGCTCCAATGGGGTGCCGGTAAAGAACCTGGTGTAGTCGATGTCGTGGAACATCCGGCGTAGCACATCTAGCTCGTCTTTAAACAGTTTGACGGCACTGTCGATGGTCTCCACCGGCGTCTCGTTCTGTCCGCCGTTGGCATATCTCTTCATCGCTTGGTTGAACTTCTTCTTGATGCCTAGGTAATCGACAATCAAGCCTTTGTCTTTGCCGGGATAGTTGCGGTTCACGCGGCTGATGGTCTGGATAAGGGTGTGCATCTGCAACGGCTTGTAACAGTACATCGTGTCGAGACAGGGCACGTCGAAGCCCGTAATCCACATGTCCACCACGATGGCAATCTTGAAGTTCGACTTCTCTTCCTTGAATTGCAAGTCGAGCTTCTTGCGGTCTTCGTCGGTGCCGAGCAGGTTGTACAGCTCTTCGGGGTCGTCTTTCTGACGGATGAAGACCATCTTGACCTTCTCCATCGGCTTAATTTTCTCGGCCTCCTCTTTGCTGAGTTCTTCCCCGTCGCCACAAACTTTCACCTCCGCCCAATCTGGACGCTGGGCGACAATCTCCTTGTAGATGGCGTAGCCTATCTCACGGGTGGCGCAGACAATCATCGCCTTGCCTTTCACGGTGCTGCCCTCTTCTGCGCGACGTTCATAGTGCTGTATGAAATCGACAGCCAGCCGATGGATGAGGTCGGGACTGTTGAGCAGTACGCTCATCTGTGTCATCGCCCGCTTGCTTTCCTCAATCTGGTAGTCGGTCGAGCCCTCTTCGGCACATTTGTCGTAGTAGGCTTCTATCTGCTTGATGAGTTCGCTGTCGGCGAAGACGTGCGAGGCGCGTCCCTCATACATGATGGTCTTGGTGATGCCGTCGTTCACGGCCTCTATCATCGAGTATTCATCCACTATGGGGCCGAAGACCTCGAGCGTTGGGTCGATGGGGGTGCCGGTGAAGCCCACGTAGGTGGCGTTGGGCAGCGAGTCGCGCAGGTATTTGGCAAAGCCATACGAGCGGCGCACACCCTTGTCGGTAATCTCCACCTTTTCCTCAAGGCCTGTCTGTGAACGGTGCGCCTCGTCGCTGATGCAGATGATGTTGGCGCGGTTGGAGAGCAGGTTGATGTCCTTGGAGAACTTCTGTATGGTGGTGAGGAATACGCCACCGCTGGTGCGTCCCTGCAGCTTGTTCTTCAGGTCTTCGCGACTCTCCACCTGCTCTATCACGCTGTCGCCTACAAACTGCTTGGCGTTCAGCAGCAGGCGCGAAAGCTGGTCGTCCAAGTCGGTGCGGTCGGTGATGAGGATGATGGTAGGGCTGCACAGGGCCTTGCTCTTCATCAGCAGTCGCGCGAGAAACAGCATCGTCAGCGATTTGCCGCAGCCGGTAGCACCGAAGTAGGTGCCGCCCTTGCCGTCACCGCTGGGGTTGAGCTTGCTGTGGTTGAGGATATTCTGGTATAGGGCTCGGGCAGCGAAATACTGCGGATAGCGGCAAATGAACTTGCGCTCGTCTTTCGAGGTGTCGGGGAAATAGATGAAGTTGTGGACGACATCGATAAGGCGGTCCTTACGAAACAATCCTGCCACCATAGTCTTCAGCGAGGGGATGCCGTTGTCGGCCTTGTCCTTGGCGTTGACTTTGCGCCAGGCGTAGAAGAATTCGTAGGGGGTGTAGAGTGTGCCGAACTTGTTGTTCACACCGTCGGAGATGACGATGAAGGCGGTGTATTTGAACAACGCAGGTATGTCGCGGCGGTAGCGGATGGTCAGCTGCTTGTAGGCGTCTTCGATGGTGGTGTTTTGCTTGATGGCGCTCTTGAACTCAAACACCACTACAGGCAGGCCGTTCAGGAAGATAATGGCATCCGGTATGCGATGCTGGTTCCCTACGATGTCGTATTGATTGACAATCTTGAAGATATTGTGTTTCTGCTGACTCTCTTCGAAAGCGATGGGTTGGATATAGAGGTTCTGCCGGGTTGCGTCCTCGCGCTTCAGCGAGAAGCCGTCCATTAGCAGGTTCATAGTGTGGCGGTTCTCTTCATACAGCGAGCCGCCCGTCCGCTGGGTGATGACGCGGATGGCTGCCTCCACTTCCTGCTCCGTGATGCCGTCGTTCTTGTAGCGGCTGTGCAGATAGGCCGCAAGGTCGTCGCGCAGCACCACCTCATCGAGGTTGCGCACGATGTCCTCACCCTTGATGTAGTCATAACCCTGCTCCTGCAGCAGGGTGACAATCGACATCTCTAACTGGCTTTCGTTGAAGTACGGCATAGTTATTGTTCTTTTACTTTATATTTTTGACCGGGATGATTCTCTTTTGGAAATAACATCTGTAATACATCCGACATTTGAGGAAGAACCCTATTTCGAATATATGGTTTCGTTTTCCCCAAATACTCAGCGATTTCTGTCGCCGTTCTCCATTCAGAGCAGTAGGCTATTATCTCACCACGTAGCTTATCTTTGCTCATTCTCGCCGACAATGAGGTTGCACCCTTAGAACTCGAGGTTGCACCCTTAGAACTCGAGGTTGCACCCTTGGCGTCCGAGGTTGCACCCTTAATATCCGAGGTTGCACCCTTGGCGTCCAGGGTTGCACCCTTAATATCCGAGGTTGCACCCTTAGGTCCCGAGGTTGCACCCTTAGCATCCGAGGTTGCACCCTTTAGCGTATAAGTAGTACCACGACCATGTCCCGTTGAATCCAAGAATTCATCCTTACATAGTTTTTGCAACAGATGGGTGATGTCTGCAGGATGCATGGCCAACACGTCACGCAGCCGTTCGTTGTTGATGACCTTTTCCGTCAAAGCCAACGAAAGTACCATAATATCAGATTGTTCCCTATTCTTAAGCCTCGTTCCAAAAGCATGGTTAAGCTCCAAAAGCACCTTTTCGTCAAGCAAGGATTCCAGGGGCATAACTAGCTCCACCTTGTTGGGTTGGGCTTTTTCTATAGGATATGGACGTTTCCAATTCAGCGTTTCCCATCCTTTTAATATTTTGTCCACTCCGCTGCCTGCTTTTTCTGCCGATCCTATCATCATGAACATCTGTTGTAGGCTCTTATTTCTACAGACGCTCTCACCTCCTTGATAGTATTGCTGTCTTGAAATAAGCATTGTGCCAGGATTGGAGAAGACTATTCTATGAGCATATTTGTTAACCAATAACGAAGACTCTTCGCTATAATCGGCATGAACACATAAGTTGGCAAAAGCCTCTCGTATAGATTCGTGTGCAGGGGTTTCGTCCCGACGTTGATTGCCTTCCAGTAGAAACGGGGTAGGTATCACCTGCTGTAGCTTAGGCAAGACTCTACGATAGAACTGGAATAGGTTTGCCTCCCATGTCCCATCCGGACATACGCGGTCCAACCATCTTGTTATAGAAGTATCATCTGGGATCTCCTTGTAATCGGGGAAGAAATGTGGTGCGCAACTCTGGTCAACGATAGAATCATATTTGCCAAACATAAGCAATCCAGCTAGTGTGAACCCCTCTTCCCCGGTCTCTCTGTCTTTCCGATAACCACCCAATTTCCGCATCAAAGCTTCGTCGCTCAATGTATGCCAAGGGTGACTGGGCCTTGCTGTAGCGAACAAACGGCGGTATTGCTCAAAAGAGGACATGTCGATATCGTCCCACGTGTAGTTCTTCAAGATTCTGCCATCGGCAGGCCTCGTAATATCGGCATCGGCAAACATGCGACTCACTTCAACACGACCACACAAGTAGTCTCCCTCGTAGTTGCGGCGGAAAGTACCGTTGAATGCATCCAATGTACAATGTACAGGTCTCTGTTCTCGCTGGGCTTGGGGTATGTAGAACAATATCACCTTTGCGCCTTCAATCTCCGCCACTTGCACGTCACTGCTCTTCACCAAACAGGAATTAATAGTGTTCTTGTTGTGTACATTGCTCCAGAAGTCTTTTTGCAATTTGTCGACTTCTTCATCTGTCAAATGATTCAGCGTGTATGTATCGTCCTTCTCTTTCACACCAAGTACTATGACACCGCCGTGTGTATTAGCAAAAGCAGAATATGTTTCCCAGAAACTTTTGGGGAAACCGCCTTTGGCAGATTTGAATTCCACTTCATCTGTCTCCCTATTCTTCATCAAATTGGAGACAAATATTTGCATATCGTTATAATCGTATGTCATTGTGAACTGTTTATTATTGTTCGTATGCGACCAAGTCATTAATTATCTCATATGGTCCGAAACCGTACGATTATCTACGGCCTGCAAGCCGATGGCGACGCTCCAAGCCTCCGCTCTTTCACGTTGTGCCGGCTCCCCCTGGCGTATATACTCGTCAAAATTTAAATATCCATCCTTCATTGTCTTATCTTTAAATTATCACATTTTTCTACCAAAATAATATCAAAAAATCACATTTTTCACAATTCGATTTATTCGTTACTCCTTCTATGTCCCTTCTATGATCCTTCTATAACCCTTCTACGATCCTTCGATGATCCTTCGACGATTCTTTATCACTTGTCCTGTACTTGTCCCGAACTTGTCTTGCACCCAAACTATGATTCCGACACCTGCAGCCCGTCCACCGCCTGCAAGCCGATAGCCACCTTCCAGGCCTCTGCTCGTTCCCGCTTATGCGGTTCGCTCGCAACAATATACTCGTCAAAGTCCAAATATCCGATCCTTGGTATATCGTTGAATGCTTATCGACATCATCTGATTATTATTTGAACGACAATTGCAATCAACGATAATCCCAGCGAAATAAGAGACACTACCAGTGCACTTTTACTTCTTTTATTGCTTTCTATTGCGGTGCGAACATTTTCGTCCTGCAAATCCAATCTTTCTCTCTCTTTTTGATAACCGCCATCCTGTATGAACTTTATTCCCTTTTGTGTGATATTGGGTATTTGTACATTGTTCACGGATATCATCTCGACGTATTTGTCCCCAATCAATCTATCTTGCAAAAACTTTACTTCCCACGGGGCCATAGCCTCATCCTTAAACAATGCAGAGCATAGAAAATCAAATGTTAGGACACAAAAATCATTCCCGGAAGCATTTCTTTGCGGGACTCGCGATAGCAAGCTATACAGTAGCATATCTAACTTCTGATTGTGCGTCATTTCAATTAATCTTATTATTCCCCATCTTTGCCAAAAGCAAAGATTGTAAATCGGTTAGCTTCGTGTTTTCTTGTTGCATGTTTTTTATGGCACCATCTACGATGCCAATATTCATATCGAATTTGGATAATACTGACTTGTTAGGCACAATCACTTCCAATTTTTCAATATTGTAAATGGGCAACTTCGCCTGTACTCCCCCGACCATACTCTGTTCTATCGCCTGCTGCCCCTCGTTCGACGAAAGGAACGCATAGAGATAATGATACGATACGCCACGAAGGTCTATCAACTTCACGCAGTTTTCCGTCAGGTTTGCATTGTCTAACGACTCGTCAATTACGTTCACTCTGCCAATAGTGCCGACAATCGACAATATTATGTCGTTCATATTAACTATATATTGCCGTATCTGTTTCTGTACCGCATCACTCACATATTGAAAAGACGAGGTCAGTAGCACATATTTGGAGTTGCACATATCAGCCACCTTGATATAGGGGTGGTCGGTTCTTTCTGTTTGCAATTCATCGCCTTTTGGAAGGCGTTTCCCTCCCTTTATTGTTGCAACTTCTCCGAGTTTGGCGAGGTGCCAGCCGTCGGGAAGGTTTTGTTTGTCGATGCCGGAGACGAAGGTATTGTGGTAGATGGCTTGGGCGGTGGCTTCGAGTTTTTCAATCATCTGATTGTTGAGGCGGATGCGGCGCGTCAGCGTCTCGTATTCCGACACGATTTCCCGCTGCCGCTCAATGCTTGGAAAATATATAGGCATATCACAAAATGCCTCATAGTTCACACCTCCACGCACATCACCACCAGAATAGAACCATAACTCTCTGTCAAACTCTGGACGACTCAACCACATCATTAAATATTCCGGCAACAATTCATTTGGGTCATTCACCTCAAAAGCATAGTATGCTGACGAGATAATGGCAGGTTCATCATCTTCAAGAATTGATACTGGCAAAATTCCATCACGGCCCACGCTCATAAACTTGCACCCAAATTGTCCTTTCTTTATCACCTTGTAATTGGAAAGGTCCGTCCCGATAATATTAGCAATCGACGGAAAGAATTTCTTTTCCAATCCAACACCCAATAACCGCGTCACCTTCAAATCCCGGTTGCGGACATTCACCTCGCGGATATAATCGCCTAATCTATGTGTTTCGTTTTTCAATATTGTTGCTTTTATTCTTTCCAATTCTTTCCAATCTTTTCAAAATTGGAAAGAATTATCAATTCAGAGTTGCCAGTAGTGAATCAAAATTTATGCCCTTGATATAACCTTTTTTTACCTGGTTTAGAGCGATTTCCTTCAGCAATCCACGCTCCACGAGGCTAACAATATCCTGCTTTGCAGTGGTTGGACTTATGCTGAAGCGTTCTTGGAGGTCTTTCACCGTAAGAATCTCATTGGCGTCATCCACATACCGTTGTATCACTTGTGCCTGCCTCTCATTGATATATCCCAACCGCATATATTGGTGCGAATTTCTCTTTTCTGATTGTTTCCGTTGTATATATTCCTTTAATTCACGATAGGCTTGCTCCAATACTTTCATATTGTAGTTTATAAAATAACCCAAATCCAATCCATCAGCTTCACAATAGAGATATGCTTTCTCGTAGGCATTTTTCGATTTGGCAATCACACGGGAAATGGAAAGGTATTCGGTCATCCAATAGCCTTGCTTCAACATATACCAATAAAACAATGCGCGCGCAGTACGTCCATTTCCATCAACAAAAGGATGATAGAAGCCTATCATGAAATGGATAACAATACCACGAATGACGGGATGGACATAAGGAGTGGAGTTGCTATCGTTAAAGTAGTCGCAAAGGTCTTTGGCAAACTGCTGAATCTCGTCTGCATCAGGGGGAGTATGTACCGTTTCTCCCGCCATGACATTATATACAACAACGTCGTCCTCTGCTGTTCTGAAACGGCCGGCGTCGTCTTCGTTCTTCAAAGTCTTATCGGTCATTAGCCGATGAATTTGGAGTAACAACTCGACAGATAGGGGGGTGTCCTTTTGGCTGGAGATGAATTGGATGGTCTTATAATTGTTAACGATCATCTGCTGAGACCGATCCTTGGGCTGTTTGTTCTTGCGAAGCATCTCCTTCGCAACTTTTCGGGTAGTGGCTGCACCTTCCATCATACTGGAGTATATTGCCTCCTCCATCAAAGAGCTTTTCAAATATTGTTTCTTGCTGTCTTCCGTGATTTCAGGATGGTACATCCAACCTTGCCCGAAGTTCATATCGAACTCATGGCAAAGGCGTTGCATCTTATTGGTAAAACCAAAAGAAACTGCATATTTATCCCATGTGTATGCAGTCATGAGTATGCGAGAAACCTTTATCCGCTTCCATAATTCCTCTGCAGAGCAGTTTTCTGGACGTTTTTTGTACTTTACAGTGTCCCAATACTCATACTCTTCATTGGCTTTGTCAATCAAGACATTGACATCGGAATCCTTTCTGTATCCGTTATTTAGAAACAGTCTTGAAAGGTCTTTCTGCGCTAATTTCGGTGCTAATTCAATCATAATTTACCATTTGTTTCTGACTGCAAAGATACAAAAAGTTTTCCAATTCTTTCCAATATTTTCAAAATTGGAAAGAATTTTATAGTTTATACCCTAATTTTTCAAACAGGTCTTTCAAGTCTTTTGTGCTTTCTTCCTCCTGTTTCAGCAGGTCGCGCAGGTCGGTTTGCAGTTCTCGCATCTTGGCTTCGAAGTCTATCTGCTCGTCGCGGTTGCAGAACTCGATGTACTTGCTGGGGACAAGGCTGTAGCCTTTCTGTTCTATTTCTTGGCGTGTGGCGGAGTAGCAGTATTCGGGTTCGTTGTGGTAAGTCAGCTCGTAGCCTGCACGCTGCCAATTGTGGTAGGTGTCGGCAATGTCGCGTATCTGCTCCGGAGAGAACTGGATGTATTTCTTCTCGAAAGGCTCGCCTTTCTGCCGCAGGTCGATGAAGAGCACTTCGCCCTCGCGGTCGCGGTAGTGCACCTCTTCGCCGTTCTTGGTCTCCACACGGCCTTTCTTGTTGTTGTTCAATATCCAAAGCGTGACGCTGATGTCGGTAGAGTAGAACATATTGCGCGGCAGTATGATGATGGCCTCCACCTTGTCGTTCTCGATGAGTTTGCGGCGTATGGCCAATTCCGTGCCGTCGGCACTCAGCGCACCGTTGGCCAGCAGGAAGCCCGCCACACCTCGGGTGGAGAGTTTCGACAGGATGTTCAATATCCAGCCGTAGTTGGCGTTGGAAGTGGGTGGCACATCGTAGCCGCTCCAGCGCGGGTCGGAGGTTAGCTGGTTGGCCTCGCGCCAGTCTTTCTGGTTGAAGGGCGGATTGGCCATGATGTAGTCGGCCTTGAGGTCGGGATGGTGGTCGTTGTGGAAGGTGTCGCCCTGACGGATGTCGGCCGAGATGCCCCGGATGGCGAGGTTCATGCGCGCCAGCTTGAAGGTGGTGTTGGTGTTCTCCTGTCCATAGACGCTCACGTTCTTCATATTGCCGTGATGGGCTTTGACGAACTTCATCGACTGCACAAACATACCGCCCGAGCCGCAGCAGGGGTCGTAGATCTTGCCGTCGTAAGGCTCGATAAGCTCAGCGATGAGGTTGACTATCGATTTGGGCGTATAGTATTCGCCCTTGCCCTTGCCTTCGGCGATGGCGAACTTGCCAAGGAAATACTCATACACGCGGCCGATAAGGTCGTTCTCGGCATCGGTGACGGTGTCCAGTTTGTTGATTTCGTCGAGCAACGAGGCGAACTTAGTCTTGTCCAAGCCTAGGTTGGAATAGTAGTTGTAGGGCAATGCACCCTCCAGCTGCTTGTTCTTCTTCTCGATATCGACAAGTGCGTCATCGATAATTTGGAAGATGTTGGGCTGCTTGGCGTTCTCCATAATATACGACCAACGACACTTGGGCGGAAGATAGAAGACATTCTCGGCCGTGTAGAACTCCACCTGGTCGACATACTCCTTCAAACCCTGCGCTATGAGTTCCTGCTGCCGCTGCTCGAAGCGGTCGCCGGCATACTTGAGGAAGATAAGGCTCAGCACCACGTGCTTGTATTCTGCCGGTTCGACGGCACCACGCAGTTTGTTGGCCGACTCCCACAAGGCCGCCTCCATACTCTTTGACGGTTTCTGTTTTGACTGATTAGCTATTCTTGGCATATTTTATCGTTATATCAGTTCTTCTTTCAGCCGGAAGGCTTCAGGATTTATTGTCATTTGGTATATTTTGATATCGGGGTTGCACTTACGGGCAACCTTGATTGTCTTTTCCTTATCTTTCTCCTTCATGTTCACACCCAAATAGACAGATTCAAAGCATTCGCCGCCGATGTTGAGAAAGGCACGGACTTCTTTATCAGGAATTGGACCATCTTTGTCATTCTGATTGGGTAAAAGCCACATATGCATTGGCGAAGGTTTGTAAGCTATTAACCGAACCTCTTGTTCGTGTTGCCACTCTTTGGCTTTGGTGGCAAAATGATAGCAAAGGAAGTCGTTGGGGTCTTTCATTGAGCTTGGCTCATTAATCACATCCCTGTATTGTACTTCTAGTTCGGGACAACCAAGAAAGAAACCCGACATGCGGTTTAGATACGACCTCGTTTTTTCCATATCCAATCCGATGCAGACACCCGAATGCTTAGAATAGTAACTCCACATCAAAATGGAGTCGTAGACTTTCGAAAGACTGCAGATATAAGTTTTGTCTCTACGGTTCAGTTCTTTCTGGTATTCCATTTGGGAATAGAAATCGGCGGGTATACCATGATACAAGCCTGATGCATCAGGAGAAAGATCGACAAAAGCAGGATGACAATCAAATGGGTCGTTCAACTGAGTGGCATTGGTGAATTGAAGCGTCTTGTTGTTCAACATCGCTATTCCACCATTGGAGTCGAGATATTTATATAGCTTGTCTGCCATCAAGATGCTTTTTATAAATAATCTGCAAAATTACGAAGAATTATTCATACTGCAAAATTTTTTGTGGCTTCTTGCGTTATGGTTGTGTGAATAGGAATAATATACTTGAAGTAACGGGGCTCTCGATTGCCTTCGAGGGACGCAAGGTGGTGGAGGATCTGAGCTTCACGCTGGGACGCGGGGAGACGCTGGGCATCGTGGGCGAGAGCGGCAGCGGCAAGAGTGTCAGCACGCTGGCGCTGATGGGGCTGCTGCCGACAAAGGCGTCCATCACGGGCAGCGCCCTGCTGGAGGGCACCGAGCTCCTCGCGCTCGACGAGGAGCAGATGCGGGAGGTGCGCGGCAAGCGCATCAGCATGATCTTCCAAGAGCCGATGACGAGTCTGAACCCCGTGCAGAAATGCGGAGAGCAGGTGGTGGAGATGATGCGGGCGCACGGAGAGACGGGAGACGAGCGGGAGAAAGTGATAGCACTGTTCAAAGAGGTGCTCCTCCCCCGCCCCGAGAAGATTTTCGACAGCTATCCACACGAGATCAGCGGCGGACAGAAGCAACGCGTGATGATTGCCATGGCGCTCATCAACCACCCCGACATCATCGTGGCCGACGAGCCGACGACGGCCCTCGACGTGACGGTGCAGAAGACCATCCTGGAGCTGTTGAAGCAGCTACAGCAGAAATATGGCACAAGCATCATCTTTATCACCCACGACCTGGGGGTGATCAGCCAGATAGCGGACAGGATCATGGTGATGTATCGCGGCAAGGTGGTGGAACAAGGACTTGCAAAAGACATTCTCCACAACCCTAAAGAGCCTTACACCAAAGGGCTCCTTGCCTGCCGCCCGCCATTGGACAGCCGACCTGAGCGGTTACCGACGGTAGAAGAGTTTTTAAATGAGACTGGAAAAGAGAGTAAGCATGAGATTGTGACTCCAGCCTCTCGGGCGCACAATCCCACTGTTGCTCAGCCTCTCATCACCGTCAAAGATTTAACCGTGGAATACACTCTGAAAAAGAGCATCTTCGGGAAACCGTTGCAGACGCTCAAAGGCGTGGATGGCATCTCGTTCGATATCATGGAGGGAGAAACCCTCGGCCTGGTGGGCGAGAGTGGTTGCGGCAAGAGTACCCTCGGACGAGCATTACTGCGCTTGATAGACCATAGTGCCGGTAATATCAGCTACCGGGGTACTTCATTAGACAAAATGAGCAGTAAGGAGATGCGTGCTCTGCGGCCAAAGTTGCAAATAATATTCCAAGACCCCTATTCAAGCCTCAACCCAAGAATAACCATCGGCGATGCGATAGCCGAACCATTGAAAGTTCATCGGGGGATTCTGAATAATCAAAGCAATCCGAAAGATGCAGTCCTCGAGCTCATGGAACAGGTGGGGCTGCAAGCAGACTGGTACAACCGCTACCCGCACGAGTTCAGCGGCGGTCAGCGCCAGCGTGTATGCATAGCGCGGGCATTGATCCTGCAGCCGGAGCTGGTGGTGTGCGACGAGAGCGTGTCGGCGCTGGACGTCAGCGTGCAGGCTCAGGTGCTCAACCTCCTCAACGACCTCAAGCGCCAATACCATTACACCTATCTCTTTATCACCCACGACCTTTCGGTGGTAAAGTTCCTCTCCGACCGAATCATGGTGATGCAAAAAGGAAAAATCGTCGAGTATGGTACACCCGAAGAGATTTTCCACAACCCACAGACCAACTACACCCAAACTCTCATCGACGCCATTCCACGCATTGACTGACTTTACAAAAAAAAGAGACCGCCACGGTATACGGTGGCAGTCTCGGGGATTGTCAAAGTTTATATATGTTGGGTTGTGAATGTTCTCTCTCCTATCGACGTTTTTTACTGGCCTCCTTGGCCTCGACAGTCATAGTGGCGTGGGGCACAATCATCAAGCGCTCCTTGGGAATGAGTTTTCCAGTGGCCTGGCAAATACCGTAAGTGCCATTTTCTATACGAATGAGGGCGGCACGAAGGTCTCGGATAAACTTCTGCTGACGAGCGGCGAGTTTCTGGTTTTCCTCTTTCAACAGCACATTGCTGCCCTCTTCGAGAGTCTTAAAGGTGGGAGCGGTGTCCGTCACATCGTTTTCGCTGCCAGCTACAGCTTGCTGAAGCATCTCCAAATCTTTCTCAGCCTTGGCTATCTTCTCCAATATCAACGACTTAAATTCCTGCAATTCCTCGGGGGAGTAGCGGTTCTTCTCTTGGTGTTTAGTCTTTGCTTCCATCGTTCTATAGTTATTTTTTCAACGGCAAAAATAGACATTTTTTCACACATGGCGCGAAAAACATTTCAACACTATATGTTTATATCCCCGAGATACAAATCAATCAACCCCTTAGGAGCAGATATGTAAAGTTTTTTTTGCTCGCGATCTACTTTTTTTATCACTTCATCGATGACAGGAATGAGCACTTCGACACCATTTTTCATCACCTGAAAGATGGGTTGTGCGGGATACTCGATGACTTGTTCGAGAGTGCCAATATCACCTTTTTCATCATCTATCACATTGAATCCCACCACCTCATGGAAATAGAACTTATTTCCCTCAAGTTTGGGCAAAAGGTCGAGCGGCAGGTAAAGCTCATGGCCCACAAGTGCCTGAGCCTGTTCAGTGCCAATTTCCTCAAAAGTCACAATCGCCTTATTGCCGTTGAGTTGGTCTATATGGAAGAAATAGGGAACCAGCTTGCCTTTGACCTCAACGAAAGCGGAGTCAAGTTCCGCATATTCTTCAGGTGAATCGACATCGAGAAACAACACCATCTGTCCTTTCACACCCCAAGGCTTGGTGACACGACCCAAATAGAAACATTGATCAATAGTCATACATTATTATATAATATAGAGACGCAGCATGCTGCGTCTCTACAATTCAAAAAATCAACGGATTTAAGCCTCGGCAGGAGCCTCGGTCTCAGTAGCCTCTCCTTCGGCAGCGGCCTCGGCCTCAGCCTTAGCGGCAGCGGCAGCCTCGGCAGCAGCCTGACGCTTGGCGGCGACAGCGGCAGCCTTAGTCTCGTTGGCTTTCTTTTCAGCCTCGAGACGAGCCTTGCGGGTGTTGCGGGCGTTGTTCTCAACGTCGCTCTTCTTGTTGTTGATTTTGGCCTCTTTAGCCTGCAGCCACTCGTTGAAACGCACATCGGCAGTTTCCTGGCTGATAGCACCCTTCTCGACACCAATCTGGAGGTGGCGACGGAGCAGGACACCCTTATAGCTGAGGATGCGACGGACAGTGTCGCTGGGCTGGGCACCATTCTTCACCCACTCGACTGCACGGTCGAAGTTGAGGTCGATGGTGGCGGGGTTGGTCAACGGATTGTAAGTGCCAAGCTTCTCGATAAATTTTCCATCTCGAGGTGCACGACCATCCGCAACAACGATGTGGTAGAAAGGCTGATTCTTTTTACCATGACGCTGAAGTCTAATTCTTGCTGGCATAATTGTTTGTTTTTTAAATGTTTATTAATACTTGTTATAAAATTAACAGACTGCAAAGATACGAACATTTTTCGAATTGACAAATTTTTTTTTCATACTCTTTCCCTAATTACCAGTATGGATGCCGCCGGATTTGAAAAAAATTCCAACCATAGTTTTTTTCTTCTTCTGAAAAAAAAAGTATCTTTGCAATCCGAAAGATGAACCGAATATTGCGACATATTGCGCCTTTTGTTCTGTTGGCCAGCTACTTGCCAATGGCAGCACTGTCTTCGATTCATGTGCATCACGAGACTATTGATGCCCCTGACGACTGTCTGCAATGTGTTGGGCACATCAAAACGGCTCATCAACACGACCACGACTGTCTGTTTTGCACCTTCCTCAGCCTGAACTATCTTATATCAGACCAGGGACAGCCAGCCGCCATCCTCTCCGTAACGGAACAAATCTCCACGCCGGCACCGACCAGAGTGCTGCAGTTCCACTATGGAGTGTCCCAATTGAGAGCCCCACCGACGGTGTAGCTTTTCCCCTCTCTTGTTTTTTTTTAGTCATTCTGAAAAATTAGAATGATTGAATGACTATAGTATTTGTCATATAACAGTAAAAGAAATGAAAAAGATACTAATCTCAATTATATTTTTATTGCCGTTAGTGGCTTCGGCGCAGAGCCATCACGACACGGTACGTCTGCGCCAGGTGGTGGTGACAGCCACACAACATGCCACCACACGCAGTGAGGCTCCTACCGCCGTGGGCATTATCGACGGTGGTCAGATGGAAAACGTGAATGCCGTCAATCTCGGCCAAGCCCTCAACTTCAGCACCGGCCTTCGGGTGGAGAACACCTGTCAGAACTGCGGTGCCAACGAGGTGCGCATCAACGGTCTCGGACAGGCATACTCGCAAATACTCATTGACAGCCGTCCTGTGAACAATGCACTGGCAGGCGTCTACCTGCTCGACCAACTGCCCACAGCCTTGATCGACCGTGTGGAGGTGCTGCGCGGTGGTGGCTCGGCGCTCTACGGCAGCAACGCCATCGCCGGTGTCATCAACGTCATCACCCGTGAGCCACACTCAAACGCCGCCAGCGTGGGCAACACCACAAGCCTCATCGGCGGCCGAAGCTGGGACTTCAGCAACTCGTTCAACGCCTCGGTGGTCACCGACGACCGCCGTGCCGGCATTGCCGTTTTCGGCCACAACCGTCACCGCGACCCCTACGACCACAACGACGACGGCTACTCGGAGACAGGATTGCTCAAAGCTCGCATGGTGGGATTCCGCGGCTACCTGCGCGCCACCGAATTCTCGAAACTCAACCTCGAATACCACAACATCCACGACTTCCGCCGCGGTGGCGACCACTTCGACCTGCCGTCGCCCATGGCTCACATCAGCGAAGGCGGAGAACACGACATCCATAGCGCCAATCTAAAGTGGGACTGGCTACCTGCCAGCGGTCTGCGCCATGCTTCATTGTTCGCCTCGTTGCAACATGTCGACCGCCAAAGTTACTACGGCGAACGAGACGACAGCGAGCCTTTCGGCACCGCCTACGGTTACACACAAGACCTCACCCTCAACTATGGCGCCCTCTATAGCCGCCATCTCGACACCCTCTGGTTCATGCCTGCCGAACTAACCGCCGGCATTGAGCACACCCTCGACCGCCTGCAAGACCACACTTATGGCAGTCCCGACACCCTGCGCCAAAACATCGGTATCCTGAGTGCCTACTTGCAGAACGAATGGAAAAGCCTCTATTGGAGTATCCTTGTCGGTGGCCGCTTAGACAAGCACACAATGATTGACGCCCCGGTCGTCAGCCCACGTCTCAACCTGCGCTACTCCCCTACCGACCACCTCGCATTCCGCGCCGGATATGCTTCGGGCTTCCGTGCCCCGCAGGTCTACGACGAAGACCTCCATGTGGGTGCCGTAAATGGCGAACTGTACAAAATCACCAACGCTCCCGACCTGCGCATGGAGCGTTCTCACTCCTTCACCGGCTCTGCCGACCTGTGCTTCCATCTCGGCAGCCTCGAGGCCGACCTGCTGGTGGAAGGTTTCTATACCCGCATCAGTGACGCCTTTGTAAACGAACTGCTCTTCGACGACACCACAAGCGGATACCTGCACTACGAGCGGCGCAATGCCGACGGTGCCGAAGTGATGGGTGTCAATGTCGAGATGACCCTCTCTCCCATCGAGGCCATGCGCATCCAACTTGGCGGCACCTGGCAACGCAGCCGCTATACCGGTCAGGGAAAAGAATGGGACGAAGGACAATATGAGCGACGCATGGAGCGCACCCCCGACCTCTACGCCTACCTCACCGGCATCTATACCCCCTGGAAGCGCCTGCAACTCATCGCCACGGGCATCTTCACAGGTCCCATGTTAGTCTATCACAACGTCTCAACAGCCATCGGCAGCGAGGTGCAAAAAGTGACCACCGACCCCTTCCTCGACCTCTCGCTCAAGGTTGCCTACAGCATCCCCTTCGGCGAAAGCTCGCAACTGGAACTTAGCGTCGGCATCCAAAACCTCTTCGACAGTTACCAACGCGACCTCGACAGCGGCCCCGAACGCGACGCCGCCTACATCTACGGTCCTTCCCTCCCCCGCACCTTTATTGCAGGCGCCAAACTAACCATTTGAACAAATCATTACATATGGGGATTGTGCAGATTATATAATTTATGTACCTTTGCATCGTTAAATGCACATGAACACATTATATAACACAAACAACAAGTGAACTTTACAGGCATTATCATCGGGATGTCGGCATTCCTCTGCATCGGCATTTTCCACCCCATCGTCATCACGGCGGAATATCATTTCGGCACACGATGCTGGTGGGTGTTCCTGCTGGTGGCTGTGGCTTGCATCGCAGGGTCACTGCTCACGGAAGCCACCATTCCCTCTACCATTCTCGGCGTGGTGGCCTTCTCAAGCTTCTGGTCAATCCTCGAACTTTTCAAGCAACGCGAACGAGTAGCAAAAGGCTGGTTCCCAAAGAACCCTAAAAGAAACAGCAAATGAACGCTTTGGTTATAGGAATTCTGTTGCCTCTGGTGGGCACCATGATGGGGTCGGCATTTGTCTTTTTCATGAAGAAGGAGATTCCAGACCGGCTGCAAAAAACATTGCTGGGATTCGCCAGCGGTGTAATGGTGGCGGCAAGCGTGTGGTCGCTGCTGATACCGTCGATAGACATGGCCGGTGAAAACGTAGTGCCTGCCGCCATGGGATTCATGGCAGGAATAGCCTTCCTGCTGCTGATTGACGAGTTGACGCCCCACCTGCATGTCGGCGCACAAAAGGCCGAGGGGCCAAAATCACGTCTCTCGCGCACCATGATGCTGGCACTCGCAGTGACAATACACAATCTGCCCGAGGGTATGGCTGTGGGTGTGGTCTTCGCAGGCGAGGCACAAGGGTTGACCCTCAGCGCCGCACTGGCGGTCGCCATCGGCATCGCCCTGCAGAACATTCCCGAAGGGGCCATCATCTCCATGCCCATGCACGCCGAAGGCAACTCGCGAATGAAGTCGTTCCTTATCGGCACCTTGAGTGGCGTGGTGGAACCCGTTGGTTCTGTTGCCATTCTTCTTCTGGCGGGAGTGCTCGGAGTAGCACTACCCTATCTGCTGGCTTTTGCCGCCGGCGCCATGATGTACGTGGTGGTCGAAGAGCTCATCCCCGAGACCGCCCAAGGACACCACACCAACCTCTCCACCATCGGCTTTGCCCTCGGCTTCGTGCTGATGATGGTTATGGACGTACTGCTAGGATAACGGGAAGGGAAATGTTAATTCCAAATCCATACCAACTCCCTACCAACTCCTACCGTGGTAGGAGTTGGTAGGGAGTTGGTAGGTGATTGATAGGTAGTTAGCACTTAGTCTATCGGAGGCGGTTTTTAGGTGTTTTCAGGCCGATTTTTTAACATTTCGAAGGCAATAAAAGGGGCAAAAAGACGTTATGCTAAAGTTAAAATTAAGTTAAATAAAAAAGAACACAATATAAAAAGCGCGTACTATGAGCCTTATCAAATCCATTTCCGGCATCCGCGGCACAATCGGCGGACCGGCAGGCGAAGGCCTGACCCCCCTTGACGTTGTGAAATTCACTTCCGCATTCGCCACCTTCCTGAAAAACAGTCATTCCGGCCGTCGGCTGCGTTTGGCCGTGGGGCGCGACGCCCGTCTGAGCGGCGCCATGGTCGACCGCCTTGTCGTCGGCACACTTCAGGGCATGGGTGTGGACGTCCTCGAGACCGGCCTCAGCACCACCCCGACCACCGAGATGACCGTTATCGACGGCCATTGCGATGGTGGCATCATCATCACTGCCAGCCACAATCCCAAACACTGGAACGCACTCAAGTTACTGAATTCCAAAGGCGAATTCATCTCCGATGCCGAGGGCAAGGAGGTGTTGAGACTTGCTGAGAGTCAGGAAATCAACTATGCCGAAGTCGACGACCTGGGTCAGGTGACCGTCGAGGAAGACTGGATTGATCGTCATATCGAGCGCGTACTTGGACTGAAACTCGTTGACGCTGAGGCCATCCGGAAGGCTGGTTTCAAGGTGGCTGTCGACGCTGTCAACTCCACCGGTGGCCTGGCCATTCCACGCCTGCTGCGCAAGCTGGGTGTGAAAGAGGTGGTAGAACTCAACTGCGAGCCCACCGGTCATTTTGCCCACAACCCGGAGCCTATCCCACAGAATCTCACACAGATATCCGACTGCGTGCGCGACAACCATTGCGACCTCGGCATCGTGGTCGACCCTGATGTCGACCGTCTGGCACTGGTGTGCGAGACCGGCGAGATGTTCGGCGAAGAATACACGCTGGTCAGCGTGGCCGACTATGTGCTGCAACACACTCCGGGCAACACCGTGAGCAACCTCTCCTCGTCCAGAGCCTTGCGCGATGTGACGCGCCGCTATGCCGGTTGCGAGTACAACGCCGCCTCTGTGGGCGAGGTGAATGTCACCACCCTTATGCGCCAGACCAATGCCATCATCGGCGGCGAGGGCAACGGAGGTGTCATCTATCCCGAGCTGCACTACGGCCGCGACGCCCTGGTGGGTGTGGCCCTCTTCCTCACCCTTCTGGCCAAGAAAGGAATGAAGGTGAGCGAATTAAGAAAGACCTATCCCGAATATATCATTTCGAAGAACCGCAAGGACCTGACGCCCGACATGGACGTTGACGCCCTGCTGGCCAAGGTTGCCAAGCTCTACAACGGCATGGCCGGCGTGGAGAAGGTGACGACCATTGACGGTGTGAAGATTGACTTCGCCGACGGCTGGGTGCACCTGCGCAAGAGCAACACCGAACCCATCATCCGCATCTACAGCGAAGCCGCCACCGAGGCCCGCGCCAACGAGTTGGCCAAAGGCGTTATGGCACAGATTGGGTAAAGACTACTGGTTATAAAAAAAAAGCCCCGCCATCTGGCGGGGCTTTTTTTCAATTATCGTTCACTACGGCTGTCTTCCGGGGCGGCAATCCAAACAATGAGGTAGGCCCAGAAGCCAAATCCACCGAAAAGGAGGGCAAGGAGGAAGATGATGCGGACGACCGTAGGATCAATGTTGAGGTAGTTGGCAATGCCTCCGCAAACACCTGCAATCCGGCGGTCGGTGGAGCTGCGCATGAGACGACGATAACTATTGTTTTCCATGATAATGAGAAATTAAAGCATTCCTTTTCGTTTGAGAAGAGCTTTGGGGCTGGGGTCCTTGCCACGGAAAGCACGATAGAGGTCCATAGGCTCCACCGTGTTGCCACTCTCGAGGAGGTGGCGGAACTTGGCGGCCAGGTCGGGGTTGAAGAGGTCACCGCTCTCGGCAAAGGCCTCGAAGGCGTCGGCGTCGAGGATGGCGGTCCAGGTGTAGCTGTAGTAGCCGGCATCATAGCCCGTGGTGAAGATATGTTGGAAATAGGGCGAGCGATAGCGGCTGATAATCTCGGGGATAAGGCCAATCTTGTTCATAGCCAGTTCTTCGAACTGCAGCGGGTCGATGGCCTGTTTCTCGCGGATGGAGTAGTAGTCCATGTCGAGCAGCGAGGCGGCGAGCAGCTCGGTGGTCATGAATCCCTGTCCATAGGTGGCAGCAGACTCGATTTTCTTGATGAGCTCATCCGGAATAGCCTCACCGGTCTGATAATGATGGGCATACATCTTCATCACCTGGGGGTGACGGCACCAGTTTTCCATGACCTGCGAAGGGAGTTCGACAAAGTCGCGTGGCACGTTGGTACCGGCCAGCGAAGGATAGGTGCACTTGGAAAGCAGGCCGTGGAGGGCATGGCCAAACTCGTGGAAGAGGGTCTCGCTCTCGTCGAAGTTGAGTAGCGAGGGCTTATCGGCCGTGGGTTTGGTGAAGTTGCAGACCACTTGGATAATGGGAATGACATTTTCACCCTCGAGGGTGCGGTGTTGGCCGCGGAACTCGGTCATCCAGGCGCCGCTGCGCTTCGAGGCGCGGGGATGGAAGTCCATGTAGAGGATGCCGATGACCTGGTCTCCATCCTTGACTTCGAAGCAACGTGCCTCTTTGTCGTATGTAGGCAGGTCGGTGCGCTCGGTGAAGGTCAGCCCATAGAGCTTGTTGGCCACCATGAAAGCACCGGCGCGAACGCTGTCGAGGCTGAAATAGGGGCGCACCTCGGCATCGTCGAGAGCATATTTCTCCTTACGGAGTTTCTCGCTATAGTAACGCCAATCCCACGGCTGCAGCTTGGCACCGGGCTCGTCTTTTTCGAGCATCTTCTGGTAGAGGTCGCGTTCCTGCTTGGCCACCTTGAGGGCGGGTTTCCAGATGTCGAGGAGGCATTTGTAAACATTAGCCGGCGTCTTGGCGAGGCAGTCGTCGAGGACCCAGTCGGCATGGGTGGGGAAGCCGAGGATGTTGGCGCGCTCGAGGCGGAGGTTGACGAGGGTGTCGATAATCTTGGTGTTGTCGAATTCACCCTCCTTACATCTGTCGGTGAAGGCGTGCCAGACCTCCTCGCGGAGCTTGCGGTCGGCGCAGGTCTGCATGAAAGGCTCCCAGGTGGGCATATCGAGGGTCACCTTGCTACCGTCGGGCAGTTCCTTGCTGTAGGCGTTGGTGGCTTTCAACACGTTCTGTGCGAAGCGCATGGTGAGCGAGGCAATCTGTTCGTTGAGCTGACGGAAGCGTTCCTGCTGGTCGGCAGGGACATTGGCGCCGCCGCGGACAAAACCCTTGTAGGTCTCCTCGAGCAGGCGCATCTGCTCGGGATTGAGGCCGAGGTTGTCGCGCTGGTCGTAGACGGCCTTGATGCGCTGGAAGAGTTTGGCGTTGAGGGCAATGTCGTCGCCATGAGCAGCGAGCAACGGAGTCACCTCTTCTTCAATGGCTTCCATTTCAGGGCTGTTCTCACATTCGGAGAGATTGAAGAAAACTCTGCTTACCTCACCGAGAAGTTGACCGCTGTACTCATAAGGGAGAATGGTATTCTCGAAAGTAGGAGCCTCGGGGTTATTGACAATAGAGTCGATTTCGGCTTTCTGACGGGCCATGCCCTCACGGAATGCCGGCATGTAGTGTTCGGTCTTGATACGCGAGAAATCGGGAATCTCATACGGAGTGTTCCACGCCGAGAAGAAGGGATTTTCCATAGGCTGGGAGTCTTTGTTTTTGCATCCGGCGAGTATCAACAGGGCCAGTGCGGGAATTAAAAATGAACGTTTTTTCATTGACATATTTTTTTATTTATTCACATTTTACTTCATCAAAGCTTGAAAAATAGTCTCCAAAATGTCGGCACTGAGTTTCTTGGCCACAAACTTGTGGTCACTGTTGTCAATGAGGTAGATTTGGGGAGTGGTGGTAACATCGTAGACTTCGCGCCAGTCGACATTTGCCTCACTACCATTGAGGTGGACCCAGCGAGGATCGGTCATCTGATGGTCGGAAAGGAATTTTTTCCACTTTTCGATGGTTTGGTCGTCGGGTTCAGTGAGTATGGCGAAAGCACTGACATCCAAAGAATCTGCATATTTCTCGTAGACCTTGTAGACCGCAGGGATGACGTCGCGGCAATGGCCGCAGGTGGGGCTCCAGAAAAGGAGTAACGTGTAACGGCCAGGCATATGGTGGAGAGAATAGGCGCGATGGACTGTATCGAAAAGAATGAGCTCGGGCGAGACGCGTCCCACCAGCAAGCGTTCCCATTTGTTGGCACGTTCAATCTGTTCGTCGATAGTAGAAGGTTCAAGCCCCTGCACCTTGCCCGTGGAGAAATAGCGCTGCACGAGATGGACATAGACTTCGTCGTAGACCATGACATGGCTTTGGAGATAGTGTTGCGTAAGATTGAGAATCAGCCATCTGTAAACTCGTGGAGCCGGTTCGGCACGATCGATGAGACTATCGAGCAAGGGGCAAATGACCTCGGGTGGCATACGGTTCAACAGGCGATCGAGATACTCCATCACGCGGTCATAGAAGACCGTCTTAGGAGTGCGGAGGATGAAGTTGTCATCGAGCGGCATATTGTCGAAGAAATGAATCTGCAGCCATTCAAAGCGTTCGCGGTCGGTCATTTTGGTGCCGTCAGCGTGCAGCTTGGGAACATCCACATCCTTGGTGGACAGCATCATACGGGAAAGCATACAGTCAGGATACTGGGCGATGAAAGAGAGTCTGATACTGTCGAGGCGCAAACGTTGGGAGGGCAAGAAGACTGTATTGAATTCTACGGAGTCCATCGTCTTTTTGGCGATATCAAACTCCTGATAGAACACTTCATTGGCTCGATTGAAATTGAAGAAAATTTCATTTTCCCGCGAACCTTTGGCGGTCATGCCCAATTTCCAGTTATCGTTGTCGGTACTAATGGTAAAACGCTGTTTTTCATTGTAAACAATAAACTCTGCAAAGCGGTCCTTGTTGTTAGTTATATAGTAAAGACCCGGATCGAGTTCCTGGTCACCTTCGAAGACAAACTTGCCCTTGCCGTTGTTGAAAGCCGTGTCGCAGATATATTTGTATTGTGCAAGATAAAAACCCATGTAAAGCACCGAATCTTTACTATTTTCGGCAATGAAAGTAATCTTATAGCTGCTCTTGGCGGCAAAAGAAGTTACCGCAACGGCGAACAGGATGAGTAGGATAGAAATTGTACGTTTCATTTTTCTTTACAATTATCGTTATTTACTATATAGAGTTCAAATAGTCGTTTTTGGCTCACATATTAACATTTATTTTTATTTCCCGATGCAAAAACGGCCAAAGATGTTGCCCAGAATATCATCTGAGGTCACCTCGCCGGTGATGGTGCCAAGGTGGTAAAGAGCATCGCGCAAGTCGACAGCGACAAGGTCGGCCGGAAGGCCACCCTCGATTCCCTGTTCAACCGCATCCAGAGCTCGACTGACACTCTTCAGCGCCTCATAATGGCGAGCGTTGGACAAGAGAATGTCCCCTGACGAATTGTTGCCCACATGAGCATGGAATTGATTGAGAATTTCTTTTTTAAGTTCATTCAAGCCAAAGCCTGTCTTTGTGGAGACGAGCAATCTCCCATCCCTATCGGGATTCTCAAGAAGATCGGCTTTAGTGTAAACCATAATGACCGCTTTACCCTCGAGGTCTATCTCGGGCTCTGCCCAAGGTTTGGTAACATCATTCAGATAAAGAACAATATCTGCTTGAGAAACTGCCTTCCGGCTACGTTCCATTCCAAGATGTTCCACATGGTCGGTACTATGACGCAAACCAGCGGTATCGATAAAGCGGAAAGAGATGCCACCGAAAGTAAGCGTTTCCTCAATAGTGTCGCGAGTGGTACCAGGGATATCACTGACTATGGCGCGGTCATCATCGAGTAAAGCATTGAGCAAGGAAGACTTACCCACATTGGGTTGTCCCACTATAGCCACAGGGACACCTCGACGAAGCGCGTTTCCAAGACGGAATGAGTCAAGAAGGGCTGTGATTTGAGAATCAAGAATGGCGAGGAGTTGGCGCAGTTGGGTACGGTCGGCAAACTCCACATCCTCCTGAGAAAAATCCAATTCCAACTCAAGCAGACTGGTAAGATCAAGCAGTTGTTGCCGCAGAATCTTGAGTTTCTGCGCATAACCGCCACGCAGCTGACTGACTGCCAGGCGATGCTGGGCGGGAGTGACAGAGTCGATAAGGTCGGCTACAGCCTCGGCCTGCGAAAGGTCGAGACGACCGTTGAGAAATGCCCTTTGAGTGAACTCGCCAGCTTCGGCCATACGTGCACCGTCATCGATAAGCGACTGCAACAAAGCCTGTTGCACATAATACGATCCATGGCACGAAATCTCTATTGTCGGTTCACCGGTGTATCCCTTGGGATAATAGACAGCCACCACATCGTCCAACTCGTCGAAACGGCAATAAGTGGCACGACGAGATTCAAGAGAGGAGACCGAAAGATGACGCAATGCGACAGGCAACGCATCGTCACCCGAGAGTCGAGCCACGGCGATGCCGCCCACCCCACGAGGGGTGGAAATAGCCACTATAGTATCATGCTTCATCCTTGGAATCTACAACATAGCGGTCTCCATAGAGCATCTTCATCTCTTCGTCAGAGAGCCCCAAATCCACTTTCACTTTATAGATATTCGGATAGGCCAGAAAAAGGGTCAACACAATGACCATGGCCAACATCAGAAGTACATTTTGGTTAGAGACGAGCATCATGAGACAAAGCACTATCACCACTGCAAAGATCGACAAGAAAAGAGATCGGATATGTGCAGCATAGCCCGTGAGTTTTGCCCCTAACGTCTCAGACTGTCGCAAACGTGGCATCTGCTTACGAATAACCAAGAGTGCCATGCTCAGAGACAACACCGCCAAAACACTGCCTGCAATGAGCATCCATCGGTTGACATAATCAGTCTGTTGCGGGAACCGCCATGGACTGGCATAGAGGAACAATCCTGCTACAATGACAACTCCCACAGATCCCCAAAGTCCAATCTGGGAAGTGCGTTTTATGGTTTTAATTTCTTTCTCGAACATAGATTAATTATTTAGTTTCAAGTATTTTGCAGTGTACGAACCTTTACATTTCAACAAATCCTCAGGAGTGCCTGCGAAGACCACATTTCCGCCTTGGTCACCGCCCTCTGGTCCCATGTCGATGACCCAGTCGGCCACCTTGATGATATCATGGTGATGCTCGATAACCACGATACTGTGTCCACGATCGATAAGACGATCGAAAGCAGCCAAAAGTTTCTGTATGTCATGGAAATGCAAACCCGTTGAAGGCTCGTCGAAGATGAAAAGCATGGGCTGTTCTGCCTCACCCTTCACCAGATAGGAGGCCAATTTGATGCGCTGACACTCACCTCCGGAGAGCGAACTGGAAGACTGGCCAAGTTTCAGGTAGCCCAATCCCACATCTTTCAGTGGCATGAGACGAGTATAAATAGCGCGAGTCTCATCGGTATCAAAAAATTCGACAGCTTGGTCCACAGTCATTTCCAGCACATCGCTGATGGTTTTGCCTCGATATTGCACCTCAAGAGCCTCCTCCTTGTAGCGAGTGCCGTGACACTCGTCGCAAAGCAGATGGACGTCGCTCATAAACTGCATACTTACGGTGACATAGCCTTCTCCTTGACAATTCTCACAGCGACCACCCTCTACATTAAACGAGAAAAAGCCTGCCTTGTAACCACGGGTCTTGGCAAGCGGTTGTTTGGCATAAAGGGCTCGCACCTCATCAAACACCTTCATGTATGTGGCGGGGTTGCTGCGCGAAGAACGACCGATGGGATTCTGGTCTACCATCTCAACGGCAGCAATGCGACGCACATCTCCGTCCATCTCGACACAACTGCCCACATAGTCGGGTGCGCCGTCAAAACGGTGCTGCAACACATCGTAAAGCACGCGACGCACCAGGCTTGTCTTGCCCGAACCCGACACGCCCGTCACCACTGTCAGCACCCCGAGTGGAATATCCACATTAATGTGTTTCAAGTTGTTGCAATAGGCTTCATGTATTGTGATACGGTCGCGCCAAGGGCGACGGCTTGCGGGCACAGCGATGCTTTTGCGCCCCATCAGGTAGTCGGCCGTAAGTGAATTCTTGGCCTTGGCCAATTCTTTTGGGGGTCCCGAGAAGACCACTTCGCCCCCCAGCCGTCCGGCACCGGGTCCGATGTCGATGAGCCAGTCGGCAGCACGGATAATATCCTCGTCGTGCTCAACAACAATGACCGTGTTTCCCAAATCGCGAAGCTTGCGCAGTACACCTATCAACTGATTGGTATCACGCGAATGCAATCCGATGGATGGTTCGTCAAGTATATACATCGATCCCACCAACGAGCTACCCAGCGAAGTAGCCAGGTTGATGCGTTGGCTCTCGCCACCACTAAGGCTGTTGCTGGCGCGGTTGAGCGTCAGATACCCAAGTCCCACCTCCATCAAATAAGAGAGTCTGTTCTTAATCTCGACGAGCAATCGCGTGGTCATCTCCACCTCGTGAGGCTGCAGACGGCTCTCGATGTCAGCGAACCAGTCAACCAACGTCGATACCGGCATCTCCACCAACTCGCTGATGCTCCGTCCGTCAATTCTCACATACTCGGCATCCCTCCTCAACCGACGGCCGTGACAGTCGGGACAGATTGTCTTGCCACGGTAGCGTGCCAACATGACACGGTATTGTATTTTATAACTTTGGCTCTCAACCCACTTGAAGAATCCATCGATACCCTCCCACACTCCGTCGCCATGCCACAGGATGTCCTTCTGCTCGTCGGTGAGTTTGTAATACGGCGTATGAATAGGGAAGTCGATGACAGCAGCATGGCGGATAAATTCACGTTTCACATCCTGCATCTTGTCTCCGTTCCAACACACAATGGCATTCTCGTAGATGCTGCGGCTCTTGTTTGGAACTACCATGTTCTCATCAATGCCTATAACACTGCCGTAGCCCTGACAGGTAGGGCAGGCGCCATATGGATTGTTGAAAGAAAAGAAGTTGGGGTTGGGCTTCTCAAATGTGATGCCATCGGCCTCGAAACGGTTGGAAAACTCGGATTGCTTGCCATCATCCGACTGTACCACACAGCTTCCCCTACCCTCAAAGAAAGCGCTTTGCACGCTCTCACCCACACGCGACCGCTGTTCGTCGTCATTGTGATGAAGTTCTATGCGGTCCACCACCAGCAACGCTTCTGCAAGCGACTCCTTGGTCTCGAGCAGGTCTTCTATTCTCACCACTGTTCCCTTGACCATCACACGCTGGTAGCCCTCCTGCTGCAGTATTTCCATCTGTGACCGCAGCGGACGCTCCTTCGAGTCTTCCAAAGGAGACATTATCAACACCTTGACACCCTCCGGGAGTGTCAATATATAGTCTACCACGTCGCTCACCGAGTGACGCTTCACCTCGCTGCCCGAGACGGGAGAAAAAGTGCGCCCAATGCGGGCGTAGAGTAATTTCAAATATTCGTAAATCTCTGTGCTGGTGCCCACTGTCGAACGTGGGTTGGAGGTGTTCACCTTTTGCTCGATGGCCACAGCGGGAGCCAGACCATGGATATAGTCCACATCGGGCTTGGTCATTCGTCCCAGAAACTGGCGCGCATACGAACTCAGACTTTCCACATAACGCCTTTGCCCTTCGGCAAACAATGTGTCGAAAGCCAAACTCGACTTGCCGCTTCCACTCAGGCCGGTGATTACCACCAGCTTGCCCTGCGGAATCTGCACGTCGATATTCTTCAGGTTGTTGGCCCGAGCTCCTTTTATGACAATGTTTTCCATCTTAAAAAGCCAGCTCCATCATGCGTGTCTTCTTGCCGGCACGCGTCATCATCAGCACACTCCCATCCTCGCGTTTCGAGGCGGCAATAAGCGAATGTTTGGTTTTCTTTTCCAGCACGGTTTTAAACACATCGCCACTCTCGGTCACACGATAGAGCACCAGATTGCTCTTGTCGCCAACCTCATATTCCTTGGCCTCCTTGGCGATATTGTAGTCGGTGGGCGACTTATGGCTCTCCGACTTAAGCAGGCACAGAGTGTCGCCCTCCATGAAAAGCGCCATATACATGCCGTCTTCCTCATCTTTCTCAAAGTCATTGCGACGCAGATTTCGAACCCATTTTATGGTACCTTCGTCATCGAGGGCCATCAGATGGATGCCTTGGGCGAAATACGAGGTCGATACAGTACCGTTGGCATTCTTGTAGCGCAACACATGGCGATGGCCCACTGCCAACACAACACCATAAGGTGTCACCACACTGGCCAGCGGCATCACCATCGGCACCTCGTTCCGGTGCTGTACTTTCTTGGTTTTCTTGTTCTGCAGTATGTTGACATCCTCGTTCTGGAACGGCCTCATGGTAAACTTCGTTATTTCGGTCGAATCGATATCAAAAACCATCGCCACTGTGCCACCCGTCAAGTCCTTCTCCACATCGCTCTTCACCGGAGAAAACAGGCCGGCGCATATCACCTTACGGTCCATCACACTCAATATCTGCATGTGGTCGACAGGGTCACAAGTCACCGTCAACCCATAGTTGTCGCCCGTACGCGCAGCAATCAGACTTATCGCGAAATGCTCATCGGTGCCGTCGTGGTCATAGCCCAGCGTCACCATCTCGCCTTCGTCGCTCACAGCTATGCAACTCGTTGTTCCAACAGGATACTCCTTGCTCCAAAGTTCATTCATGCGCCTGTCGTACATCATCGCCTCGGCAGCATACTGCCTTTTCCTGGTGAATTGCTGCAGCGTCAGCAAGCCGATATATTCGCCGTTGCCACTCGCCGCCGCCCATACATAGCAGCAGTCGTCTTTCTCCAAATCACAACTGAACAATGTATCTATCTTATTGTCGACCAACAGCATACTATCCATATCGATCTCGGCGCTCATCACCACTGTCTTTGTGGCCTTGCTGCTGTCCACCAAAAGAATCTCCGCATAAGAGCCGTTCGTCAGCAGCGTCAACACTTGACAATCGCCAGTCATCGGAAGTTCCACTTGATTGTAAATCTGGAGGTGACGGTCGAGCACCACCACCTGCCAATCGTCTTTGCGGACAAACGATTCGGGGCCCTTCTCCATCCGCATCAGCCAGCAGTCTTTATCATCGTAGCGTCCCAGATACCAACTGTTTGCCAATGCCTCAGCCTCCATATTCTTTCCTTCCTCACCCTTGGCCAATGTCACCATGCCTCCCTGCGCCAAAGCACAACTCCACATTGCCACTGCGGCCGCAATCGTTATTAACTTCTTCATATTATTATCCTTCGTTTATTTGTTTTTCAATATTATGAACGGCACCATTACCTCCTCCATCGACACGCCGCCGTGCTGGAAGGTGTTGGTGTAGTAGCGCACATACTCGTTGTAGTTGTTGGGGTAGGCAAAGAAATCACCCGCACGGCAAAAGATGTAGGGGCTCGTAACATGGCGCTTGGGCAGGAAAATCTTCTTTGGTTCCTTCACCTCAAAAACCTCTTTGGGATTGTAGTCCAACAACCTACCTTGTTTGTAGCGCAAGTTGACACTGATGTCGCGGTCGCCTTTCACACGCACCGGGTGGTCAATCTTCACACTGCCGTGATCGGTGGTGATAATGACATTCACCTCCTTCTCACTCAGCACCTTGATGATATCCAGCAGCGGAGAATGTTCCATCCACGAGAGGGTCACACTGCGGTAGGCCTTCTCATCCTCGGCCAACTCGCGTACGATGTCGCTGTCGGTGCGTGCATGGGAGAGCATGTCAATGAAGTTGTAGATAATGACATTCAAGTCATTGCGCATCAGTTCGGGCAGTCGGTCGACCAACTTCTTGCCGTATTGCGCATTGAGCACTTTGTTGTACGAGGTCTTGAGGTTCAGTCCGTTGCGGCGCAGATTCTCGCAGAGCAACTCGTGCTCGTACTGGTTCTTCCATCCCTGCTCATCCTCGTTCACCCAATATTGCGGGTACATCCTTTCTATCTCGCTGGGCATCAGGCCCGCGAACATCGCATTACGTGCAAACTGCGTCGTCGTCGGCAGAATGGTGTAGTATATCTCGTCGCGCTCAGTGCGCAGGTATTGTTCCACCAATGGCTGGACAAACTTCCACTGGTCATAGCGGAAGTTGTCAATGACAATCAAGAAAGTCGGACGATTCTCCTTGAGCAACGGGAACATCCTCTCTTTCAGCACCGAGGGAGACATCAAAGGCTTCCCTTCGCCGCCGTTGAGCCATTCCAGATAGTTGTCCTCGTAGAAGCGGCAGAACTGGCGGTTGGCATCCTCCTTCTGCGACATGAATATCTCGTGGATGTTGTCATCTTCGCTCGGCGCAAGCTCCAAGTCCCAGTAAACAAGTTTCTTATATATCTCCTTCCACTCATCGGCATCCATTCGTCCGCTAATCTGCATGCCAATCTCGCGAAACTGCTGTTGGTAGTTCATCGTCGAGTGCTCACTCTGCAAACGCTTGCGCTCGGTGTGTTTCTTCACCGTCAGCCATATCTGATTGGGATTCACCGGCTTGATGAGATAGTCGCTGATTTTCCCGCCCAGGGCGTCTTCCATAATGTGCTCTTCCTCGCTCTTGGTGATCATCACCACCGGCAGCTGCGGCCAGCGTTCCTTGATGCGACGCAGCGTGTCGATGCCGCTCAATCCCGGCATCTGCTCGTCGAGAAACACCATGTCGGGTACCTGCTCTTCCAGTATGTCCAACGCGTCGCTGCCACTCTGTACAGGCACCACGTCGCATCCTTTCTCCTTGAGAAACAGTATGTGGGGCTTCAGCAATTCAATCTCGTCGTCGGCCCAGAGTATCGTCGTCTGCATATAGTTATCCTTATATAATTTTTACAATAACGTATCTATTATAAAAAAATTGTATCCCCCAACAACAAAATAAATCCGAAAGACCTACCACAACCCTACCAACCCCCTACCAACTCCTACCGCGGTAGGAGTTGATTAGGAGTTGGTAGGGAGTTGATAACTGGTTTATAGGTACTTAGCCCCAATCAGAAAGCACCCCTTTTCGAGGGGTGCTCCAAAAGGTCTTCTTTTATCGTATCCGACTTAATATCAATCCCTTATACAAACCTCAACAAAACTACAACAAAATACACTCTTCGGTGACACATTTTCGGTCGAAAATTTCGACCGCAAAAAAAACACAAACGACCTTCTTCTGACTATTGGTTTGACGATGCAATGATACATATAATTTTTATTGTGTTCAAATTTTGGGATTTTTTTCGTATCTTTGCATTTTGTTTTTGAAATTGATTTTGGGGGAATGATTCTGACAGAACTATACCAAGAGAGTGCGCTCATCAAGCTGATTGACGAGAAGTTGCATTCGAGCAGAGCGCGACTGCATGTGGACGGGATGACAGGGTCGCTGCCGGCCGTGGCCATCGCAGCGCTGGCTCTGAGACGCCCGACGGTGAGCCAGCTGGTGATTGCGCCGACAAAAGAGGAGGCTTACTACCTGCAAAACGACCTGGAAGCGTTGCTTCAAGACCTCCCCGCCTCCGGCGGAAATCCTGGAAATCCTGGAAATGGATTCGATAAGATTTCTCAAGATTCTGCTGGGTCTGACAAATCTTGGAAATCAAAAGAAAATCTCCAAGATTCACAAGATTTCGCGCAGCGGGAGAACAAAGTGATGCTGTTTCCGACATCCTACCGCAAGGCGTATCACTACGACCCGGAGCAGACGGAGAACGCCAACATACTGATGCGCACCGAGGTAGTTAAAGCCCTCGGCGGTTCCGAGCCGGTCATCGTGGTCTCCTTCCCCGAAGCGCTGAGCGAGAAGGTGGTGGCACAACGCACCTTCGCCGCCAAAACCCTGCGCCTGACGCGCGGCGGCAAGATGGACATGTGGGACATGGTGGAGAAGCTGCAAGATCTTGGATTCGAACGCGAAGACTTTGTGGTGGAGCCTGGACAGTATGCCGTGCGAGGCGGCATCGTGGACGTCTACAGCTTTGGCTCCGACCTGCCGTTCCGCATCGAGTTCTTCGACGACGAGGTGGACTCGCTGCGCACCTACGACACCGTGTCACAGCTGAGCGTGAAGCAGTTGGACAGGATAGACATCATCCCGAATTTTCAAAACATCCCTGCCCCCGGCGATTCACACGAGCTTACGAAGCGGGAGAATAAAGTATCCCTGTTGGAGTATTTCGGGAGCGAGGATGTGGTGTGGACGCAAAGCCTGATGATGGCTGCCGAACAGATGGAAAAAATGCTGGCCGACACACGCAAGGAATATGAGGGACGCCTGACCGACAAGGAGCACCCCATAGCAGGCACGCTGCCAAAACCCGAAGAGATGAGTTGCCCGGCCAACGAGTTTCTCCACAACCTATTGGAATGCAAGATTGTGGAATACGGCAACAGCCACTACTTCAGTCAAGCTGAAATCATCAGATTCAGCAGCGAACCGCAGCCGGCCTTCAACAAGCAGTTCGACCTGCTCACCGCCAATCTCGCCAACTATGCCGAACGCGGCTATCGACTGATTATCACCGTCAGCAACGACAGCCAGGAGAAGCGACTCCGCAAAATCCTCAATGATTCGGACGACAATAATTTTCAATTTTCAATATTCAATTTTCAATTATCCCACGGATTCATCGACCACGACGAGCATTTGCTCTGCTACACCGATCATGAAATCTTCGATCGCTACCACAAATACACCGTCAAAAGCCTCAGCGCCACCCACGAAGCACTGACGCTGAAGGAATTGTTTGAGCTGAAGCCCGGCGACTACGTCACCCACATCGACTATGGCGTGGGACGTTTCAGCGGTTTGGAGAAAGTGACCGTCGACGGCAAAAGCCAGGAGTTGATACGCCTGATATACAAGAACAACGACGTGCTATACATCTCCATCCACGGGCTGCACAAGATAAGCCGTTACGTGGGTCGAGAAGGCGAGGCTCCGCAGATGAACCGCCTGGGTTCGAACACTTGGCAGGTGCTCAAGGCCAAGACCAAACGGCAGGTAAAAGACATTGCCAAAGATCTCATCGCCCTATACGCCAAGCGCAAGGCTTCGCAGGGCTTCTCCTTCGGTGCCGATTGCTCGCTGCAGGAACAGATGGAAGCGTCGTTCCAATACGAGGATACGCCCGACCAGCAGAAGGCCACCGTGGCCGTGAAGCACGACATGGAAGACCGCGCGCCGATGGACCGCTTGGTGTGCGGCGACGTGGGCTTCGGCAAGACCGAGGTGGCTATCCGCGCCGCCTTCAAGGCCTGCTGCGACGACAAGCAGGTGGCCGTCCTCGTGCCCTCCACAGTGCTCGCCTTCCAACACTACAACACCTTCCGTGAGCGCTTGAAAGGGTTGCCCGTGAGGGTCGACTACCTCAATCGGTTCCGTACCACCAAAGAGAAAAACCAAATATACAAAGATGTGGAGGATGGCAAAATCGACATCCTCATCGGCACCCACGCCATAACCAACAAGAACCTCAAATTCAAAGACCTGGGACTGCTCATCGTGGACGAGGAACAAAAGTTCGGCGTGAGCGTCAAAGAAAAACTGAAACAGATGAAGGTGGGCGTCGACTGTCTGACCCTCACCGCCACCCCCATCCCACGCACACTACAGTTTTCGCTGATGGGTGCCCGCGACCTGAGCGTCATCCAGACACCACCGCCCAACCGCCAGCCCATCGAGACAGAACTCAGCGACTTCAGCGAAGAACTCATTCGCGACGCTATAGGGTTCGAAATGAGCCGTGGCGGACAGACTTTCTTCATCTCCAACCGTGTGGAGAACTTGCCAGAGATGGCGGGCCTGGTGCAACGGCTGGTGCCCGACGCCCGCGTGGCTATGGCCCACGGACGCATGGACGGCAAAGAATCCGAGGAGACACTGATGCGTTTTCTCGAGGGTGAGATTGACGTGCTGGTGGCCACTTCCATTGTGGAGAACGGCTTGGACATCCCCAACGCCAACACCATGATTATCAACAACGCCCACCAGTTCGGACTCAGCGACCTCCACCAGATGCGCGGCCGCGTGGGGCGTTCAAATCGCAAGGCATTCTGCTACATGCTCATTCCTTCCTACCTCACTCTCACACCCGACGCACAGAAGCGCCTCAAGGCCATCGAGGAATTCTCCACCATTGGCAGTGGCTTCAACATCGCCATGCGCGACCTCGACATCCGCGGTGCGGGCAATATTCTCGGTGCCGAGCAGTCGGGCTTCATCTCCGAGATTGGCTACGACATGTACCACAAGATATTGAACGAAGCCATCGAAGAGCTGAAAGAGAGCGACTTCAAGGACCTCTTTGCCGCTGAGGCCGAGGAGAAGAAAGAATACGTGCGCGAATGCACCATCGAGACCGACCTCGAGGTGTTGCTGCCTGACGACTACATCACCTCGGGCACCGAGCGTCTGTTGCTCTACAAGGAACTGAACGACATAGGAATAGAAATGTCCACCAACGAACTCGACAGCGAGCTGGCCGCCTACCGCAGCCGCTTGGAAGACCGCTTCGGACCCGTACCGCCTGCCACCGACGAACTCATCCGCACCATCATCCTCCGTCGGATGGCCAAGGAGTTTGGCATCGAGAAACTGATTTTGAAGCAGAACCGCATGGTGTGCCACCTAGTGAGCAATCCCGAAAGTCCGTTCTACAGAAGCGAAGGATTCTCGAAACTAATACACTACGCACAAGACAACCCTCGCCGTGTGCACCTGAAAGAGTCGACCGACCGGCTCAGCATGACGATAGACAACATTCCCTCCATCGGAGCCGCTATCGAGCAAATGCGCTCGCTGACAATCTGACCGTGATCACAGAGTCGCCATCTGCGTCCCAGCGACGGAAGACATAGCCGGAGCTGTCGGGCATCGACCAAAACAGACTCCCTCCGCCTGAAGAGACAAGCTTATACGCGTCTTCCCAATGGCGGTAGCTGAACTCCACTCGTTCATACCCCCCTTCGTTGTAGTAAAAATTCTCTTCCCATCGGCTTTTGGTCAGCCCGTCGATCTGCAAGCTGTCGGGCAGCCGTCCATGCTCGCTCCTGTATTCGTCAATCCAAGCAGAAACCTTCTGGCTGACTTTGACAAAGCATGCCTCATTGTACTCATCCGAAATGAAGTACCCCGTGCAATGCGTATCCCACCACAGACCTACAAACACCATCAGGAGTAAAGGGAAAAAACCTGTCATACTACCAGTAGACAGGTTTTTTAGATGTTTGTGACGAAGTCTGTCGCGAAAGGTTCTCATTGCACGTCCTTGTCGTCGAGGGGCTGTGCGAGAAGGTTGAGGAAGTTACCCTTACTGTCGAACTCCATGCGGGTGTATTTCACTTGGCGGGTGCCCTTGACCTTCTGGCTGATGACCACATAGGTGTAGGGTTTGGGCTTCTTGCCGTCGTCGCCGCGGTATTTGGAGTTAAATTCATAGACAACCATCTTCTCAATCTTGTATTTCTCGCCGTTGAACTTCTCCTCGAGATACTTCATGATGCCGTTGCTGTAACGCTCTTTGGGAAGCACCTTGCCAATCATGATGGGCGTGCCGGTGCTGATGTCATATACGGCTTCCTTTTCTACCTTCTGCTTGTCGGTGAAATAGGCTACGGCATACTGGTCGTTGCGGTTGAGCCATTCGGGGCCGGCCTTACAACGCTTCTTGCCGATAGCTTTCTCAAAATTGGCCACAGCGGCCTCACAGGGAACGAACTGTTCCACCTGGGGTTCGTCGACTTTGGGAGCGGGACGGCCGCGATGACGGCTGGTCTCGGTCTTGGTGGCCTTGGTCACCTCGTCGTCAGTGGCATCAGGGTTGTTGTGGGTATAGTAGTCGCGCTTGACTGCTGCAGGGTCGGGAGCGTTGCTCTTCATCAACTTGCCACGGGTATCGTAGATAAGTTCGAAATCGGTGTCAGAGATGCCCTTCTTGGTGATAATCATGCGATAGTAGTTATCGCCGCTCATCTCCTCGACATAATCGAGTGTCTTCACCCGATAGCCGGGATAATTGTTGGTGAAATAGCTGGTCAGCATCGTGGGGCATTCCTCCATCTTCACGGGGAACGAAGAATACTGCCAGTCGCCGCCTGCGGTGAAATAGCTGCGACCTTCCTGGCCGTCGATAAGCACTTCGGCGATATACTGCCCGGGAGACTGATACCAGGTTTTCACCTTGTAGGAGTCGTAGGTCTTCTCGAGCGACAGCAACACCGAACGTGGCACAGCGGTCTCTTTGATTTTGGTCTGCGCACCCACCATCAGCGGCAGGAGCATCACCAGGGCAAAAACTATCTTTTTCATATCGGTTGATTTTTCTATTTAGTATTTCGAATCAAAAATTTCTTGCGACAGCAAATTCTTAATTCTTTATTTTAAACTCTTAATCCTTGAACACCACATCCTTGCGGTCAGGACTGATGCTCACGGCAGCAATCTTCACACCAGTCTGTTCCTCGATGGCTCCGAGGTAGCGGCGCAGTTTCTCTGGCAGTTGGTCGTAGGCCGTGATACCCTCCAGGCTCTGTTTCCATCCTTCGAAGGGGGTGAGCACCGGATCGATATGCACGGTGTTGTACTCAAAAGGAATCTCATCTGTGCGCTGACCTTCTATGTCGTAGGCTGTGCACATGTTAACCGTCTCGAAATCGTTCATCACGTCAGGCTTGGTGACGTAAAGTTCGGTGACACCGTTGATCATGCAAGCATAGCGCAGGGCGGTGAGGTCAATCCAGCCGCAGCGGCGCGGACGTCCTGTGGTGGCTCCGTACTCGTGTCCCAGTTCGCAGAGACGCTTACCAGTCTCGTCGAACAACTCCGTCGGAAAAGGACCGGCACCCACGCGGGTGCAGTAGGCCTTGGTGATACCCATCACCTTGCCGATGGCGCTCGGAGCAACGCCCAGACCGGTGCAGACGCCAGCCGTGATGGTGTTGCTCGAGGTAACGAAAGGATAGGTACCGAAGTCGATGTCGAGCATCATAGCCTGAGCACCCTCGGCCAGCACCTTCTTGTCCTCGCGGAGACACTGGTTGATAAAGTATTCGCTGTTTACAAAGCGGAACTTCTTCAGCGTGGCAAGACTCTCGAGCCACACTTTCTCGTACTCGCCCAGTGTCATGCCGTCGATGCGGAACTGGTCGACATCAAACCCCATGGCGTGAGCCATCATCAAGTGCTGACGCTTCAACTGGCCGTAGTGCTCGATGAAGTCGGCCGACATGATATCTCCCACACGCAGTCCTGTACGGGCAATTTTGTCGGTGTAGGCCGGACCTATGCCCTTCAGCGTCGAGCCAATCTTGCTGTTGCCCTTGGCCTGCTCGTTGGCGGCGTCCATCATACGATGGCTCGGCAAAATAAGATGGGCTTTCTTACTTATAAAGAGATTCTTCACAGCATCCACCCCCTTCTCGGTCAAGGCCTCAATCTCCTGACGGAAAATGCGTGGCTCGATGAGCACACCGTTGCCGATGAGATTGATTTTCTCCTGATGGAAAATACCACTGGGGATGATATGCAGCACATGCTTGGTACCATTGAACTCAAGGGTATGACCGGCATTGGGGCCGCCCTGGAATCGGGCCACAACATCATAGCGCGGAGTCAGCACGTCGACAATCTTGCCCTTTCCCTCGTCGCCCCACTGGAGCCCTAACAGAACATCTATCTTTGTCATATATACTTTATTTTCAATCAATAAACAGCAATTCCCCCTCACATATCCATTCCTACAAAAATGCAAAAATACAACTTTTTTCCCGATTGGCAAAATTTATTTTCTTTTCAAAACCCTATCACCGCCATATCCCCTCCGTATCATCTCCGACCGTGGTCGGACTTCAGTCGGAGTTGACTCGGACTTCAGTCGGACTTGATACGGAGTTGATACTAAGAATCAGCCTGTTAGAAACAACGAAAATGGTGCCTCTTTCCACAAGAGGCGCCATTTTCATATCTCACTGATTTTCTGCAGACTAATGGATTAGAAGTCACCAAGAGTCTCCTCAAGCTGGGCGAGGGCCTTGGGCAGGTCGTCGGCGCTGAGAACGGCGCCGTGGTACTTGTTGGTGTCCTGCATGAAGTCGACACCATAGCCCATCTTGGTCTTCAGAATGACGCACACGGGGCTACCCTGACCGCTCATGGATTTGGCTTTAGCCATGCCGTCGAGCACCTGTTGCATGTCGTTACCGTTCTCAATGACAACCACTTTCCAAAGGAAACTCTCGAACTTGGCCTTGAGGTCGCCAAGGGTCATCACCTCGTCGACGGTGGCATCGATCTGTTGGTTGTTGTAGTCGATGGTAGCGATGAGGTTGTCGACCTTCTTGGCACCGGCAAACATGGCGGCCTCCCAAATCTGGCCTTCCTCGAGTTCGCCGTCGCCATGCATGGTGTAGACAAGGTGGCTGTCTCCAGTCATTTTCTTGCCGAGAGCAGCGCCGACACCGACACTAAGTCCCTGACCCAGAGAGCCGCTGGCCATGCGAATGCCCGGCAGTCCATGCTCGGTGGAAGGATGGCCCTGCAGGCGGGTACCGAACTTGCGGAAGGTCTTCAATTCATCGACGGGGAAGAAGCCGCGACGCGCCATGGTGCTGTAGATGACCGGCGTGATGTGGCCCTGCGAGACGAAGAGCATATCCTCGCCTTCACCGCTCATGGTGAAATTCCTGGGGTCAAAGTCCATAAGGTTGAAATTCATGGCCACAAACCAGTCGGCGGTGCCGAGCGAGCCGCCGGGATGGCCGCTTTTGGCGTTGGTGGTCATTCTCAAAATGTCGCGGCGCACCTGCGTCGCAATCTGCTGGAGTTCCTGTGTTGTTTTCATTATCGATGTGTTTTATTTATTCAATCTAAATACATACTGTCTCGAGTTCTGGTCGACGGCGAAGAGTTCGTTGCCGTGACGGGTGACGGTGACGGTGAGGGTGTTCTCGTCCCAGTCGTGGATGGTGCCTGAGCCACGGTCGCCACGCATGGTGACATGTCCCCACACGCGTCCCTGGGCGCCGTCGGTCTCCACATAGATGGTCTCAGGTTTGCCTGTGTTGCGCTGCACGGCGGCGGGTTTGCGCACCGGGGCGGGCGTTGTCCTGACGGCAGCTTTGGACGGTTTCACCTCGGGACGTTCTATCGGAGCCTCGTTGACGGTTACCATTTCGAACTGCTCGACGGTCACCTGCGAGTCCTGTTGTTCGGCGGCGCTGTCGACAGCGTCTTGTCCTTGATTCTTGCATCCGGCCGTCACCATTGCCAGCACTGGAAGCACCCATATCAATGCTTTCTTATTCATATTAATATATACCATTATTTCCAAACATTCCAATCTATCGATGCCTCCGCCGCTTCATCGGCGAGAGGGAAGAGGTTGCGGCTAATGACAGTCTCGATACTGTCGACCGTCACGGCATAATGACGCGGCGAGAAAGTCTGCGGCGAGTTGTCGACGATGAATCCCACAGTATGCAACTCGCCCCCATTTTCCATAGCCACAGCCTTGAAGAAAGCGTCGGGCACCTGCACACAGCCTTCGCCGATGGTGCCATGGCGATGGTTGGTGAAGACGGGGCCGCAAACGATATACAAACGCTCATGCAACAGCGCCTGCGAACGGCACCATTCCTCAATCTTGCGCCAAGCGCCACTGTTCATTGTGTGGTCCTGCGGACAGATATTGGTGAAATAGTAGCTCTCTTCCAACGCTTTGAGATCCCAACGCATATCGGCCCGCGGTGCCATGTGGCCTTTGTCCCACCCACTGCGGCTGTAGTCCTCGCGGCTGGCCTTGGGGAAACGCACGTCGGGGTCGCGGCTGAAGGAGAACTGGCCTTCCTTCCGGGCTTTGGCTTCCTCTCGAGTGAGTTCCCAAGCCACCCAGTCGGGCACCAATGTCCCATGGTTGTAGGATGCCGTATATCCCAAATGACGCACGATATCCTCATCCTCGCCATATTCCGGCAATTCAAAGTCCTGCGGCAAGGCAGCGCTGGCCTCCGGTCCCTTGATGACAAGGAACCCCACCGTCAGCGCGGCAACGACAACCATACCTCCTATGAGCAGCCACTTCTTCATAAGTGTCAGATTTCCACCTCCTGACGGAATGTGGGTATCGTAATGTTTTTCCAACCGTCCTTTTTCAACATATCGGCAAAGTGCATCTGCGTCTCCTCTTCGCCATGGACAATGAAGAGTCCTTTGACCTTCTTTTTGTCCACACAGCCGATGTAACGCATCATTTCCTTGTAGTCGCCGTGGCCGGAAAGGGAGTCGATGCGGCGCAACTCGGCACGCACCTTATGGGGTTGCCCGAAGATGGACACAGTCTCGTCGCCACGCATAATTTTGGCTCCCAGCGTCGAAGGTTCACAATAGCCCACACACAGGATGGTGGTGGAGGGATTGTCGATATGGTTGGCCAAATGGTGTTTCACACGACCAGCCTCCATCATGCCGCTGGCGGCAATGATGACGCAGGGTTTATGTCTGATGTTGAGCTGCTTGCTCTCCATGACACTCTGGATGTAATGCAAGCGGTTGAAGCCGAAGGGGTCGGGATCGGTCTTGCAATACTCGGCAATTTCGTCGTTGAAACATTCGGTGTGCAGACGCATAATATCGGTAGCGCTGATACTCAACGGACTGTCGACAAAAACATCGATATCGGGCAGCAACTTGGCATGTTCCAAGCGATCGAGGGCATAAATGATTTCCTGTGCACGGCCGATGGCGAAGCTGGGAATGATGAGCTTGCCTTTTTTCTTGGTACAAGTGTCGAGCACAGCCATAAGCAACTCTTGCTCTGCATCTTGTATGCTCTCATGCAGCCTGTCGCCGTAAGTCGATTCCATGATGAGGTAGTCCACTTGCGGGAATGGTTCGGGGTCTTTAAGAATCTGCTTGTCGTAGCGGCCAATGTCGCCCGTGAAACCGAGACGTATCTTGCGGCGACCATCCTTAATTTCCAGATAGACAAGGGCCGAGCCAAGAATATGGCCGGCATCGAAAAACTCGACAGTAACTTCGCCTTCGATATTGAATTTCTTATGGTAGGGCACACTGATGAAGCAGCTCATACACTGCTGGGCGTCCTGCTCGTCATAGATAGGCTCCACTGGCGCAAGGCCTTGCGCCTTGCGTTTCTTGTTGAAAGTCTGCGTATCCTGCTCCTGTATGCGGCCGGCGTCGGCCAGCATGATGGCGCAAAGGTCGCGTGTGGCAGGGGTGCAGAGCACAGTGCCGCGGAAACCGTTCTTGTAGATATAGGGAATGAGACCCGAATGGTCGATATGGGCATGGCTGAGCACCAGATAGTCAATTTCTTCGGGGTCGAAACCCAGATCGCGGTTCATGGCATCGGTCTCCAAACCCTTGCCCTGATACATACCGCAGTCGAGCAGAATTTTCAGTCCGCTTTTGGTCGTTATCAAGTGTTTGCTACCCGTCACCTCGCGAGTGGCACCCATAAATTGCAGTTTCATTGTCAGTTAGTTTTTTATATCGAGAGTGCAAATATACGAACTTTTCTCCAATAATCTAAAAAAAGTTATTCAACAGTCACTTTTACCGCACCCATTTCGCCCACTCTGACGACAAAAACACCCGCTGTCGGAAGCAACAAACGGCGGCACTCCCCCACTCCGGCAGAAGCCAGAATCCGCCGTCCCGCAGCATCGTATATCTCTATTTCCAAACCATTTGCACCGTCGACAACCACTTCGCGTCCTTCAGTGCGCACCTTCCACGATGTTGTCTCGGGCGTGGCGACGGACACCTGTTCAAAAAAAGCAGTGAAAGCCATGTCGCCAGTCACCGTCACACTGCGCGGATTGGCGTTCGACCCATCGCTCCATCCCGTGAAATGTCCGCCTTGCAACGGCAAAGCACAGATTTCCACCACTGTGCCGACAGGCACCTCGGTGCTTCCCACACCCACACCAAGCCCTTCCTGCGACGAGAAGACCTGCAGGCGATGAACCTCCGCAAAATCAACAGTGTCATATTGCAGCGGGAAAAACATGGCAATCAGGTTTCTGTTGCCTGTCAATGTCATAGTTCGGGGGTTCTGCATATCGCCGTCGTTCCAACAGATGAAAGACTGTCCAACAACAGGCACAGCACTGATTTCCACCGTACTACCCACTTCATAAACACCGCCTCCCACCACGCTGCCGCGCAACGCATCGTTGGATTCCACCGAGAGTGTGGCCATCGGCCCGTCGCCCAAAATAGTGCCGAACGAGCCCCACGGAGATGCAGCCATATAGGTTTGAAGAGCCTCCTGTGGAACATGCAAGACACTGTTGGCGAGGCTCATATTGTAAAAGACATAAGCCGAAGCACGAGGCAACGAGTTTTTGGCAATCCATACATCAGCCAGCTGATGACATTCACCGAACGACCGGAGACCAATGGTGTCGATAGTTGAGGGTATGACAACAGTAGCCAACGCAGTACAGCCATTGAACGCACTGTTTCCCAACGAAGTGAGGCCGTCGCTCATCACCACAGAGGTCAATCCTGTGCAGCCGTTGAAAGCTAACTGTCCGATGGACACCACATTGTAAGCCACTCCGTCATGAACCACCGTAGAGGGAATGCGCAAGTCGCCCACCGGCCGTGTGAAGTCGTCCCATCCGTTGACAGGATAGGATGTGTTGTTGGGATAAACGATCTCCACATTGGCACCCAAGATGCTGAAATAGAGCGTCTGGCCACTTGCCACCGTCAGCGAGAAATCATAAGCCCACACCCCTCCAGCCATCAAACAGCATAGAACAAATACAGAAAACCTCTTTATCATAGCACAAAAGCAATTTTATCATAATACATTAATTAGAAACGCAACGTTCGACAAAATATTGCCTGTTGTTCCGATTTTTTCATCTTGTCATGACGTGGCCCGGAGCATTCCGGGAAGCAAACCATAGCTGTCAAACTCGGACAAACTACCTATCAAATACCTACCAACTCCCTACCAACTCCTACCTTAGTGGGAGATGACAGGTTGTTCATATCTACAAGAACAGCTAATTTAACATTTATTAGGAAAGTTTGATGGTACTCCACGGAAGCATCAATCCTGATGACAAAAGAGACAGAATGCGTATTTTTGCGGAATCGACTGATTTCTTTTTGTAATTTTAAGAAAAATGCGTATCTTTGCAAATTACTCCATCCCCCAAAATGGGCTATAATTCATTGGATAATAAAATAATAAATAGTAAATAGAAACGTAGAGAATGGACAAAAAGTCAATTATCGGACTGGTTTTGATTTTCGGCATCTTCGTCGGATACATGTGGTGGGTGTCGCCTTCGGCCGAGGAGCGTGCCGCCATGGAGGCGGAGCGTGCCCGCGTAATGGACTCGATTGTTAACGCCCAGCGTGCCGCCGATTCGGTGGCCGCCGCCAAGGCCGAGCTCGACTCGCTCGCCGCTGCCGGCGACAGCACGGCCCTTGCCGCCGTGGGACCCAAGGTGCAGGACATGGGCGTCTTCAACGCCGCAACCGTCGGCGAGGCTCGCCAAATCACTATCGACAACGGCAAAATGACCGTGACATTCAATTCCATGGGCGGCCGCGTGGACCGCGTGGTGCTGGCCGACTACAAAACCTTCGACCAGAAAGAGTTGGAGCTCATCACGCCTAACGATGACAACCTCGACCTGGCCTTCTATACCATCGACAACCGCAACGTCAACACCCGCTTGTTGAACTTCGAGCCCTTCGTCAACGGAGAAAAAGTGGAAAGCGGCGAGTGGGTTGTGGGGAGCGAGGATTCCTCCATCGTCAGCTTCCGCGCCACGCTCGATAGCGGCAACCGCTATCTGGAATATGTCTACACCGTCCATGGCGACAGCTACGAGGTGGACTTCGACATCAACTTCGTGGGTCTCGGCGACGTCATCCGCAACACCAACTATCTGGACCTCAACTGGCACAACCGCATGAACCGCCAGGAGATGGTCAGCGACGGCAGCCGCGGCAAGGGCAGCCGCAACAGCGACCGCGAACGCTACTACAGCAGCATCTACTACAAGCCGCCGAAAGACAATGTGGAGAACCTTTCGATGGGCAACGACGGTAAGGAGCAGGTGAAAACCAACCTCGACTGGATTGCCTTCAAGCAGCAGTATTTCTGTGCCATCATCACCGTCGAAGGCGACCAGGCCTTCGAGAACGCCGACGTGTCGGTGAACACCAGCCGCGACGACACTGCGCGCAACTACCTGACCGACATGCGGGCCGTCATAGGCATCCCCTACTCGCCCGAGAACCAACAGATGAAGATGGGATTCTACTTCGGTCCCACCAAGTTCCGCGACCTCAAGGCCATGGACCGCGGATTTGAGAAGATGCTGCCCCTCGGATGGACCGTCATCTCGAAGAGCATCAGCCGCTGGCTCATCATCCCGGCATTCAACTTCCTCGAGAACTTCATCAAGAACTACGGCCTCATCATCCTGGTCTTCACATTGTTGATACGTCTTGTGCTGCTGCCTTTGGTCTACAAGAGCTACAAGGGCGGCGCCATCATGCGCATCCTCAAACCCGAAATGGACGCTCTCAACGCCAAATATCCGAAACCCGAACAGGCCATGCAGAAACAACAGCAAGCCATGGCCCTGCAGAAGCGCGCCGGCTACAGTCCCATGGCGGGCTGCCTCCCCGTGCTCATCCAGATGCCCTTCCTCACGGCCATGTTCATGTTCTTCCCCATCGCCATCGAACTGAGACAGAAACCATTCCTGTGGTGTGACGACCTGTCGACCTACGACTCGGTGCTTGACTTCGGCTTCAATATCCCGCTCTACGGCGACCACGTCTCGCTCTTCTGCCTGCTGATGTTCGGCATGCAGTTCTTCTACACCTGGTACACCATGCGCAACCAGAACTTCGGCGGCCAAATGAAGGGAATGAAATACGTGATGTACTTCATGCCGTTCATGATGCTCTTCATCTTCAACAGCCAGAGCGCCGGCTTGAACCTCTACTACCTCATCTCTCTCACCTTCACCATGGCCACCATGATTCTCATCCGCCGCTTCACCTCCGAGAAGAAGGTCCGCGCCCACATGGCAGCCTACGACCAGAAACATGCCAACAGCAACGGCAAGCCCAAGAAGAAGAGTAACTTCGCCAAGCGTCTCGAAGAGCTCCAGAAGCAAGCCGAACAGATGCAGAAAATGAAAGAACAACAAAACAAACGGTAATTCAACAACAATAAACAATAAACCTAAAACACACAAATCATGGTAGTAGCACTTGTTACCATATTCATTATCGGATACTTCTTCATCGCAATGGAACATCCGTTCAAAATCAACAAAACAGCCACAGCCCTGGCCCTTGGCACCCTTCTATGGACCGTCTTCGCCTTCTGCGAGCAGGCGTTCATGACCGGCGGTGCCAGCATCATGGACCTCACTTTCATCAAAGAAGAGGGCTGGCATGCGTTCCTCAGCGATCACCTCGTCGACAACCTCGGCGAAACGGCGGAGATTGTCTTCTTCCTGCTGGGAGCCATGACCATCGTCACCCTGATTGAGGACTATCAGGGTTTCCGCGTCATCACCGACAAAATCACCACCACCAACAAGAAGAAGCTCCTGTGGGTCATCAGCATCCTCACCTTCTTCCTCTCGGCCCTGCTCGACAACATGACCACGGCCATCGTGATGATTGCCCTGCTTCGCAAACTCATTGCCGACAAGAAAGAGCGCTGGCTCTACGCCGGCATGGTCATCCTTGCCGCCAACGCCGGCGGCGCCTGGAGCCCCATCGGCGACGTGACGACCATCATGCTGTGGATTGGCGGTCAGGTAACCACCGTAAACATCATGGTGAAGACCATCATCGCCTCGCTGGTGTGCATGGTGGTACCCGTGCTCATCGTGGGTGCCACGCTGAAGGGCGAAATCCAGCGTCCCGAAGACAGCAACAGCGGCGTCGATGTTCCCTCCCACCTTCGCAAACTCATCCTATTCATGGGTGTCGCCGCACTGATTTTCGTCCCCATCTTCAAGACCATCACCCATCTGCCTCCCTATCTGGGCATGCTCTTCGGCCTGGCCGTGCTGTGGCTCACCACCGAAATCATCAGCCGCAAATATGAGAAAGAAGGCCACAAGCTGCCTACCGCCGTCTCCACGCTGGAGCATATCGACACTCCCACCATCCTCTTCTTCCTCGGCATCCTGATGGCCGTGAGCTGCCTTAAGGTGGCCGGCATCCTGGGTAGCCTTGCCGGTGGCCTCAACAACGCCTTCGGTACCGAAGCCCCCGGCTTCTTCTTCATCGACCTCATCATCGGCATCCTCTCGTCGGTGGTCGACAATGTGCCGCTGGTGGCTGCCGCCATGGGCATGTACGACATTACGGGAGCCAACGTCATCTTCGAACCCAACCATCCCTTCTGGGAGTTCCTGGCCTACTGCGCCGGTACCGGCGGAAGCCTCCTCATCATTGGTTCCGCCGCCGGTGTGGCCGTGATGGGTATGGAAAAAATCGACTTCATCTGGTATCTCAAGAAAATCTCTTGGCTCGCCATGGCAGGCTACATTGCCGGAGCCTTGGTATTTATGCTGATGGATGTAACGCTCTTTGAGCAGGTAGAATGGTTGAGAAACTTAGCATAGCATGGCATAGATGGTGCCTGCGTCCCTGGTGGCGCAAGGTGCTAAACATCGTCACAGGCCTTTTCGCCCTTGCAGGCGCCGCCATCATCGGCGCCTGGGGGCTCTATCAACTCGGCGTCACCAACAACGGGGGAGCCGTGGACAAGAACTACCGTTCTCTGATGGCGGTGTCCGAGATTGAAGATTTGAAAGACGCCGACCTCAGCGCCGAAGAGTTGGACAACGAATGGGCACTGCAGTATGGCCGAGTGGCGGCACTCGCCCGGTTCTATCCCGTCAATGCCCGCCTCATCCTCGCCGCCTCTCAGCACAGCGACAACCCCAAGATTGTAGAACGCATGCTGGCAGCCGCCAATATCTACATCGATGACACCAAAGCCCTCGACCGATTGACCGACGGCATCTGCGAACTGATGAATACCGTACCGCAACAACAGTCGGGCAACGTCATTCCCTGGATGACAGGACCAGAATGGCCGGCACTGAAAAATGCCATCGTCCGCGACAGCGCCCTCATCCGCGAGGCGGGACGCCTCTCGGGTGTCGAGCCGCGCCTCATCGTGGGCTGCCTTGTGGGAGAGCAGATACGCCTTTTCAACTCCAAACGCGAGATGTTCAAGAAATACCTCGGACCCGTTAAGGTGTTGAGCGTGCAAAGCCAGTTCAGCTACGGTGTCAACGGCATCAAGGACTTCACTGCCAAAGCCGTCGAGGAGCACCTCAAAGACCCCACGTCGGAATACTACATGGGGCCGGCCTATGAGCACCTGCTCGATTTCGAGACCGAGGACCATGTCACCGAGCGTTACAACCGCCTCGTCGACTACCGCAACCACCTCTACTCCTACCTCTATACCGGCTGCATCCTTCACCAGACCATGCTGCAGTGGCGCCGTGCGGGATACGACATCAGCGACCGTCCCGATGTGCTGTTCACTCTCTTCAACGTGGGCTTTTCGCAATCGGTCCCCAAACCCAACCCCGTACCGGGCGGCAGCCATATCGAGGTGGGCGACCGCACCTACACCTTCGGCGCCTTGGGATTCGACTTCTACTACAGCGGCGAGCTGGCCGACGTGTTTCCCTTCGAGCGCGAACGCTTTGTGAGCAAGCAGCGCGAACTGACGGCCGACGAGGTGGCTCGCATTCAGGACAACATGAGCGACTGCAAGCGTCCCGAACGGGGACTGGAATACAAGAAAGACTCTGCCTCGCAACCTTCTGTGGCCGAACAGCCCGACCCCTTCGGCATCAACCACGAGACCGTGAAACCGATGGAGCACAAGGCACAATGAGTTTAGAAAAAAAAAGCATATTCAAAAAAAAACGTATATTTGCAAAAAAATAAGACAATAAACACAAACCAAAAACATCACAAAATGAAAACATTACGCAGATTTATGATGGCCTTGTTCGCCATCGCAGCCCTTGGAATGACCGTTGCTTGCGAAAAAAGCGACAAAACCGACGACGGCAATGGTGACACCAGTGCCAGCATCGTTGGCACCTGGAGAGTAGTGGGAGCCTCTGACGGCGACATGACCATCCCCGGTATTCAGAACATGAACCTCAGCATGGTCATGAACGAGAACGGCACTGGCGAAGTCGTCAGCGCACAGATGACCCTCGGCTTCAACTGGGCCCTCAACGGCACCACCCTGACCATCACCACCAACGGCAACGGCAGCCAGGTGCTGAGCTACACCGTCACCAAACTCACCGCCACCCAGTGCGTTATCAAAGGCACTGTCGTCCCCGTCGTGAACTACGTTGCCCAGTCGGCTGACGGCATCCGCCTCGACCTCGAGCGCGACCCCGTCAACCCCAACCCCAATCCTAACCCCAACGACACCATTCCCACTCCCAACCCTAACGACACCATCCCCACTCCCAACCCCGAGACCTTCCCCGCTGCCACCAACTGGGTCTTGAACTACACCCAGTCCTTCAACATCGACACCATGGGCACCCAGGTCATCGCCACCATCAACCTGGAGGGCACCCTCAACTTCAACGCCACCGGCAACACCGGTGTCATGAACTATGAAGGCGAAGTCACCGGCATGATGGCCGGCATCCCCATCCCCATGACCCTGTTCGAGATGGACCCCACCACTATCAACTTCACCTACACCTTCGACAGCACCACCAACACCGGCACCATGACGGGTTCGGTCGACGGCGTGGAGGATGAAACCATCCCCTTCTCCTACGATCCCCAGACCGACCGCATCGCCTTCCCCGTCAGCGCCATGATAGACGATAACGATATTCCTCAGGACATCCCCGAAGGTATCGAAATCCCGACCGTAATCTACTTCACCCGCGCCAACTAATTTGGTATAGATAGTTGAAAACCAAGGCCTCCAGTCATACGATTGGAGGCCTTGGTTTTTTGTTGCCACATAATAGGCTGATACTCCGTATCATCTCCCTACCAACTCCTACCCAAGTCCCTACCAACTCCTACCATGGTAGGAGTTGGTAGGGTGATGGTAGGGAGAAGAAAGGGGGATGCACCGAAGTTCATCCCCCTTGGGTTGGAATAGAAACTTTTTTTAGTCGGCCTGGCCGGCGTCGGGGTTCTCGGGACGGAGGCTGACGGCGACATAATTCTTCAGATTGATATACTTCTTGGCCAGCTGCTTGAGCTGCTTGGCGGAAAGGGAGCGGACGAGGTCGTCGTAGTGGGCGAGGTAGTCGAGGTCCTCGCCAAGGGCGTAGCTGTCCATGAGAGAGGAGAGCCAGTAGTAGTTGTTCTGTACGCTGGTGCCGTGGTTGACGATCATCTGTTCCTTGACTTTGGCGAGGGTCTGCTCGTCGGGTCCCTGCTTCTGGTACTGGCGGAGGATGGAGATGCAGTCCTTCTCAATTTTGGAAATCTTGTCGGGGTCGCAGCCTATGGCGAACTTCCAGCAGACCTGTGCCGTGGGTGTGCGGTCGCACCAGAGGGAGACGGCGGGGGAGTAGGCGTCGCCGTTCTTCTCGCGGACCTCTTCGAGGAGTGTGATCTCGAGGGCGTTGCTGAGAGCCTGGAAGGCGATGAGGGTCTGGGGCGAGGCGAGGAGTTTGGGGTCGACGTTCAGCTCGCCATAGAGCTGGAGGATGCCCTGCTTCTCGATGCCCTTGACGGCTTCGGCGTGGACGACACCCTTGGCGAAAGTGGCGGAGCGGTTGACGAAGTGCTCGTTGCGCTGGGAGCCGTCGGCGGGGAGGTGGTTGAGATAGCGAGCGATGAGGGCGATGTCGGCGTCGGAGAGGTTGCCCACGAAGAAGAAGACTTGGCCGGAGGCGTCGCGGAAGCGGTCGCGGTAGATGCTGAGGGCGCTGTCGGGGAGGAGGGTGCTGATCTGCTCCTCGGAGGGGATGACGACCATGCGCTTATCGTTGGGGTAGATGGAGCGGTAGTAGGTCTGAGCGAAAGCCACCTGGGGGTTGTCGGCCACGAGCTTGATCTGAGAGCGGAGCTGCTCGACGGTGCGGGCGAAGAGATCGGTGTCGGTGCGGGGCGCGGAGTAGTAGAGATTTATGAGCTGGAGCGCTGTCTCGAGATCGGCGGGAGCGGAGAAGCCGCCGAAGCCCTGGGTGGTCTCGTCGATATAGGGTGAGACGCTGAGGGACTTGCCCTTGAGCTTCTTGGAGAGCTGGTTGGCGGAGAGGTCGGCGATGCCGGAGGCGCCGATGAGGTCGCCGGTGTTGGCGGCGAGGAAGTAATCGTTGTCGGGATAGAGAGATGAGCCGCCGAAGGCCTGGCTGCCGAAGACGATCTGGTCGGCCTGGTGGTCGGTCTTCATGACCACGAAGCGGACGCCGTTGGGGCAGGCGTATTCCTGGTAGCCGATGGCGGTGTTGTCCTTGACGAGGCGGGGAGTGACGGCGGGCACGACATCGGTGAAGAGGGGCTTATCCTGGAAGGTGTCGACCCAGGGATCGGTATGCACCTTCTTGCTGTCGGCAATGATGCGGCGGACGGTGGCCTCGGAGGGCACGCGGTAGTCGTCGCGCTGGGGGGCGGTGAGATAGAAGACGAAATTGTCGTCGGTGATCCATGAGGCGATGGTGCTGTTGCACTCGTCGAGGGAGATCTGGGGGATGAACTCCTTGGCATAGCGCCATTCCTGGCGGATGCCGGGGATGACCTCGCCCTCGAGGAAGTGGCGCGTGATCTCGTCGGCGAGACTGTTGGACTGGGTTTTGTCGGCCTCCTTGGCGCTGCGGGTGAAGAAAGCGAGGAGCGACTCCTTCTGGCGTTCGAGTTCGGAGAGGAGGAAGCCGTGCTGGTCGAGACGGCGCATCTCGGAGAGGAGGAGAGCGGCGGCCTCGTCGATGCGGTTCTCCTTGGGGGCGCAGTTGAGGGTGAAGTCGTCGGCCTGGCGCACATACTGGGCGATGTAGCCGTTGCGGCGGGCTGAGGCGCCCATGAAGGGCGCCGAGGGCTTCTCGGCGAGATCGCTGAGACGCTCGTTGACCATGCCGGTGACGAGGGAGGCTATGAGCGACTGGCGGAAGTCGGCCACGGTGCCCACATGGGCCTTGGGGTGCTTCCAGATGAGCTTCATGCTGGTGGCGGTGGCCTCCTTGTCGGTAGCTATGGCCACGAGCGGCTCGCTGTTGCCCTGGAGGGTGAAGACGGGGCGCGGCTTGGGATTGACGGCCTTGGGGTGCTGGCTGAAGACGTCGCGCACGCGCTGCTCCATAGCCTTGGCCCCCTTGAGGCCGCCGTACTGGAAATTCTGGAGGTCGCCGACGACGACGATGGCCTGGAGATCGGGGCGGTACCAGTCGTTGAAGAAGTCGACGATAGCCTGGCGTTTGAAATTCATGATGACCTCCTCCTTGCCTATGGGTAGGCGGTCGGCGTAGAGGGACCCTTGGAAGACGATGGGGAAGGTCTGTTTGCGGAGGCGGTCGCCGTGGCCGACGCCGCCGCGCCATTCCTCGTGGATGACGCCGCGCTCGGACTCGATCTCCTGCTGGTCGAAGAGGATATTGCCTGCCCATCCGTCGAGGATCTCGATGCCCATCTTGACCATTTCGGGGTCGGAGGCGGGGATATCGACGTAGTAGACCGTCTCGTCGAAGGAGGTGTAGGCGTTGATGCCGCGGCCGAACTCGATGCCGTGTTCCTGGAGACGCTTGATCATGGTGTTGTGGGGGTAGCCCTTGATGCCGTTGAAGGCCATGTGCTCGCAGAAGTGAGCGAGGCCTTGCTGGTCGTCGCGCTCGAGGATAGAGCCTGCGTTGGAGACGAGGCGGAACTGGATGCGGTCCTCGGGCTTGCGGTTGTCGCGGATGAAATAGGTGAAGCCGTTGTCGAGGTGGCCGACGATGACCTTCTTGTCGACGGGCACGGGCGCGGCGAGGTCGGAGCGGTGCTCGGTGCTGTTGCTGTTGCCCAGCTGGGCGAATGTGCTGGCGCAAAGGACGAGGGCCAGCAGGAATAATGCTATTCTTTTCATTGTTTTTTTTGATAGGCCTCCCCCCTACCCCCCATTGCCGGGGAGCAACGAGGGGCGCGAGGTTATGGCGGATTAAAGATTAATGGTTTTTTTTCTGAATTCTAATTTCTAATGGTGAGCCTCAAAGGTACACTTGCTGCCGATGGCCATCAGGCCGTGGTTGTGTCGGACGGAGGAGGCGAAGTTCTCGTTGGCGGCGGCCTTGCTCATCTCCTCCATGCGGCCGTAGCAGCCATCCGCACCGCCGCCGAGGGCGTGGGAGCAGCTGAAGGTGCAGCCGCGGTGGCCCGGGCGGTGGCGGATCTCTACGCTGCCGAAGCCCGCCGCCTTGGCTTTTTTCCTCAGCCGTTCAAAACCCTCCTGGGCCTTGCAGCCGGGAGCGACGATGACGGTGTCGAAGTCGACGAGCGTGTGGCTCATCTCCTCCATCTTCTGCGCCGCTGTTTCCAGCTCCTGTTCGGCGGCAGACATGTCGTCGGCGATATCCGAGATGTCAGCATTCAAGGCGTCGCGGAAACAGTAAATGCTCCAGGCGGCGAAGTGCGCGAGCTCCGCCTCGCGGCCCTTGGTCGGACGAGCCAGGAGGAGGGAGGTGGCGCTGTCGATGCGGAAGGTGGTGTCGTTGAGGGGCGAGAGGGCGACCTCGCGACCAGCGGCCTTGTCGTCCATGATGAGGTATGCGGTCAGCAGATGGCTGTTGAAATTATGCGAGGAGTCGCGGCCGGAGTAGTTCTCGTTGAAGAAGACGGTATCGCTGCCAAAGCGCAGGTAGACAACGCGCTGGGTGTCGCCCGTTTGGGTCATCAGGGCAGCGTCGTACTCCTTCTCGGCCATCCACTCGTGGACGTCGGCCTCGGACTTGTAATCCGCGTCGAGCCTATCGCTGTTGATGCTGAAGCGGCATGCGGTGAGGGCCATTGCCGCAGCGGCGGCAATGCATAATGCTTTGTGTTTCATCGTTTTTCGGTTTGTTTATTTCATCACATCTTCGAAGGTTATGCCGAGCATCTGCATCTTCTGTTTGATGAGTGGCAGTTCCTCCTCGAGGAACTCGCGGCGTTGCTCGGCGAGGATACGTTTCTTGGCGTCGGGGCTTACGAAATAGCCCACGCCTCGTCGGTTGTAGATGATTTCTTCACTCTGCAGCTGCTCGAAGGTACGCATGACGGTATTGGGGTTGACGCCCATGTTGACGGCCACATCGCGCACCGACGGCATGCGGTCGTCCTCGGCCGGCTCGCCGCTGAGGATCTGCTCCATGAGCCGGTCGGCTATCTGCAGATATATCGGTTTTTGTTTTCTGAATTCCATAACATTCCTTTCTTTAAATTTTGCCCTTGCAGCGGTTGAACTCGACGATGCGCATCTGGCGGCCCTGCGGGTCGGGGACGATGCGGACGCCTATGCTGTCGAGCGTCAGGCTGTCGGTGGGCCAGTCGTCATCCAGCCAATGTAGGTTGACCGGTTGGAAGGGTTCCACGTCAGGAGCCAGGCGGACGGGCATGTGGTGCTGCTCACGGAGGTTGTTGACGATGGAGATGGCGTTGGAATAGTGGTAATAATAGTTGGTATCGCCATCTTCGTCAATGTCGATGTAAGGATCCAGCGTGCTGTCGCACTTGAAGCGTTCCGGGGCGTAAATCTCAAGCAGGAGCATCGGCGCATAGGTGGTGTCGGCGCGCAGGATACCCTGTGCCATGAGGGCATTGAGCAGGGGCGTATAGTCGTCGGGCTGCGTGGTATCGCGGTCAACCAAGGTGTAAACATAGCTGGGCAGGAAGGTCTGCTTCTGTTGGTCTATCCAGTACATGGTGGTGCTGTCGTCCATATCCTCGGCCAGGCGGTAGGCCAGCTGCGGGATGGTGGAACCGAACACGGAGGTGTCGGCCACCTCATAGTAACCGAGAACGGGGTTTTTCATCCGATAGTTGGCCACGGAGCAGATGTTGAGCGAATAGCGGTCGGTGTTGACGTCGAGGTCGACATCGCGGTTGAGGTAGCACCCAGCGAAGAGCACGGAGGCCATGATGGGGAGAAGAGCTGTCTTTTTCATAACACTTTACTTCTTAATCTTCATAACTTCTAAATTAATAGGGCATCTTTTTGAGGCGGCGCCAGGCCATCCAGGTGAAGAGGAGGAAGATGAGGGTGTTGGCGATGGCGGTGATGCCGAATATCTGGTTGAAGATGCGCTCGGGGGTGGAGAGGTTGAAGAAATCGTAGACCCACTCGACGAAGTCGGGCTTCTGAGCTAGCGCGACGATGACGGGGATGGCGATGATGGTGAGGACGAACTCGATGAGGTAGAGCACGAGGAAGGTGTAGAGCACCTTGTGCTTCTTGAAGAGTGTGGCGGCATAGAGGAAGATGGCGGGAGAGGCGAGGCAGCTGGAGTAGGTGGCGGCGGTGAGGAGCCAGCTGTGGAAGCCGGGGATGGTGTCGTCGTCCATGGGGATACGGGTGAAGAGGGGGAAGCCGCCGTCGCCCTGCCAAATCCACTCGCGGTAGGCGCCTGCGGGCATGAGGCGCAGGATGATGTCGAGCACGAGGCTACCCAGATATACCACCAAGGGGGCCACGATGAAGGTGAAGAGCAGCATGCTGAGGAACTTCTCCAGCTTGGAGGCGGGGAGCATGGCGTAGTAGATGCCCTCGTTGCGGAGATTCATGGTGCGGTAGAGGCGCGAGGGGAGCATGAGGGCCGCCAGCGAAGAGAAGCCCATGAGCATCACGACGCGGTAGTTGGGATCGATGACGAAGTTCCTATTGCATACCAAGGCAAGCAGCCAGATGGCGAAAGGCAGGGTGGCGAGCACAATGGCTGTGGTGCCAAACATCGGCCACAGATTGCGGAAGTCTTTGTTGATGACTTTGCAGAAACGGTTCCAGTCAAATGTATTGTTCATTGTTGGTTTAAGGTTTAATGTTTAAGGTTTATGGGTTTAATAGGTCATGTGGTCCATGCGCCAGCGGCTGAGCCAGGCCAGGAAGAGGGTTACGGCAACCTCGACGGCGATCATAAGCCAGTAGGCCTGCGGCTTGCCGTCGAAAAAGAGCGGGGGAGCATACAACATCCCGATCATCCATAAGAACATCAGGACCATCATCGCGAGACGGAGGTTGTTTTTGGTCAAGGTGTTGGCCCAAATCATCCCGAACGCGGGACCCAGGAAGGCAAACACCGACCCCACAACCATCGGCAGGTCGATGAGTTGGAATGTCTGCGACTGCCAGAAATACTTCGTGTAGCCCGGCAGGTGCACCGCCGTGAGCAGTACGTCGACCGTCAGGCCGATGGCCGTCAGCACCACCGCCATCAGCACCATCACCGTGGCAATCGAAGCGTGCTTCTCGGCCTTGGTGGCAGGCAGCATGGCGAAGTAGATGCCGCGTTTCTTGTTGCCCATGTTGGGGTAGACATAGCTGGGAACCATCAGGGCCCACCATGTCACCATGCCAATCATCAACACCAGTCTGTAGAAGGTGCCATGGGTATAGTCGTTGCCGAGCAACTGCTGGCTCAGCACCATCAGCGGAGAAAAGGTCAGCGCCAGGCTCAGGCCCGAAGTGATGTACTCCTTGGGGCAACTGCGCACATCGTGCCACACCAGCCGGCAGAAACGCTTTATGTCGAACGAATTGTTCATCAGTACTGTTTTTATTATATTAGGAGAACAGTTCTCTCACGGTATTCTTGTTGCGCAGCACGGCGTTGAAGAGGGCCTCGATGTTGAGCTGGCTCTCCTCGCCGCTCTGGTTGGGGATGACGTTCATCCAGCCACCCGGCTGCATCTCACTATAAAGGGCGTCGTCGCGTTTCTCGCCACCATACTCGAAGAAGAGCTTCTGCTGTATGCGCTCCACGCTGGCGTCGAGCAGCACACCGCTGTTGCTGAGGATGACGATGGGGTCGATGAGATTTTCCACATCTTTCACCTGGTGGGTGGAGATGATGATGGTGTTGCGCTCCTCGAAGCGACGGCTGAGGATTTGCCGGAACTGGGCCTTGCTGGGGATGTCGAGGCCGTTGGTGGGCTCGTCGAAGAGCACATAGTCGGTACCCAGCGAAAGGGTGGCGGCGATGAGACTCTTTTTCTGCTGGCCGAAGCTCATCTCCTTGAACTTGCGGTTGGGGTCCACCTCCAGTTCCTCCATCAGGTGGAGGAAGGTGCCCCAGGCGTAGTTGGGGTAGAAGGGAGCGAGCTCGTCGACAAACTGCTGAGGGGTCTTGCCGTCGGGCAGCGTCACCTCGTCGGGGAGGAAGACGATGCGCTGGAGCATGTCGGGATGGCGGTCGTAGGAGGTGGCGCCGTCGATGTAGACGGAGCCCTGGGAGGGGCGCAGGAGGCCGCAGATGAGCTTGAGGAGTGTGGTCTTCCCCACCCCGTTCTCGCCCAGCAGGCCATAGATGTTCCCCTGGGGGAACGACAGGTTGATGTTGCTGAACACCGGCGACTTCTTATACATGAAGTCAAGATTGCGAATCTCTATCATAGCTTTCAGTTTTTGTATTTGATTGCAGTACCGTAAACCAGCACCTCGGCGGCCTGCGCCATGATGGCGCTGGTGGTGTAGCGCACGCCGATGATGGCGTCGGCGCCGAGCTTCACGGCTTGGTCGACCATGCGCTGGGTGGCATGGGCGCGGGCTTTCTCCATCATGCCGGTGTAGCTCTTGAGCTCACCGCCGACGATGCTTTTCAGCCCCTGGCCGAAGTCGGCAAACATGTTCTTGCTCTGGATGGTGCTGCCTTCGACAACACCGAGCACCTCGAAATTCATACCCGGAAGGGTTTCAATGGTGACAAGTTTCATAGCATTATTTTTTTTAATTTTTAATATCTCATTTTTCATTTTACATCTGCGGCGTGTTGCCCGTGTCGGTGGCACCTTGGCGGGCTTTGCTCTCCAGCTCCATCTTGCCGATACGCCAGGTGAGGCCCACGCTCACAAAGCGCGAGTCGAACTTGCGGCTGCCGGTGGTTTGGTAGGCGGGAGCCGTCGTATTCTCGCCCCATTCAGCCATGCCGAACACGTCGTTGACGTTGAAGAACACACTCAGCTGGCGCTCGAAGAAATCGGCCGAGCAGCCGAGGTCGATGCCCTTGTTGGCCACCGAGAGACTGTAGAGGCCCAGGCGGGGCGAGGTGTAGTGGGCGTTGGCGAAGACCTCGAGCTTGTTCCACAGTTTGGCCCAGAGGTTGACGCGGGCGCTCCAGCTGATCTTGTTGTCGCTGAAGCCCTCATAGTCGTAGGCGTAGTTGAACACCGAGGCGTTGAGGCGGACGTTGAAGAAGCCGCTGGGGCGGTAAGTGATGTTGGCCTCAAGGCCCTCGGTGTGGCTGCTGCCGATGTTCTCGGGCTTGCTGTAGTTCACCAGCTGTGTGGCGGGGAAGTAGGCGGGAGCGTAGCCGGCATAGGCCATCGAGCCAATCTCGTCGGTGTTGGCACGGAAGTAGGCGCTGAGGTTCAGCATGCCGAAGCCCATGATGTACTTGCTCCAGGCGGCCTCCAGGTTGTGCGTGTAGCTACGCAGCAGGTTGGGGTTACCGATGGAGTAGCTGTAGTCCTCGTATCGTGCAAAGGGCGAGAGCTGCGTCATGCCGGGAGTCGAGTTGCGGAGGGTATAGCTGAGACTGTAGGAGGTGAAGGTGGGGGTCTGATAGCTCAGGTGGATACTGGGCACGAGGCCGAAGAAGGCGGTGTCGACGATGGTCTTGCCGGCGCCGTCGAGGTAGCTCCATTCGCTGTGCTTCCAGCTCTGCTCGCCGCGCAAGCCCAGCTTGGCGGTGAAACCGCCCCAACGTTTCTGCAAGGTGAGGTAGCCGTTGAGGCCCGTGCCGCGCTCCACACCGTCGGTGGTGCGCAGGGGGACAGCGTGGTAGCCGTCGGCAGCAAGGGTGTCGACCCCCTGATATTCTGTACCGCCGCCGAACTCAACCTCCACGCCGGCCTCAATCTCAATCTGGTTCCTCAAGGGGTGGGTGTAGTTCACCTCCATACTGCCGTTGGGGTTGGCGTTGCGTTTCTCGGTACGACGAATCAGGCTATCAATCGTCGGGTCGGCGTAGGCGAAAGTCTCGGTGCCGATGCCGTGTTCGTTCCAGGTGAAGCCGTTGAAGCTGACAGAAAGTTTCCTGCCGGTGGTGTCGAAACGGTGTTCCAGCCAGGCGCCCATGTAGCCGCCCCAGCCGAAGCCGTCGGGATTCTCCATCTGGTAGTTGTATCCCAGGTTGCGCAGCGTGGGCAGATACTCGCGGTGGACAAGGTCAAGTTCGGTCGTGTTGTTGCCCCAGTAGGGGTAGACACCCATCCAGGTGGAGAGGTGGGTCTTGTCGGAAATGTTCCAGTTGAGGTTCAACCCGCTGTAGCCGCCAATGTTTTTCGAGTGCGTCTCGCTGCTGGTACTCTGGTAGCGGCTGGTGTCGCCGTTGGGGGCGAAGAGGGTGCTGGTGCCGTCGGAGTACATATTGTGGATGCCAAGGTTGGCGTTGAGGTAGAAATTGACGTCGAACTTCTCGTTGGCGTAGACGTAGGAAGCCCAGGGCGAGAAACTCGGCATGGTGTTGGCGCGGAAGCCCAAGCAGAGGAGCTCGTTGCGCGTGATCTTCTGGCTGGTGACGATGTTGATGACGCCGCCGGTGGTGCTGTAGCGTGCGGAGGGATTGGTGATGACCTCGATGCGCTCGATGGCGTTGGCGGGCATCTGCTTGATATACTGCTTCAGAGCCTCCTCGTTCATATGCGAGGGGCGGTCGTTGACCCAAATCTCAACACTCGAGACACCGCGCAGCGTGATGTTGCCCTCGGCGTCCACCTCCACTCCCGGGGCGTTCTGCAGGGCGTCGCTGGCCGTACCCGTCTGGATACTGGGGTCTTCCTTGGTGTTGTACATATTCTTCTCGCCGTCCATCTGGTAGAGAGGCTTCTCGGCCACAATCTCCACCTCCTCGAGCAACGTGCCGGCCTTGAGCTTAATCTCGATGTTGTTGACATTGTTCTTGATGTCCACTGTCTCCATGTAGCTCTCGTAGCCGACACAGGAGGCCTGCATCAGGTACTGGCCGGGCTTCACGTCCTTGATCTCGAACTCGCCGTCGAAATCGCTCGCGGCACCGCGCACGAAGACGGTGTCCGAGCTCCTCATCAGGCCCACGTTCACCAAGGGCAGCGCCTCGCCGGTCTTGGCATCCTTCACGGCGCCCTTTACCTTTACCGTCTGTGCCTCCGCAGCCGTCATCACGGCCATCAGGGCAAGCATAGCAAAAACCAATTTTTTCATCGTTGTCTGTATTATTATATTATTACTTATTTTCTTTATTGGCGGCAGCCAAAGCTTCCATGAGCCACCACAAACCCGCGAAGACCACACCGTGGACCAATCCGTTCACGATGGCAAACTTCACCGTGTGCCCTTCGATGAAGAGCGACGACAGAAAGAAGGCCACCGAGAGCAACCCGAAGATCGTCAGAGCGAACACCCAATCTTTTTTCTTCAAATGTTCCTTGTAGGTCATAAAGGTCTATCTATTTGTTTTTCAATTGATAATTCACTTTTAATACTGGTGTATTAGTTAACTAATACACTGCAAATGTAGTACAATTTTTTATACTGACCAAATTTTTTTTCAAAAATTTTTCATTTTTTTCTCAATCAACACAACAATCAATTGATAATGAATAGCATAAACAACGTACCAAATACTTACCATCTCCCTACCAACACCCTACCAACTCCTACCGTGGTAGGAGTTGGTAGGGTGTTGGTAGGGTATTCGTAGGTCGTTTATCCGACTTTGGCACCAATTTTGTAGCAAAAAAAAAATCGACCTCCCTCCAAACGCTATTCTTCAGCGTTGAGGGAGGACGTTTTTTGGAGGGAAGAAGGATGCCGATTATCAGACAACCTGGATGCGGGCGAAACGCCCGCGGTTCGAAGGTTACATTTTTTTATTGTATATACAATAATATATATGTGCGAGCGTTATACATAGAAATTATTCTTTAATATACATACTTATGCAAGAAGAAAGCAAAGGATTGGGAAACAACTATAACATGGATATGTCGCGCCGCTTTTTCCGTCGCTGGTGGAAGGTGCTGGTGGCGGCATTCGTGGTGGGAGCCATAGCCTCGGGCATAGCGGCATGGCTCATCAAACCGCTCTACAAGTCGTCGGCGGTCATCTTCCCCACCAACTCGAACCGCCTTTCGAAGGCCATCATGGACTACCACTACAGTCTCGACTTCATGGACTACGGCATCGAGCGCGACTGCGAATACGCCATCCAGATTCTCAGCTCGAAACGCATGCAACAGGCTGTCTGCGAACACTTCAACCTGCTGGAGCACTATGGCATTCCCGCCGACCATCCGCACCGCCTGTTCAAACTCGAGGAACAGTACAAGAGCAACATCACGGTGAAACGCACCGAGTTCCTCGGAGTGGAAATAGGCGTTTTGGACCAGGATCCGCAGTGGGCTGCCGACATTGCCAACTATATCGCCTCGATGTACGACACACTGTGCCACGAGATCCATCACGACCGCGCCCTTTCGGCCGCCGAGGTGATGGACGGCGTATGTGCCTCGATGGAGAAAGAAATTGACTCTCTCTCGAATCTGCCCGCCACAGCCTGGCGCACCAAGCTCATCGCCGACAAGTGCGAGCAGCTGGCCGACCTGCAGACCCGCGCCACACAGACCCGCGTGGACAAGAACCTGGAAGTGAGCTACAAATACAGTGTCGACCCCGCCATCGTGGCCGACAAGAAAGCCTATCCCAAGCGCCTGCTCATCATCCTCGGAGGCAGCCTCGGCGCCGTGGTGGTGTGCATCTTCACGCTGCTGATTTTCTGCCCCGCCAAGAAAGACGACGAATAAGTGGTTTGGATCAAGAAACATTGGGGATTGCTGGTGGCCGCAGTGCTGACCTTGGCGTTTGTCGTCGCCGAGGGTTATGTGTTGTGGTACAAGGGCGACGCCACCATAGGGCTTGTTCCGCTGGGGCTACTGGTGATATGGCTCTTTGTGACACGCCTCGAGACAGGCTTCCTCCTGATGACCTTCCTCACCCCCTTCGCCATCAACATCGCGCTGCTACCTGGCATGGAGCTCTCGATGCCTGTGGAGCCAATGATGATACTCTTCTCGGGCATCTTCTTCTTCCGCCTGCTGGCCACACGGAGCTATGACCCACGGCTGGTGCGCCACCCCGTAACACTGCTGCTGCTGGCCTCGCTGGCGTGGATGCTATTTACCTCGGTGACCTCCGAGATGCCATGGGTGTCAATCAAATACACTTTGGCAAGAGTATGGTTTGTCACGCCGTTTTTCTTCGCCGCAGCCCATTTCTTCCGGCAACAGAAGCGCATACACCAATTCTTCTGGGCCTATGCCATCGGTCTCGGTGTCGTCATCCTTATCGCCACATCGAAAACCCTCGGCAACTTCAGCGACCTGCAGACCCTCCACCGGGTGATGCGTCCCTTCTACAACGACCATACGGCCTACGGCTGCGTCATAGCGCTGCTGCTGCCGGCGGCATTCTATTTCATCTTCTCGCACAGCATGAAAGGATGGCGGCGAGTGCTGTCGCTGGTGCTCTTCGCCGGACTGTGCACCGGACTGTTTTTCAGCTACTGCCGTGCAGCATGGATCAGCGTGGTGGGTGCCATCGGCGTCTATGTTCTCATTCGAATGGGAATGAAAGTCAAATGGATGGTGCTCCTGTTCGGCCTTGGTGTGGGAGCCTTTTTCGTCTATCAGAGCGACGTGCTGTACAAACTCGGCAAAAACAATCAAGATTCGAGCTATACGCTGGCCGACCATGTGAAAAGCATCTCCAACATCTCGACCGACGCGTCGAACCTCGAGCGTCTGAACCGCTGGGCCTCAGCCTTCCGCATGTGGAAAGAGAGCCCCGTGCTGGGTTGTGGACCAGGCACTTACCAGTTCCTTTATGCCAGCTATCAGCGTTCCTACCAACTCTCAACCATCAGCACCAATGCCGGCGATTTGGGCAATGCCCACAGTGAATACATCGGACCTATGACCGAGCAGGGCGTGCCGGGAGTGGCACTGGTGGCACTGCTCTTCCTCACCACTTTCGCCACCGGCGTGCGTATCTACCGCACAGCAAAAGACCCCCATACTGCACGCATGGCGTTAGCCTTTACACTCTCATTGCTAACCTATTATATCCACGGAGTGTTCAACAACTTCCTCGATACCGACAAACTCTCGGTACCTTTCTGGGGCTTCACGGCAGTCATTGTGTCCCTCGACGTCTACAGCCATTCAAGGGCTGGCTCCCAATCGGAGAATGACAGATTACCGCAGTAGCCAACGCGGCAAAATTTCACGAAAAAATTCAAGTACTTAAGAATGTTTTATTCGTCGCTTGTAGCTGAAATAAAGCGGCGGTAAGCGGAGAAGGTGTTGGCGCGGGAGATGAAGCCAAGATAGCGGTTGTCGTCGTCGATGACCACAAGGTTATAGCGGTCGCCGATGCGGAATTTTTCGACCACGTCGGTCAAAGAGTCGGACGAACGGACAATATCACCCTCACTCATGGGGTGCATCAAATCGTCAACAATCACACTATCATATAAATCCGGACGGAAAATAATTTTGCGGACATCGTCGAGTGCCACGATGCCGGCAAACTTGTCATCGTCGGTGAGCACCGGGAAAAGATTGCGCCTCGAGGTTTGGATAACTTCCACCAGGTCACGCAGACTTCCACCACTGCGGACAATGACAAAGTTGGTCTCGATGAGACTCTGCATGTCCATCAAATGCCAAGCCGAAGCATCCTTGTCATGTGTCAGCAGGTCGCCTTTCTTGGCAAGCTTGCGAGCATAGATGGAATGACGTTCGAATGGGCTGACACACAAGTAAGTAACAGCCGAAGCTACCATCAAGGGGACCAACAGCTGGTAGCCGCCAGTGATGTCGGCAATGAGGAAAGTGGCCATGAATGGAGCATGCATCACACCTGTCATGACAGCCGCCATGCCGACAAGGGCGAAATTAGCCGTATCCTGCTGAGGCAGGCCCATCTGATTGCAAGCCATAGCCACAAAATAACCGGAGAGACCACCCACGATGAGCGAGGGGCCGAAGGTGCCGCCCACACCGCCACTACCGATGGTGGACGCTGTAGCCACAGCCTTGAGGAGAATCAGTAAAAAAAGCACCAAAAGGACGGCCCAGGACTCACTTCCAAATGAACCATATATGGTATTGACAAACAGACTACTGGAGTCGCCGTGAAGCAATTGGGTGAGCATACCATATCCTTCACCGTAGAGCGGCGGGAAGAGGAAGATAAGCACACCGAGCAACAATCCGCCCACACCCACACGAAGCCACGGATTGGTGAACTTGGCGAAGAGTCCTTCCACCTTGTCGGTGGTCCGAAGGAAATAGACCGATACCAATGCACAGAAAACGCCAAGAATCACATAGAACGGCAGTTGAGAGAGGCCAAACTGCTGAGTAACCTCAAAATGGAACTGCACGTCGGCGCCCATGAAGAAGTAGGCCACCGTTGCCGACACCAGGGCCGCGATGAGCAGCGGCAGGGCCGTTGTTGCGCTGAGGTCGAACATAAACACCTCGAGGACAAACATGATACCGGCGAAAGGAGCCTTGAAAATGCCGGCAATGGCACCTGCGGCACCACAGCCCAAGAGAATGCGTACACTCTTGGAACTCAGCCGAAACCAACGTCCGATATTGGAGCCGATGGCAGATCCGGTGGAGGCTATCGGGGCCTCAAGTCCCACACTGCCGCCAAAGGCCACCGTGAGCGTCGAGGCAATCAGTGAGGTATACATATTCTTGCTTGGCAGGCGCGAACCTTTGCGGCTGATGGCCAGCAACACAGAAGGCAGACCGTGTCCAATATTTCCACGTACTATATACTTCACAAACAGTACCGTAAGCAGAATGCCCACCAGAGGAAAAAACAGCATCATCACATTGCCGCCGAGGGGGGTCAATGCACCCATGCGTGTCACCGTCAGGCCGGCATAGTGGACCAAGGTCTTCAGCACTACGGCCGCCAATCCCGACAGCACACCCACCACCACCGCAAGCAGCAGTACAAAACCGTGCTCACTCAGATGACGCAGACGCCAACGGTAGATTTTGCTATAAAAACTCATCTTTTTTTCAAAAAATTGAGGTGCAAAGATACGAAAAATAATTGAATTGCGTTATTTTAGACAAAAAAAATAACAATTATTATGATAAAAAGAACCCTTTTCTTCGGCACCCTTGCCATGCTCGCCATGACCTCGTGTGTCTCGCTCAGCGAGCACGAAACCCTGCAAACGAAATACGACCAGACCGCCAAACAGTACAAACTCACACGCCAGGAGTTGGACGAAATCAAAGAGGAAAACGCCGCCCTTACACGCCAGAACAATGCTTTGACGAGTGACTACAGCGAACTCTCGGCCTTGAAGAACCGCTGCGAAATCACCGTCGACAGCCTCACCCTCCGCATCGAGCGCATGCGCCAGCACTACGACACCACCCTCGAGAACTACTCGCAGGACATTGCCGGCAAAAACCGCGACCTCAAACGCGCCCAAAACCTTCTCACTGCCCGTACCAAAGAGCTGAACGAAAAGGAAGAAGAGTTGCGCCAGAAGGAGGAGCAGTTCACCCGTCAACAAGAGACCTTCCGCCTGCAACGCAGCGAAATGATAGCCAAGCAGGCCGAACTCGAACAGCAGGAAGCCGCCACACGCGCACAACTCGAAGCCAAGGAACGCGAACTTGAGAACGTGCGCACCTCGGTCACCAAAGCCCTCACCGGCTTCGCCGACAAAGGATTGAAGGTGGAGACCAAAGATGGCAAAGTCTATGTCTCAATGGAGAACAAACTCCTCTTCCCGTCGGCCAGCTGGACCGTATCGAAGGAGGGAGCCAATGCCATCAAGGAACTGGCACGCGTCCTCGAGCAAGACTCGACGTTGAACATTATGGTTGAGGGACATACAGACAACGACCCCTACCGCGGCAACACTGCCGTGAAGGACAACTGGGACCTCTCCGTGATGCGAGCCACCGCCATCGTCAAACTGCTCCTGCAGCATGGTCCCGGCATCAACCCTGCCCGCATCGAGGCCTGTGGCCACGGCGAGTTTGCCCCAAAAGCCGACAACAGCACCTCCGAGGGAAAAGCCGCCAACCGCCGCACCGAAATCATTCTCACCCCCAACCTCGACAAGCTGCTTCAGCAGATGAAGAACTAACCCCTAAGGGTCATCAACCTGCCAACTCCCTATCAACTCCCTACCAACTCCTACCGTGGTAGGAGTTGGTAGGGAGTTGGTAAGGTTTTGATAACTGGTTATCACTTAGTTAGTGCTTTTTTGATTTTTACCTTTCCCCATTCATTTTTTTTGCGTATCTTTGTATTTGATTCGCGTCATATTGCGAATGCATAATATATTTGGAATCAATATTATAATTAACAATAATAATATAATAACTATGAGAAAAAAGGGATTGTGGAGCCAAATGGCCCGCCTTTGCACACTCGCCGTCATCCTCACCGCCGTCATCCCCGAGGCCTCGGCCCAGAAACGCGACCCCATGGCGATGCCCGTGGTGGAGGAAGATTCCATCATGAAACACATCATTGAACTCTCGGCCGACACCTACGAGGGGCGCCTTGCCGGCACGGTGGGCTACGACGAGGCCGTGAAATATGTTGAGCGCGTGCTGCGTGGCTATGGTGCCAAAATAACCGAACAGAGGTTCAACATCGAGTGCAACGAGGTGGAAAACTGCAAGTTCAACATCTACATCCCCGGTTCGAAGGACAAGAGGATCTTCACGTTGGGCAACGAGTTCTGCTGCGCCGGAATGACAGGTCGCGGCTATGTAGACGCGCAAATGGTCTTCTGCGGATATGGTATTGCAGAAGAAGAGCTCAACGACTACAAGGGAGTCGACGTCCAGGGCAAGATTGTGGTGCTGCTCACGGGTTTGCCCGAAGGGTCGTGGTTGCCGTCCAACATTGCCAGCCACTACACCACACTGCGTGACAAGGCGCGCACCGCCGAGAAGCATGGCGCCCTTGGAGTACTGGCCATCAACATGAGCGGGAGTTGCCTGCCATACGAGGTGCAAGGCCGTGTGTACTGCGGAGAGCTGCCCCACCTGGCCACATTCCCAATCCTCCAGCTCACACTCGACTGTGGCCGCGAATTGTTCCAGAATGAAGCCATGAGCCTTGATTCGGCCGTCAGCGCCATCAACAACAACCATACCTCCCATTCCTTCGCTTTGCTGAAAAAGGCCGAGGTGGACGTCAATGCCATCTATCGCCAGCGCGCTGTCACGGCCAATGTGCTTGGCTTGCTGAAAGGCTACGACAAGAAATACGACGACGAACTCATCGTTGTGGGCGCGAGTTTGGACCATGTGGGCATGCAGGGAGAGACCTGCCTGTTCCCGGGAGCCGACATCAACGCTTCGGGCGTGGCCGCCGTGCTGGAGACCGCCCGCCTGCTCTCACAACCCCAGTACCGTCCACGCCGCAGCATCCTCTTTGTTCTCTTCAGTGGCAGCGAGCAACAGTTCCTCGGCTCGAGGGTTTTCCTTTCGAATTTCCCGAAACTGCGCAAAATCGAAGCTTTTATCAATGTGCAGAACATCGGCCATGGCGACAGCATAGCACTTTTCGGCGACAACCGCTACCCCTCGCTGTGGGACATTGCCCGAGTGCGCGACAGCGCCAACCACAGTCTTCTCTGGCACAATCCCGAGAAAACCAATCCTCGCGGCGATGCCCGTGGATTCGACGTGATAGGCATCCCGTCGCTGGTATTCACCACCCTCAACGGGTTGCAGCACAACCATGTAACCTCCGACATCTGGGAGAACATCGACCGCCGCATGCTGACCGGTGTGACGCAGGTGGTGGTGGAGACGGTGCGCGAACTGACCGACGGCATGTACCGCGGCCGCAGCCACAAGAGCAAAGCAATGAAATTTGTGGAGTAAAGGATAACTTTTAAAGACCAATGTGGACACTATATAGAAAAGAACTTGCGAGTTTCTTCTCGTCACTAATTGGATACCTGACAATAGCGGTATTCTTGATACTGACCGGACTGACACTGTGGGTGCTGAAGAGCGACTTCAACATTCTCGACTACGGCTATGCAGGCATGGACGGATTGTTTCTTATCGGCCCATTCCTCTACCTTTTCCTGATTCCAGCCATCACGATGCGCACTTTCGCCGAGGAACGGCGTGGCGGCACCATCGAGATGCTGATGACACGTCCACTGAGCGACTGGACGATAGTGTGGGCCAAGTTTCTGGCAGCGTGGACGCTGGTATTCATCTCGCTGCTGCCGACGCTGGTGTGCTACTTCAGCGTCTATTCGCTGGGCTATCCCGTGGGCAACATCGACACGGGCAGCGTGGTGGGTTCCTACATCGGCCTGCTGCTGCTGGGAGGTGCCTTCGTAGCCATCGGCCTGCTGTGTAGCTCGCTGACAAGCAACCAGATTGTATCGTTCATTGCCGCCGCCGTGCTTTGCGCCGTGGGATATCTGGGGTTTGAGAGCCTGTACAACATGGAGCTTTTCGGCAGTGGCGATCTCTTTGTGAAAAGCCTGGGCATGATGGACCACTACGAGAGCGTCAGCCGCGGTGTGGTCGACACACGCGACGTGCTCTACTTCGCCAGCGTGATGGCTCTGTTCCTAATGGGTACCCGTCTGGTGCTGCAAAGCCGCATGTGGAACGGATGGAAGAACCGCAAGAACCTGAAGCGCAGCCATTGGCTCGAGATGGGGGTAACGGTGCTGATAGTATTGTCTGTCAACGTTATCGATCACTTCCTTTATGCCCGCCTCGACCTGACGTCGGAGAAGCGCTACACCCTCTCCGACTCGACCAAAGAGCTGCTTAAGACCATAGACGAGCCACTGCTCTACCGCGTCTACCTTGACGGCGACATGCCGGCCGACTTCAAACGGCTGCAGAACGAGACCAAGGAGATGCTCAACCAGTTGCGTGCCTACAACCGCAACGTGAGCTACGAATTTGTCAACCCCAACAACTTTGGTACCGACGAGGAACGCCGAGTCTTCTTCCAAAAGCTCAGCGAGAAAGGCATCCAGCCGGCGCAGGTGCAGATGAAAGGCGACAACGGAGTGACCTCGCTGCTTCTACTCACAGCGGCCGACGTATTCTACAAAGGACGCGAGACCACCGTGCAGTTACTGCAGAACCAGCAATATGTGGGGCAAGCCGACCTGCTGAACAATTCTATCCAGAATCTGGAATACGCCTTGACAAGCCCAGTACGTGCATTGTCGCACGGCATGAAACAGAGCATCGGATTCCTACAGGGACACGGAGAGCTGAACGGCGGCGTTCTATATGACATCCAACGTGCGCTGCAGGAATTCTACAGTCTTGAATACGTGACCATCGACGGCCAGATTCAGTCGCTCACGGCGCACCATCAGAACTCGAAAGACTCGACCTACCGCCTTGTTAATAAATTCGACCTTCTCATTGTGGCCAAACCCACAGAAGCCTTTAGCGAGAAAGATCTTTTCATCTTGGATCAGTACATCATGTATGGTGGCAAGGTACTCTGGCTCATCGACCCGCTTAACGCCGAAATCGACAGCCTGGCCACCCACGGACAAATGTTGGCCACACGCTATCCCATTGGATTGGACGAGATGCTGTTCAACTATGGAGTGCGTGTCAATCCCAATGTGCTGATGGACATACGCTGCCGACCCATTCCGCTACCTGTAGGCATTGTTGGCGACAAGCCTCAATACCGCTTCAGCCCGTGGTTCTATTTCCCCGAAATTGTGCCACTGTCGGAGCATCCCGTCGTGCGCAACCTCGACCTCATCAAAACAGACTTCGTCAGCAGCATCGACCTCATCGACAACGACATCAAGAAAACCGTGCTGCTCGCCACGTCGGAATACACCCGCGTGAAAAACGCACCGGCCATGATTGACCTCAACGACGCCAGGATGGAACCCGACCAGCGGTTATACAACAAGAGCCACCTGCCTGTGGCAGTGTTGCTGGAAGGCGAGTTCAAGTCGACTTGGCGCAACCGCCTAACGCCCGAACTAACCGAGTCGGACGCCATAGGTTACCGCGAAGTGAGCAAACCCACCAAGATGATTGTCATCTCGGACGGCGACATCATCAAGAACCGATACGATGCAGACAAAGACTTGGCCTACCCCGTGGGGTACGACAGCTATACCCGCACGCTCTATGCCAACAAGGAATTGCTGCTGAATGTTGTAAACTATCTGGTGGGCGACGAAGGACTGATGGATTCGCGTAGCCGCAGCATCACCCTGCGCAAACTCGACGAAAACAAAACCCGCGAGCGCCGTTCTTTCTACCAAGCCATCAATATCATTGTGCCGTTGCTGATATTAGGTGTTGCCGCAGGCATCATCATCGTTGTCAGAAAGAAGAAATACTGCGGAAGATAACGTTCAACGGTTAAAGTTTAAAGATTTAGAAAAATGAAGAAAAAAAATCGCATACTGATTATCATCACCGTAGCGGTGGTGGTGGCTGCCGCGCTGATTGCCTATTTGCTCTCACGCCCCACATTCAAACAGGACTACCACATTGAAGACATTGCCTCCATCACCAAAATCTTCCTTGCCGACAAGGAGAACAATGAAGTAACGCTAACACGCGTGTCCGACTCTTCATGGGTTGTCGACAACCAATACCCCGCCAGCCAACCCATGGTCGACCTCCTCCTCGAGACCATCCACGACATGCGTATCCGACAGCAGGTGAACAAGAACGCTGCCCCCAACGCCATCAAAGATATCGCTGCTCATGGTGTCAAGGTGGAAATCTACCAAAACGACCCATTCATCAACTGGTTTGGCGGCCGACTGAAACTCTTCTCCCGCGAACGACTGACGACCACCTACTATGTGGGACGCGAGACCCAGGACATGATGGCCAGTTTCATGTACCGCAAAGGCGACGACGCGCCCTATATCATCCATATCCCTGGTTTCCGCGGTTTTCTCACACCACGATTCGTCACCGACCCATTGAAATGGCGCAGCCATACCATCGTAGATCTCAATGTGCGCGAAATAGAACGCATCGAGGTTGAAATTCCCTCCCAGGAAGACGAGTCGTTTGCCATCATGCGCGACGGCGAAGGCTTTGCCATGGAGATGCTTCAAAACCATCAGCGCGTCGAAGGATTCGACACTGCCCGAGTGGCGCAAATGCTTTCTTCGTTCACCTGGCTCAACTTCGACGAATTTGCCGCAATCGTGCCCAACTCGCTTACCGACAGTTGTGTGAGCGGTACTCCTCGCACCATTCTCCGCATCACCGACATCAACGGCAACCTCAGCGAGGTGAAGACCTATATCAAATACAACAATCCCGACGATATCGGTGCCATGCCCGACCCCGAACTCTACGACGCCTTCGACCTGAATCGCCTCTACGCCATTGTCAGCCATGGAAACAGCTCGACCGACAATCCTGGCGACACCGTACTCATCCAGTACTTTGTTTTCGACAACATCCTGCAACCCGCCAGTTATTTCCGCGGAGCCGAGAAAGCAGCCATTGCCCAATGAAGCCGCTGATACTGATAACCAACGATGATGGGGTGAACGCCAAAGGACTACAGGCGCTCTCCGCTGTGGCATGCGAGTTTGGCGACGTCCTCGTCATGGCTCCACAAAACAACGCTTCAGGGCTAAGCCACAGCATCGTGTCGACTCGTCCCATCCGTGCACAGGAAATCAGCCGCGACGAAGGATTGACCGTGTGCAGCTGCGATGGCACACCTGTAGATTGCGTCAAACTGGCTGTTGAACATTTCTGTCCACGCAAACCCGATTTGGTCCTTTCGGGCATCAACCATGGTAGCAACAGTTCCATCAATGTGCTCTACAGCGGCACCATGGGGGCCGCCATCGAGGCCGTTGCCCTCTGCATCCCCTCAATCGGTTTCTCTCTCCTCAACCATAGTCCCCACGCCGACTTTGAACCCGGTTTGCCTTTTGTTCGACAAATTATTCGCACAACTCTTGAACACCGGCTTCCAGCCGGCATCACACTCAACGTGAACATTCCACGCCTGCCGATGGGTGAAATAAAAGGCATTCGCGTCTGTCAGGAGGCAAATGCCATGTGGAACGACAGCTTTGAGAAACGCATCGACCCACAAGGACGACCCTACTGGTGGTTGACAGGCAAGTTTGTCTGCAACGATCCTTCCGAAGACAGCGACGAATGGGCCCTTTCCCATGGATACGTGTCTATCGTCCCTATTCATTGCGACTTCACCCACCATCCCACTATCGAGAAACTTAAACCATTATACTGTTAGCTCATGTTCAAACGTTTTTTCACACAAAACTTACCGATCGTCGGGATAGTGGCAGGGCTCGGTTCAATGATTGTCACAGCGCTACTGATCACCGCCATCCTTATCATTGTCGGCGACTCTGCCTGTGCCCACCTTTCACTATATGCCGGTTGTTTCGTCCCACCGATACTCATCATGCGCTACTATGTCAAAAAACAATTCTCCATCGTCGTCAAGACGATGATAGTGCTAATCTTTGTTCTATTCATAGCTTTCATGTTTATATTGTTCAAAACCCATAGCCTAAATTTCTAACCCATGAAATACTACATCATAGCCGGCGAAGCCTCGGGCGACCTTTATGGTGCCAACCTCATCAAAGCCCTGCGCGATGAGGACCCTCAAGCCGAGTTCCGTTTCTGGGGCGGCGACGCCATGATGAAGGAAGGAGGCCAGCCCGTGAAGCATATCCGCAACCTGGCCATCATGGGATTTATCGAAGTGGTGCTTCATTTGCGCACCGTGCTGGGCAACATCAGTTTCTGCAAAAAGGACATCCTCTCTTGGCATCCTGACGTCGTCATCGGAATCGACTATCCTGGCTTCAACCTCAAAATAGAGAAATGGGCTCATGAGCATGGCATCAAAGCCATTCACTATATCTCACCACAACTATGGGCATGGAAGAAAGGCCGCCTGAAAGGCATGCGTAGCTACCTCGACCGTCTCTGCTACATCCTGCCCTTCGAGCAACAGTTCTATGCCGAGAACAATCTGCCGCAAGCCACCTTTGTGGGTCATCCTTTGATTGAAATCATCCAAAACCGTCCACAAGACGAACCGTTTGCTTTCGACAACCGTCCCATCATCGCCCTCTTGCCGGGCAGCCGCCGGCAAGAACTCCTCAAGAGCCTTCCCTGCATGGTGAATCTGGCTCGACGCCATCCTGAATACCACTTTGTGGTGGGAGGCATGAGCCTTCTGGGCAAAGACATGTATGAACAACATATCCCCACCGATACGGGAATCAGCGTGGTCTTTGATCAGACCTATCGTCTCCTCTCACAGGCCTATGCCGCCGTGGTATGCTCAGGCACTGCAACGCTCGAGACCGGTCTTTTCCATGTGCCCCAAGTGGTGTGCTACCGGGGTAACCCGATTTCCATCGCCATTGCCAAAGCATTGGTGGGACGACGCATCAACCATATCGCTCTTGTCGACCTCATCGACGACAGCAATGTCGTCACCGAGCTCCTTCAGCAGGATTTCAACGACCAACGCCTCGAGGAAGAATTCCTTCTCATCACCTCCGACACTGCCAACCGAGAACGCATGATTGAAGGCTATCGCCGCGTCGAACAGAAACTGGGTAGCGCCGGGGCCTCACTCCGCACCGCAAAAGCCATCATTGAAACTGCCAAATGAAACGACTCCTGTCCATAACACTGCTCTTGTTGCTGACCTTGGCAGCCCATGCCGACAAGGTTAAAGTCCGTCTCTACTCCAACGTAACCATCAAGACTCTCAACATCTCCTTCGACTTGGGTAACTACAACCTCTATGCCGACAACGACCAACTTCTCGAGGATCAAATAGGCGAAGGGCGTTCAGTCCTCATTCGTCCCGAAGGCAAAATGCTGCATGTAAGCGTCAACGAGACCGACTATGGCACCTTCGCCAACGTCCGTCTTGAAGCCACCGACACCGCCTGCATCCTCTGTCTCAATCCCGAATCAGGCAAACAGCGCACCTACGAAGGCGACCTCGACATCTCTCTTCTCAAAAGCGGCAGCCTCCTGATAGTAAACAATGTGGAATTCGAGACTTATTTGGCAGGCGTGGTGCAGAGCGAAATCTACGGCAAGAAATCCGACATCTTCCGCATCCAAGCCATCATCTCGCGCACTTGGGCTCTCCGCAATATGGGCAAGCACCAAGCCGATGGATACAACTTCTGCGACCAAGTCCACTGCCAAGCCTACCTTAACCGCTGCATTCGCCCCGACATCATGATGGGAGCCATCCAAAGTAGCGGAGAGACGCTTGTCGATGAATTCGGCGCCCTCATCGAAACGCCATTTCACTCCAATTCCGGCGGCGAGACCGCCAACTCAGAGGATGTGTGGCGCGCCGCCCTCCCCTATCTGCGTTCCGTCGCCGACACCTTCTCCCTGGGCATGAAACAAAGCGACTGGGTCAAGACCATCAGCCAAGACCGATGGCTCTCCTACTTCGCCAAAACCCACAAGATTGACATCCATGATTCAGCCAATCTCGACACCCTGCTTCACTTCACTCAAGAACACCGGTGTGTGCGGCTACTCGGCATCCCGCTAACACGCATCCGTGTCGACTGGCAGCTACGATCCACCTTTTTCTCCATTGAAGTAGACAGCGCTGCCGGCAACGTCATCCTCCATGGCCACGGCTACGGCCACGGCGTGGGACTTTCTCAGGAAGGCACCATACGAATGGTCGAACTCGGCATCCCCTACGACTCCATCCTCCGTCACTATTACACAGGGGCGGTTCTCCACCAAGACCCCTACGCCAACCGCAATTATGTCGAGCAATATGTCGACCAGATTGCCCGCATCATTGAGGAAGACAAAAACAAAAAAACGCAGACTCGTTCGAAAAAAGACGACTGGCTTGGACGTCTCTTCCGGCTCCGCGACCGCGAAGAACGCGAGGAAATATATATAGAAGAAGAACAAGATAACGAAAAAGATTGGGAATATGACTGGTAAATTAATAACAAACAGAAGGAAATGGCTGATGCGATTGGCCTGCGCATGCCTATTTTTCAATTTTCATTTTTCATTTTTCAATTCTGCACAGGCTCAAACCCAATGGCACACCCTCGACGAGGCTGCCAATGCCAAAATTGGATCCAAATTCTATTTCGTCGATTTCTACACCGACTGGTGCGGCTACTGCAAAAAGATGGACCGCGACACTTTCTCCGATCCCACGGTGGCTAAGATTCTCAACAAATACTTCTATCCTGTGAAGTTCAATGCCGAGAGCACGAAAAAAATCGTCTGGTTCGGTCAGACCTATAAGGGTGTTGGCGGTCGCGGTCGTGCCCACGAGTTCGCTCGCGGCATCCAAGGATATCCCACAGCGGCACTCTACCGCGCCGACGGCACTCCCTTCCAATCCATTCCAGGCTACATCCCTGCAAAAGAATTCATCGTCATCCTCTGGTATTTCGCCAGCGGCGACTACGAGCGCTACCCCTACGACCGTTATGCAAAAATCTTCGACAAGGATATTCGCCCCGTCATGGAAAAAGAACTTAAAACGAAATAAATATGGGACTTTTCGATTTCTTACGCAAAACCAAAGAGGAAGAAAAGCAAACCCTTGACCAAGGATTGCAGAAGACCAAGTCCAGTTTCTTCCAGAAACTCACCAAGTCCATCCTCGGCAAAACCACCGTCGACGACGAAGTGCTCGACAACCTCGAGGAAACCCTCATCACCTCCGACGTGGGCGTCGACACCACCCTGAAAATCATCGACCACCTTCAGGATCGCATCCGACGCGACCGCTACATCTCCACCACCGAACTCAACTCCATCCTCCGGGCCGAGATCTCGCAACTGCTGCGCAAACCTGCCAACGACACCGAGAATCTCTTCCCCTCCGATTTCGACGCCCCACTGCCCAAGCGACCCTATGTCATCCTCGTTGTCGGTGTCAATGGCGTTGGCAAAACCACCACCATCGCCAAGCTGGCCTACCGCTATAAAGCCGCCGGCAAAAAAGTGATGCTCGGTGCCGCCGATACCTTCCGCGCCGCCGCTGTCGAGCAATTGCAACTCTGGGCCGACCGCGTCGAAGTCCCTATCGTGCAGCAGGGCATGAATGCCGACCCTGCCTCCGTGGCCTACGACACCCTCCAGTCGGCCCTCGCCAAGGACATCGACGTAGTCATTATTGACACCGCCGGGCGTCTGCACAATAAAATAGGGCTCATGAACGAGCTTTCCAAGATACGGAAAGTGATGCAGAAACTTGTTCCCGACGCGCCACATGAAGTGCTCCTCGTCCTCGATGCCTCCACCGGACAGAACGCCATTGAGCAGGCACGCCAGTTCACCCAGGCCACCGACGTCAACGCTTTGGCTCTCACCAAACTCGACGGCACAGCCAAAGGCGGCGTCATCATCGGCATCTCCGACCAGTTCCACATCCCCGTGCGCTATATCGGCCTCGGCGAGAAAATGACCGACCTCCAGCTTTTCAATCCCGACGACTTCGTCGATTCCCTGTTCGACTAACGCACCAACACATTAACGCACTAACGCATTGAGAATAAACATCATAACCCTCGGCTGTAGCAAAAACACTGTCGACAGCGAACATCTCGCGGGCACTCTCATAGCCGCCGGCCATAAAGTCTTTTTCGATGGCCAACAAACCACACAGCCATCCCGTCGTTCGGCCACCCGGTTCGATGCCGTCATCATCAACACCTGCGGCTTCATTGGCGACGCCAAGGAAGAGAGCATCAACACCATCCTCGAGGTTGTAGGGAAGCGCCACACCGCGTCCGCACAAAAAATCATCGTATGCGGATGTCTCGTCGAACGCTATAAAGAAGAGCTTCGGAAGGAAATCCCGGAAGTCGACGCCTGGTTCGGTGTCCACGAATGGGACAAGATAATTGAAAATTTGGAATTGAAAATTGAAAATCATTCGGGTACGGAAGCCCATTCTCAATTCCCAATTCCCAATTCCCAATCTGCCCGCCCTCTTTCCACCCCAAGCCACTATGCCTACCTCAAAATCGCCGAGGGCTGCAACCGCAGCTGCTCCTACTGCGCCATCCCCCTCATCCGCGGCGCCCACAAATCGATACCCATCGACGAACTGGTTGCCGAAGCCAAGATGCTGGTAAAAAAAGGAGTAAAGGAACTCATCGTCATCTCGCAGGACACCACCTACTACGGCCTCGACATCTACCATCGCCGCGCCCTCGGCGAGTTGCTTGAACGGCTCGCCACCGAGAGCGGCGCCCCTTGGATTCGTCTCCACTACACCTACCCCACCTCCTTCCCCATCGACGCCATCGAGGTGATGCATCGCCACAAAAACATCTGCAACTACATCGACATCCCCCTCCAACACATCAACACGCGCATCCTCAATTCAATGCAGCGTGGAATCGACCGCGAAGGAACCCTCCGTCTCATCGACACCTTCCGCCGCCAGCTGCCCGACGTGGCAATCCGAACCACCCTCATTGTCGGTTACCCTGGCGAAACGCGAGAAGAGTTTGAAGAGTTGAAAGAATTTGTCCGCCAAGCCCGTTTCGACCGAATGGGCTGTTTCGCCTACTCCCCCGAGGAAGGCACCGCCGCCTACCGTCTGCCAGACGATGTGCCACAAGAAGAGAAAGAACTGCGCGTCAGCGAGTTGATGGCAATACAAGAGCAGGTCTCCCTGGAGAAAAACCAAGCACGCATAGGAAAAACCTATCGCGTGCTCGTCGACCAAATAAACGATGAATTCATTGTAGGACGCACCGAATACGACAGCCCCGAAGTCGACGACGAAGTCCTCATACCCATTCCTGCGGCAACCCAATCCCAATTCTCAACTTCCGATTCCCAATTACCGAAGCCCGGCGATTTCATCGACGTCGTCATCACCGACGCATACGAGAACGATCTCATGGCAAAACCCGTTTTTTAGCCATCACGCACATCATATCCACAACCTACGTATAATCACCCTATTAACTCCCTACCAACTCCCTACCAACTCCTACCGTGGTAGGAGTTGGTAGGGAGTTGGTAGGGCTTTGTCAAGGCAATAATACTTACCGGCACCAAACTGTTTCCAAAGGGAATTTTGCGGCGACTTGTTCGGGAGTCATGACTGTTCCTGGTAGGGGCAGTGGAAGCGGCGCTCATACTCCTCGGCCAGGGGCTGTCGGAAGTCGGGGTGGGCGATACGGATGAGATCCTCGGCACGGTGTTGCAGGGTGCGTCCCTTGAGTCTGGCGATACCGTATTCGGTAACAATATAGTCGACATCGTTTCGCGAGGTACTCACGGCAGCACCTTCGGTGAGGAAGGGTTTGATGCGCGAGATGGTTCCCCCGGCGGCGGTGCTGGGCATGGCGATGATAGCTTTCCCCTCGCGAGCCAGCGAGGCTCCGCGGATGAAGTCGACCTGGCCGCCGATACCGCTATACTGTCGCATGCCGATGGTTTCGCTTGCCACCTGCCCCTGAAGGTCGACCTCGAGGCAGGAGTTGATGGAGATCATGCGATCGTTTTTTGCAATGACAAGCGGGCTGTTGACATAGTCTACGGGATAGAACTCGACATCGGGGTTTTGGTCGACAAAGTCGTAAAGTTCGCGCGATCCCATGATGAAGGTGACAACAGCCTTGTTGCGGTGGAGTGTTTTGCGGCGACCGTTGATGACACCGCGACGCATGAGGTCCATAACGCCATTGGAAAACATTTCGCTATGGATGCCGAGGTCGTTTTTCTCGGTAAGCGACAGTAGAACAGCGTCGGGGATAGCTCCGATACCCAATTGGAGTGTAGAGCCGTCGGCCACCAGGGAGGCGCAGTTGCGTCCGATGGACAATTCCACATCGCCAGGTTCGGGGAGCTGTAATTCCTGAAGATGATAGGCACAAGGGATGATGTGGTCGACCTGGGAGACGTGTACCATGGTGTCGCCATAGGTGTAGGGCATCATTTCGTTGGTTTCTATGATGACCGTCTTGGCAGCATGAATGGCAGCTTTTGCATAATCACAGCTCACGCCAAGGGAGCAGTAGCCTTCGTCGTTAGGTGGCGTGGTCTGGAAGACCGCCACGTCGCAAGGGATGTCGCCTCCAATCATCGAGGGAACATCCTTGAAATAAGCGGGAAAGAAATCGCCTTCGCGGCGTTCCACCACCTCGCGGGAATTGGCGGAGAGGAAGTTGCTCACATGGCGGAAATGACCAAAACATTGGGGTTTGTAGCAAGGATTGTCTCCCAAGGTAGTCATGTGATAGATGAGCACATCGTTGTAGTCTTCGCAGTGGTCGGCAAGTGTCTGCGGGATAAGCCGAGGAGCGGCAGCGGCATGACCCATCACAACACACTGTCCGTCGCGGATATCCTTGATTGCCTCTGTTGGAGTTGATACTTTCCGTTTATAATCTTCTTTCCAATTCATTGTTTATATTATTGAATTATAATGTTATCAGTCTTTTTTAAGGCAAAAGCTGACAACATCTTTTTATGGAAAGAAGTATGGGGCTGCAATGGACGCGAGCACCGACAAACACCTTTTAGACGCGAAAGCATTGCCGAAAACTGTTCGGGGCAGGTCTCCTGGCTTGTCGCCTCGAGGCAGAAACCTTCTCAGGGGCAACCTCCCCAATGGTTTTTTTCCACCCGTCAGCAGCGTGTTTACAGTTGCGCGACAGCTCACGATTTGCACGTGATTCCCTCTTGGCAGTCCCATTACAGGACTGACCCCGACAATGAGTTATTGTTTCAAAGTGCTGATATTTTGTATGCTTGAAGGAAACAACCTCACACAAAACGTTTGCAAAGATACGGAAAGAGGCCGACATGACAAAATTATTTTTTTTGATGTCGGAAAAAAGTTGTACTTTTGCAATCGGTTTTGGTTCCCCCGCAAGGGGGCCAAGAGGGAATCGGGTGAGAGTCCCGGACAGTCCCGCTGCTGTGAGTTCCAGATGGTTACACAGCTTTTAACAAAACGGTCACTGCGGTGCCAGCAGGCGCTGTGGGAAGGCCAAAAGCTGTGAGGAACAAGTCAGAAGACCTGCCAAAGCCGCAATCAATCATTAACAGCCCTCGAGGATAGGACGTATTGATAATGAGCATTGTTGTTGAAAACATAGTATCGTTTATTGTTTTCTGCCTCCGGTGCGCCGGAAAAGGCAGTCTCCTGCTCAAAAACGCCCTTTCCTTGGGGGTCTTTTTTTTGTGCATCACCCTGTCGGCCAACGCACAAACGACCGATACCGTAAAGCGTACCACGCTTGAGGAGGTCACCGTCAGCGCCCAGCGCGCTCCCACCGAGATACGCACGGCAGCACCTACGCAGGTGGTTGACGCAGAGAAGCTTGAACATATAGGAGCTGTGCAACTCAGCGATGCGTTGAAACAGATGGCCGGGGTGACGTTGAAGGACTATGGAGGGGTAGGCGGTGTAAAGACCGTCTCGGCCCGAGGGCTGGGCAGCCAGTTCTCGGCGGTAACCATCGACGGCATCCCCGTCGACGACTCCCAGAACGGGCAGGTCGACCTCGGCCGCTATCTGGTAGGCAACAGCGCTTTTGTAAGCTTCAGTCAGGGGCAGGAACAGGGAGCCCTACTCTCGGCGCGAGCCTATGCCGCAGGCAACACCCTCAACATGGAGACCGCCGAGCCTCAATTCTGGCCCGGAGAACACACGAAAATCAAGGCGGGCACAGAAGTGGGGTCCTTCGGGCTCTTCTCACCCACCCTGATGTGGGAACAGAAATGGAGCAAACGCCTGAAAAGCAGCTTCTACGCCAACTATCTTTACAGCAAGGGAGACTATCCGTTCACTCTCTATTACACCGCCTCGCACAATGACAGCTCTTCCGTGGAGCGGAGGAAGCACTCGGCGGTGTGGATGGCCACCGTCGACGGCAACCTGTTCTATACCATTGCTCCCGACAACACCCTCGTAACCAAGGTCCACTACATGCGTGGTGCGCACGAGCTGCCTGGCCCGGTAGCATTCTACTCACAGACCCTCTCGGGACAGAGTTCCATCGAGGAACTGGCTTTTGTCCAGACGCAATGGCGGGTGATACGCGAGCGGTGGAAGATGCAGGTTCTCGGCAAGTTGCGCTACAGCTACGACGACTATACCGACACCACCGCCGGCACAGACATCTACAACGACTATCGGCAGAAGGAAGCCTACCTCAGCGCCAGCTATCAGCGGAGCCTCGCCCCGTGGCTCGACCTCAACCTGGCTGCCGACGGCGACCTGAGCCATCTGGGCAGCAACCTCGAAAAGCGCAACGACGTGACCCGTTACACGCTAATGGCAGCAGTTGCTCTCAATTCGCATTTCGACATCCGCCGTACAAAGCTCGAGGCCAACGCCCATCTGCTATTCAACCAAGTCGTCGATCGGGTCTCCGACCTCGACACCATGCCCACCTACCGCCGACTCTCGCCGTTCTTTTCACTGATATACACACTGGACGGTGCCACCTCTTTTCGCCTCTTCTACAAGATGACCTACCGCGCGCCCAACTTCGGCGAACTTTATTTCTTCCAACTCTTCCCACGCAACCTGCGGCCCGAACTTGCCCAGCAGGTGAACATCGGCATCACCCACGCCCACCAATGGGAAACAGCCTCGATGCAGGCCACCCTTGATCTCTACACCAACCACGTGAACGACAAGATTGTGGCCAAACCCACCACAAACATGTACTACTGGAGCATGGAGAACCTGGGCATCGTAGACATCCTCGGAGTAGATGCGACAGCCAATTTTCAATTGTCTAATTTCAATTTTCATTTGAATTACTCCTATCAGCATGCCGTGGACCACTCGAAGGAAGGCAGCAAGACCTACGGGCACCAGATTGTCTATACGCCACGCCATTCGGGCGGCGCTTCGGCCCGATGGGAGAGTCGATGGGTGAACCTCGGGGCCACCCTCATGGTGGTGGGCGAGCGATACAGCATGGCGCAGAACATCGACCAGAACTGCTTGCCTGCCTACTGCGACGTGGGTCTCTCGGCCGACCGCAAGTTCGACCTCCGGCTCGGCACCCTCAACGTCAGCCTGCATGTGCTCAACCTTTTTGATACCCAGTACGAAGTTATCCGCGCCTACCCCATGATGGGGCGCAATTGGAAAATCAGCATCATCTACGAATTCTAATACATTAATAAAATAGCATGAAACATCTCAACAGAATCATCCTCGCCAGCATGGCCATCCTTTTGTTTGCGGCTTGCGAGAAAGACAAAGTCACCCCGACTGACAACGATAGCTCCGAGACTTTTGCCTTGGTGCTCAACGAAGGCAACATGAGCGCCAACAATGCCTCGGTGTCGAGACTCAACACCTCCACCGGCACCATTGACAACCAATGGTTCGAGACTGTCAACCACCGCGGCCTCGGCGACCAGGCACAAGACATGATTGCCTATGGTTCCAAAGTCTACATCACCGTCACCGAGTCGAACAGCCTCGAGGTTCTCAACCCCGCCACGGGTGCCTCGCAGCGTGTCAACATGGGCGACCGCAAACCCCGCAGCATGGCTGCCGACGGCGGCAAAATCTACATCACCTGCTACAATCCCTGCAGTGTGGTGCGTGTCGATACCGCCAGCCTCGCCATCGAGGCCACCTGCACCCTTGGCCAGTTCTACCCCGAGGGTATCGCCATCGCCCAAGGAAAGGCCTTCGTGGCCAGCAGCTACAAAGGCAGCGACTACGACGACAAACTCTATGTGATTGACCTGACAACATTTGCCAACCCCAACACCGTCACCGTCGGCATGAACCTCTCCGCTGTGAAGAAGATAAACGACAACAAGGTTATCGTTTGCTGGATAGGCAATTATGGCGACATCGGCTCCGGCTCGGCAATCATCGATGCCACCACGCTCGACATCACCCTCACCGGCGAGGCGTTGCAGAAACTGGATGTCTACAACGGCAAAGCCTACGGATACTCTGTCGAGTACGACGCTTCATGGCACGAGACCAATGTGTGGAAAGTCATCAACGCCGACGGCACCACCGAGGCATTCCCCTTCACCGTCAGCCTCGACGCCAACGCCTACGGCATCAATATCAACCCCTCCAACGGAGACATCTACCTCACCTCCTCCGACTACACTACAAATGGTGATGTCTATTGCTTCTCGCCCACCGGCACACGCCGCTTCAAAGTCGAGGCAGGAGCCCTCCCCTCGAAAGTGTTGTTCTTCTAAAATACGAAGCGCGGCGCCCATATGGGCGCCGCGCTTTTTTTATTTCTGTGTGGCTATATAATCCAGCACACTTTTTTTGTCGTTGCTGAAAGTCAGAATGTCTACCGTGGTGTAATAGTTTGCCTTGTCAATACAATAAGCATAGGCATACTTGAGAAATTCCACTTGAGAGGAGGAATAGTCAATGGTTTCGGCAAGGCGGGTAATTTGTGCCGCCGTGAGGTTCGATGAGGCCACAATAACCTTACCCAATGCCAAACGGTCGCTATCGAAGGTCTGGTTTTTCATTCTTAATACCATCGCCGCCACATCGGCCTCGGACACCACAGGCTTTATCACCACCGGCACAGGTACTTCCTGTCGAGACGAAACAGGTGTGGAAACGGATGCTGTCTTCGCAGCATAGTCTGCAACAGGGTTGGATGATGGACGGTTCTGCGAAGGTGTATAGAGGTTCAACGTCTCAGAGTATTCATCGTAGGTCACATTGACCATTATCGAGGGCTCGTTGGGCAACAGCTGCATCACTGCGGCCTTGGCAACGGGGCGTTTCAGGACGACCACCACCTCATGGGTACGGTCGGTCACATCGCATACCATCACTCGCCCCTGGGGAAGGCGGTTCACCAAATTGCCATCGATAAAGACATTGAAGATCTCGCCATGGCCGGCCTGAAAATTCACCGTGTGGAGGCTCGGTCGAGACGGATTACCTTTCTGCGCCACAGAAACACTACCCATCAGGGCAACCAAAAACAATATAAATAGTCTCTTCATAAAGATGTATTTTTATTTTTCACGGAAAGCCATCGTGTCAATATACCGGCCGTCCTCTCCGCGCAGCGCCTTGGCGAATTCTTCGAACGAACGATGCTCCATATAGATGACGTTGTACACATCGCCTACGTTGTTAATAAAATGGGCATCACTGTCGGTGATAAAGCCGAACTTCTTGAGGTAGGCGAACTTCTTGACAAATTCGTCACGAGTGGTAAACTTATTGATTTCCAATCCGTCAGCCTTAAGATCGGGCGGAATGAAACCCAACTGGCTCATGAGCGAGGTGGTACCCTTGTTGACGTGTGCCGGGATGAAGAGTCCACCGATGCGGTGCACTTCCTCGTAGATACCGTCGATGTCCACGTCGATGGCGTTCAGCAGATGGTACTCTTCCTCGCCCACAATCTCCTCGTTCTCATCGACGATGAGCTGGTAGCCGAAGCGCTCCTCGTCGTTGGGAATCTTCGGCAAGTGCTCGTCGAGGAAGGCCTGCATCTGGTCGAGCTGCTCGTCGGTCTCGAAGAAGCAGAGGCAATGCGCCTCCTCCTGCGAGGTCACCTCCACGCCGCCCAGCACAAACAACCCCTTCTCCTTACCCACCTTCTGTGTCACCTTTACCTGCCGCGTAGTGTTATGGTCGCTGATGGCAATCATATCCAGCCCGCGCTCCAAAGCGCGGTCCACGATGGCCGTCGGCGACATCTCGAGGTCGCCGCACGGCGAAAGCACCGTGTGGATATGCAAATCAGATTTGAACCCCGTCAACGGCATATCCATAATTATTGATATTCCCCAACCTCAAAATAGACTTCGGTCCCTTGAGGAATTTCAAGTCCATTGGATAATTCGATAAAATTAGTTGCTCGAAATGATAGATTAGAACCTTGCGGAATGGTTGTGGCACCACTTAATTTAATTGAACGTTTTAGGGCAAAATCATATACGTTAAAATCAGAGATATCTACAACATCGTTGTAAATATCACATCGCATTTCTGCAACCTTAACATTTTTTATATACATATATCCAGGATAGATTGTACCGTGTTCGTCTGAATCTCGAGTGCTGCGCGCAAGATTTACAATTAACTCCATTGGACTATGCATGCCTATACCTTCAATATTATTTTTCTCCACTCGAATTATTTTATCATCAACAAACCAAATAATCCTACTCTTTGTCCATTCTACTGCATATTTATGATATGAATGAATATTGTCTACATAAGTATATTTTATTGTGTCATGTAATTCATGGTAATTAACAGGTGATTCAAAATTCCAATGAAGATTGGTAGTAATTGCATTTTCAAGCCCCTGGAAAACTTCAAAAATGTCTATCTCATGGTATCCGTTTTGAATATTTCGAACATATAACCAAAATGCAGGGAAAAATTGATAACCCATGGGCATTTTTGTTGTGACTTCAAAATATCCATATTTAAATACTTGGCAACTCTGTATTATTCCAGATTTGTAATAATGTTTTCCGCCAGGGTATACACATGGGCCACTCCCAGGATGAGGAAAACCTTCTGGCACTTTTTCCATTTTAAAGATAAGCCTTTTTCTTTGTGGAAATAATACCATAGAAGAGACATATGCATTATCATTCATATAAGCATAAGCATCCTCATCACTACCAGTCCCATGTACGTGATTATTGTGATACCATCTTGTAGTGTTTAGTGTTTCGAAATTATCATCAAAAACATTATCCCAACTGTGGTCATTTAATGGTGTTTGTGCCAACCCGATAATGGGAATACCGAACAAAAAAAAGATAGAAAACACACGCAAGTGCTTAAAAACTAATACTCCCATGATTGATATTCATATTTTTTTAGACGATAGTCTCCTTCTCCCGTAGCCCCTTGCGAGGAATGGCTTCTTTTGATACGCAAACTATCATAAAAAAAGGAACCTGATAGATTTTGTCCAAATGCTTCTTCGTAAGGACTTATAATACCATTTTTGTTACATCTAAAAGAAAAAACGCTGCCATAACGCATCGGAATCACATACATGATATCATTCTTATGTGAACTCTTAACCACAGCCACATGACAATTAATGGTTGTATCTTGTGTGTAGGTGGTATCACCAGCCAAACGCCATGAAATACTATGCAATGTGCCAACATATTCACCTGTCCAGGCATCACGATAATCAATACCCTCCTTTTCCGAGCAGGAAAAGAGAGCAGATAGCGCAACGACGGCGATGATTATTACTTCTGTTTTACTCATAAATATTTATTTTCTATCGTTTAACAGTCCTTCCACTTTTGTACGCAACTGTTCAATTTGAAGCTGTTGTTCTTTTACACATTCTATCAATACAGCAATTAAATCCATATAAGCAACAGCATATGTAGAATCTTTCATAATGCGTACCAACTCTGGATGATACTCAAAAACATCTTGACCAATTAAACCATAACGTATACGATCTGGTTCCGTTTTGAATTCAAACCGATACCCTTGTATGGACTTAAGAAATTTTAATGGTTCTCTTATTGGGGTAATGTTTTGTTTTAAATATTTATCAGACCCGAAATAGCCTCCTGTTTGAGTCCACAAATAGCCCTGCGCACTAAAAAAAGACACATCTGTCCCGTTAAGATTCAAATTATATGCACATGCATATGGATTGTTAACAATTGTTTGAATGCCTTTTTCCCATGAATTAATTTGTGCAAAAATATCGATATGTCCATCGGGATATATTTTAACTTGGGCGTTCGATGGTATTGTTAATACAATCAGGAAAAACAGAAAAAATAATTTGGATTTCATTCCTTTAATTTATCAGTGACATTATTAACGGTTCAGCAACTGATAGATTTTACCAACCGTCTCGTAGGTTTGCATCTCGGTGGAGAGGAACGGGATGCCCTCCTCGTTGCTCTGCTCCACGGTGTCCTCGCTGGCTGTGAGGCCTTTGACGAGGATGACGCAGGCCAACTCTTTCAGCGAGGCGATGGCCATTACATTCTTGTGGGTCTGCAGCGTCACCCAGACATTGCCCATCTCGGCATTGCCCATCACGTCGCTCAGCAGGTCGCTGACATAGCATCCGTCAATGTCGCGGTCCAGGCCGCTCTCACCACTTAACACTTTGAGGTTCAACTTCTCTACAAGTTCTCTTACTTTCATATTTCTTAGTTTTTATTGTCTGTTACAAAATGCAAAAATACACAAAAAACACAATATGGCAAATAATATTTTTTTTAATAAGAAAAAAGTTGTATTTTTGCACTTTCAATTGTCACAGACAGAAAACAAACACGAATGAAACGGCTGCTCATAACAACCACCCTCCTCCTATCCATGGCGATACAAGGATTTGCTCAGCCCGGTCCCATTCGTATGCATCTCGAGGAAGTGGTGAAAGACGCCGTAGAACGCCAACGCATCAAAGGTGGGCATTTTTATGCCAAAAGTCCCATCGAGCGACGTTGGATTGCCGCATGGATTCAAAGCAATCCCAACCTCCGCCTTGTCGACAATGACGACCAGCCCCGATGGTATGATTTTGGCCGTCCAAGAGCTCCCCGCGGCTTTCGGTTCGATATCGTCACAGGCTCTGACGTCGGCGCCATCACCATGCTCAATAAGAAACTCCGTGCCGCCATGCGCCGCGCTCTCTTATCCCCTGTCGCCGTGCCAGTAGGCAACCTCGACGACACCGTCATCCTCTGTCTCGTCGAGAAAGAACCCTATAATGCCGATAAGTTCGACCGTTGGCTTCGCCAACAATGCTCCGTCACCATTCCTTGGTGCCGACGATACGCCGATGGAACCGTTTCTTTCGCCTTCGTGGCCAAAGAGCAAGAAGACACCTTTCGCCGTCACAACCTCAACGACCTCCTCGATAACTTTCTCTATTCCACACTCCGGCCTTTAGCGCCCATCCTCGCCGACTTCTCCTGGCATTCGCGAACAAACTTCATTTTCGAGACCCAGGGTGTGCGGCTCTCCGACAAAGGCTTTGACACCAACATGGCCGAAGGTATTGAATGTCTGTGGGTAAAGCACTACGACAAACTCTATCTTTGGGAAAGTGGCCTCTTGCGTGGAGTCTTCAGTCTCCACAACCTTCCCCACCTCAACGATACCTGGAGCGGCATCAAGAAAACCACCAAGAACCTCCGTTCCCTTCCCTTCTCCGAAAAAGAATTCCGTACCATGCTCTCTCGTTGTGAGGATTCCATCTTTACCCTCCACCAGACACGCCTCGCGGCCTCGGGTATACCCGACACCCTTCTCCTTGCCCATTATTTCACCGTTTTCGGAAAATATGACACTCCCCACTCCCTCGACATCGAAAACGCCATCTTCACCCTCGCCAAAACCGACCTTGCTTGGGCGGCCTACTACCTCCACATCTACGACCCAATATATGCCCACCGATGGAATGAAATCGACGACCTCTCCTTCGCCATCGTCCATCGCGATCTTTCACATGCCCAAACATACAAAAACCTCTTTCCAAAAGGGAAACACACTGCCGAAGCCGACGAAATACTCACCCTCGAGAAAGCCTGTCGCGCCTACGATCGCGACATCTACCTCAACCTCTACCCAAACGGCACCTACCTCCAGCGCTTCGACCAATATATGGATTCCGAGGAGCAAAGACTCTCCTTCGCCGCCAACCAAATCTACAACCACTCCTCACTCCATGACATCGAGGAGACACTCCATTTCGCAGTCTACCCCTACATCAACCATTTCCCCAACGGACCCCACCTCGACCAGGTCAACGAGGCCTACTATTACGGCACTGCTCTGCAGAAAAAGACAGCATCTATCTACACCTCACGCTACCCCCTAAGAACTCCCCGCACCACACGACTTCTCCGTCTCATCAGCTTGCAGGGCGAACAAAACAACCCCGAAAACGACCTCCAGCAGTACAAAAAACAACTCCACTGGATCCACCAGCAAATCCTCTCCCAACCATTCTCCAACTTCTTCACCCTCACAACGCTCGACAATGGCAGTTACCACCTCTCCTCTCTCCACATCTCACTGCCCGCCTCCTTGAAAAAGCGGCGAGCCTGCGCCTACGAACGCCCCATGGCCACCCTCGTCACGTTCGACCGCTCATCCAACTCGTTCTTCATCGACGATGGTGCCACTCGCCGCTACTCCTCCGACTCTCCTTTCCTTACCCTCAAAAAATACCTCTCCGACGGCTACAACGAAGGCCGCGGCATCCTATATGAAGCCGAGCAGTGGTTACTCAACTCCTGCCCCGACATCCCTGTCAACCCTTGACCCTCGCTAATACCTTTCCTACTCATCGGAACAGGAAGCGGGGAAATGTTAAAAATACTGACCAAAAAGACATTCAACAATGAAGAAGATTTTATTTGTAACGGCGCTACTTTTGCTCATCGCAACCACCGCAAAGGCGCAGGAAAGCAACTATGCAAAGACCGATTTCGTCCCCGGCGACGAGATCATCTTCGACGACAACTTCGAGCACGAGAAACTCGGCGAGTTCCCCCTGCGTTGGGACCTCCTCGACGGCTACGCCGAGACAGCACAGCAGGATGGACGCAACGTGCTGGCGTTCACCGACAACGGACTGGGTCAGGTCATCCCCCTAATGAAGCAGAAATGGGATTGGCTGCCCGAGGTGTTCACCGTCGAGTTCGACCTCTACGTGGCCAAGCCCGGCGAGGTCGAAGATGAGACAACGCTCGACATGAGCATCTCTTTCGGCGACCGCGGCGACGAGAGCTACTACAACGCCGCGAGCTCCGTGCATTTCTGGTACCGCGAGGACGGCTCCTGCAACCTCTCGTGGACCCTGCTCAAACCCGACGGCAACAACCAGACGAGTGGCGAGAAGGTTCTGGGTCTCAACCCCGGCACCAGCGACTACCTCGAGAAGGACAACCCCCTCGTGGCCGGCCAATGGAACCACTTCGCCTTCTCGTTCAACAAGCGGGCTTTCAAGGGCTACGTGAACGGCGTCCGCCTCATCAACGTGCCCATAATGAAGGCCCCCGGCTACCTCTTCTTCGCCAGCAGTTCCTTCTACCGCCACACCGGGTTGAGCAACGTGCGCATCGCCCAGGGCGCCGTGCCCCTCTACGACCGCCTCGCCTCTGAAGGCAGGATCGTCACCTATGCCATCACCTTCGAAACCGGCAAGGCCGACCTCAAGCCCGAATCCCTCGTGGAGATCAACCGCGTGGCCAAGCTCATGCGCGAGCATGCCGACCTCAGCTTCGAGGTGCAGGGCCATTGCGACAACACCGGCTCCGACGCCGTCAACGACCCCCTGAGCCAGAAACGCGCCCAAGCCATCGTCGACGCCCTCGTGAATCAGGGCATCGACAAAAGCCGCCTCACCGCTGTGGGCAAAGGCTCCCACTCCCCCATCGCCCCCAACACCTCCGAGGAGGGTCGCGCCAAAAACCGCCGCGTGGAATTCGTGAAGAGATAAGCCCATGAAAAGCACACCGAAAACATCCCCAACGACTGACGGCTTAGACACCCCCACCCTCCTTTTTGAGCTCCCCGCGGTTTCTGCCGAGATAGAATAACCCTCCATCAACTTTCCTGTTATAAGGCAAGTAGCCGCAGCCGTACCCCCCTCCACTTTATGGACAGAGGCGAATGTCGTTCCTCTCTTTGCCCGGTGAAAGCGAAGGGGGAAAACCGCATGGTTTGAGTGCGGTTTACCCCTTCGGTTTTATGTACGATACATGTCATGCTAAAGCACTTTTTATGATGCAAGACAAGATTTTTATATTTTGACT
>CACXXO010000002.1 GCA_902771735.1 uncultured Bacteroidota bacterium
GAGGGCCGCGTGGTGATTGGGGAGAGGCCGTTGGCGGGGTCGCCGTCCACGGTAGACATCAGCCACCTGGCACCGGGCGTCTACCTCGTGCGCCTCAGCGGGCCGACAGGGTCGACCACGAGGAAGCTGGTGGTGGAGTGATGAATTACTCTTTGAGATAAGCCTCGACTTGGTCGAGGGAGAGGGCGTCGGCGACGGAGTAGTTGCCGACGCTTTCGCGTCGCAGGGCGGAGAGGAAGGCTCCGGAGCCGAGGGCAAGGCCGAGGTCGCGCGCCAGGGAGCGGATGTAGGTGCCTTTGCCGCAATGGATGCGGAAGTCGACCTGCGGGAGGTGCGCGGGGACTTCGCCGAGGGGGTGCTGGTAGAGGTTTTTGGTTGGAATAATCTGATTATTCTGAATATTCGGAGTAATCTGATTGCTTTGATTACACTGCAGACCCTCTCTGAAGGCGGTAATCTCGAAACTGTAGACGTTGACGGGCTTGGGCTGGATGGTGGCGGTGGGGTCGTCGAGACGGGCGTATTCATAGGCCCTCTGGCCGTCGATTTTGACGGCGCTGAACATGGGCGGCACTTGCAGGATGGTGCCTACAAACTGTTGGACGGTTTCCTCGACAAGCTGCTGTGTGATATGCTCGTAGGGATAGTAGTGGTCGACGGGGCGCTCGAGGTCGAAACAGGGTGTGGTGGCTCCAAGGACCATGGTGCCGGTGTAGACTTTGTCGCCGTCCTGCAAAGTGGGGATGGTCTTGGTGGCTTTGCCCACGCAGACGAGCAAAAGGCCTGTGGCCAGGGGGTCTAACGTCCCCGCATGGCCTATCTTGAATTTTTTAAGGCCGTAGGTGTTGCGCACTACGGCCTTGATTTTGTTGACGGCCTGGAAGGAGGTCCACTGCCGCGGTTTGTCGATGGGAATGACGACGCCCGCCTGGAGCTGCTCCAGCGTTATCATAGAGTGTAGTTCAAGATGATGGCGAAGATGCCGGCGACGACGCAGTAGGCGGCGAACCAGATGAGTTTGCCTTTTTTCACGATGTTGATCATCCACTTGCAGGCCAGGCAGCCGCTGACGAAGGCGGCGATGAAACCAATGGCCAGCGCCACGGGCGAGAGACCTGCCATAGCTTGGCTGACTCCCACTTCGGCTATGTCCTTAACGTCGAGCAGCGCTTCGCCGAGGATGGGCGGGATGACCATGAGGAAAGAGAACTGTGCCAGCTTCTCTTTTTTGTTGCCCAGCAGGAGGCCGGTGGCAATGGTGGAACCCGAGCGGGAGAGTCCCGGCAAGACGGCCAGGGCCTGGGCGATGCCGATGACGAAGGCGTGGAACGGCGAGATGTTCTCGCGTTGACGCGGTTTGGCCCAATAGCTGAAGGCTAACAGCGAGGCGGTAATCATCAGGCAGATGCCCACCACGAGCAGGCCGCTGCCGAAGATGGCTTCAACCTTGTCCTTGAATAGCAGTCCCACGATGGCCACGGGAATCATTGAGATGAGGATGTTGACGGCATATTTCATGCCCTCGTTCCACTTCCATTTGAAAATATCGGCGAAAATCCATACTATCTCTTTCCAGAGTATGACAACGGTGCTGAGCACGGTGGCCACATGGACGGCAACGGTGAAAGTGAGGTTCTCTTCGCCGCTCATGCCGAAGAGGTTGGCCCCAATGGCCAAATGGCCGCTTGAGGAGACGGGGAGATATTCAGTGAGACCCTGGATGATGCCCAGGATGAGCGCTTGTAGCCAATCCATAGTTTATTCTTTTTTGCCTTTGTACATGATGGCGAGAATCTCAACCACGAAGCCCACGACGATGAGGATGGGAGCCACCACGAGGCGACGGTTGTCGAACATGGCGGGGTTGAATGTGTTGGGGTCGTCGCTGCCGCCACCGGCGAGGAGAATGTAGCCGAGAGCGAGGACGATGAGGCCGGCGCCCATGAGGACGTAGTTCATGCGGCCGAAAGCAAAGGAGGGTTTGATCTCCTGATTGCCAGACTGTTTGTTGGTTTGATTGTTTGTGTTTTCCATACGGATTTCTAATTTTCAATTTTTCGGGTGTAGCGGCGCACTGTGGCGATGGTGGCAAGGTAGGAGATGATGATGCCCACCAAGATGACTGCTACGGCAATGAGGGCATACCAGAGCAGATGGGTTTGTGCGAGGAGGTCGACGCCGAATTGGTTGCTGAAAGCCCATAAGGTGACGGCGATGAGCACGTCGGCAATGAAGCCGCCGATGGCACCATATGCCAGGCTGCGCAGACGGAAAGGACGCGAGATGAAGGAGGACTTGGCTCCTACCAGCCGCATGGTGGCAATGGTATCGCGTCGCGAGAAGAGGGCGATACGGATGAGGCTGGATATAAGCACGATGGTGATGACCAACAGCAGGGCTACAAAGACGATGAGGAACCACGAGAGCTTGTAGAAAATGCCGCGCAGGTCGTTGACGATGTTCTCTTGATAGGCTACTCCTGTGACGAAGTTGTGGCGTCGCATCTCGGCACAGAATGCGTCGAGGGTTTCGCTGCTGTTGTCGGGCAGCAGGGCGACGTTGAAGTTGACCATCAGTGAGGGATAGAGTGGGTTGTAGCCGGCGAAGTCAATGAAGTCCTCGTCGAGTTCCTGGCTGAAAATCTTGGCAGCCTGGTCTTTGGAAATGTAATCCACCTGCTTGACGACTTCCATCTTGGCGATGTCGGCCTTGAGGGCCAGTGCCAGCGAGTCGCTGACGTCGGGCGAGAGGTCCACCTTGTAGGTAATGCGCTCTTGGGCATCGTGGGTAAGGCGGTAGGAGTGGTACTCGATGGTGAGCAACAGTCCCAGCATAAAGAGCACCAAGGAGATGCCGAGGATGGTAGCTCCGTGGGTGCCCCAGAGATTGACTTTGTTCTTCATTGTTTATTTAATTGGCCAGCATGACGGGCATGACGAGCATCAGAATGTCGTCCTTCTTGTCGGTGTCATCGTCTCCATAGGGGAATATGATTCCCGCGCGCGAGGGATGGCTGAGCTCGACGAGCACCTGCTCGCTGTCGAGGTAGGAAATCATCTCGGTGAGGAACTTGGCGTTGAAGCCGATGTCCATCGGGTCACCCTCATACTGGCAGGGGATGGTCTCGCGGGCGTTGTTGGAGAGCTCGAGGTCTTCGGCCGAAATCTCCAGTTTATCAGCGCTGATGGAGAGACGCACCTGACGGGTGGCCTCGCTGGCGAAGATACTCACGCGGCGCAGTGTATTGAGGAACGACTGGCGGTCGAGGATGAGTTTGTTGGGGTTGTCCTTGGGAATGGCGGCCTCATAGTTTGGATAGCGCCCGTCGACCAGACGGCAGACAATGTAGAAGTTGTCGAAGGTGATGAAGAGGTTCGTGTTGTTGTATTCGATGGTCACATCGCCCTCTTCTTTACGGGCGGCGAGAATGTTTTTGACGATGATGATGGGCTTCTTGGGGAGGATGAAGTTGGTGCTCATGTCGGAGCTGACGTCTTTGCGGCGGTAGCGGACGAGCTTGTGGGCGTCGGTGGCTACGAAGGTTACACCGTCGGGTGTCATCTCGCAGAAGATGCCGCTCATCTGCTGGTGCATCTCGTCGTTGGAAGTGGCGAAGACGGTTTTGTTGATGGCGTTGACCAGGGCGGTGCTGCTCATCTCTACCTTGTTGGTGCTTTCGGCCACGGGCATGGTGGGGTAGGTGGCGGCGTCCATACCGGCCAAGCGGTACTGGCCCTGGCCCGAGACGATATCGATGGTGTAGTTCGAGGGGTCGACGTCGAAGGTCAGCGGCACATCGTCGAAGGTTTTCAGGATGTCGAGGAGCATTTTCGAGGGAATGGCCACTTCCTCGGGGTTCTCCATGCGGCCTGTCTCCACGGTCATCTTGGCCACCAGGGTGGTCGAGAGGTCGGTGGTTTTGATGGTGAGGTTGTTTTCCTCGAGATGGAAGAGAAAGCACCCGATTATGGGCATGGTGTTGCTCGACGAGAGAACTCCGCTCAATGACTGTAACTGCTTGTGTAACTGCTGACTGTTGACGATAAATTTCATATTTCCGATGTTTTTAATTATTCATTTTCAAAATGCAAAAATACGAAAAAGGTTAAAGTTTGGATGTTAAGGGTGGAAGATTTTGTTAACAATTAATCAACACTTACCGCCGTGAAGACCCCCACGGGGATGTCGTCGATGTCGTTCCAGTGGATGGAGCAGTGGGCGTGGGGATAGTCGTTGTCGAGATAGAAGGCTCCCTTGATCCGGTCGTGGAGATAGAGCAGGCAGTCGGGGTCGTAGAGTATGACCACGTTGTGGTGGAGTTTACCATCGGGAGTGGTATAGTCGGCCCCGTAAGCTGTTGGGTTCTCGAGTTCTACGAGGTATCCCAGGTCGGGTCGTGTGTAGGAAAGTGTGCACTCGCGGGTGTCGATGATGATGCCTGCAAAGTCCACCTCGTCGTACTTGCCACAGGAAGTCAAAAGGGGTGAAAAAGACAGAAAAACAGAAAAGGTTAGAACAATTAGACCTTTCAGCCCTGTTAAACCTTTTGTTTTGTCAGAATAATCTAAGTGCTTCATTGAGAGATGTCTTTTTGTCGGTTGATTCCTTTCTTTGGCCGATAATCATGGCACATGGCACCTGATAATCTCCGGAGGGGAAATGTTTGGTATAACTGCCTGGGATGACCACGCTGCGTGGCGGTACATGGCCCACGTAGGTCTTTGGATCCGAGCCCGTCACGTCGATAATCTTGGTGCTGGCAGTGATGACGGTGCCGGCGCCGAGTACAGCCTCGGCACCTATGTGGGCACCTTCAACGACGATGCAACGGCTGCCGATGAAGCAGTTATCCTCCACGATGACAGGTGCCGCCTGTACGGGTTCCAGCACGCCGCCGATGCCCACGCCGCCGCTCAGGTGCACGTTCTTGCCGATTTGTGCACACGAACCTACTGTGGCCCAGGTGTCAACCATCGTACCACTGTCCACATAGGCGCCGATGTTGACATACGACGGCATCAATATTGCACCAGGAGCCAGATAGCATCCGTAACGGGCCACGGCGGGAGGCACAACTCTCACGCCTATAGACTCATATCCGTGTTTCAAGCGAATCTTGTCGTGGTATTCCATCGGCCCGGCCTCCAAGGTCTCCATGCCACACAGCGGGAAATACATCAGTACGGCTTTCTTCACCCATTCATTCACCTGCCATTCGCTGTTCTCCTTTGGCTCTGCCACACGAAGTTTGCCGCAATCCAAAGCAGCAATGGCCTCTTCCACAGACTCTTTGTATTCTTTTTCTTTCAGCAGTTCGCGGTTCGCCCACGCCTGTTCAATCAGTTGTTTCATGCTATCCATTTATTTAATGTCTTAATAACTCCAAACTCCCGCAATTATTGCCCCGATTTTGTTAATAACCCTTAAACGGCCAATTTTTAACATAACGAACACCCTGTCATCTCCCACCGTGGTAGGAGTTGGTAAGGAGTTGGTAGGTGTTTGGTAGGTACAAAGTACGACTTTGGTACCAATCGTCCTCCTCGCGGAATCCTTGAAGATTTTTTTGGGGTTAAAAATTTTTTTGTATCTTTGCACCGTGAAACTATAGTGGTGGTTAAGTTTTATCTGGATACAGGCGAAATACGATGACACATCTATAAAACATTATAAACCAATAAAAAAACAAAGTTATGGGTATTATTATCAGCATTCTTATCGGAGCCTTGGCGGGTTTTCTGGCGGGCAAAATCATGAAAGGAGCCGGTTTCGGCTTTTTGATCAACCTTCTTGTGGGTATTGTCGGTGGTTTTATCGGCGGCAATGTCCTCGGATGGTTTGGTGTCCATTGGGGTAGCACTCTCGTGGGACAAATCATCACCGCTGTCATCGGCGCTGTGCTTCTCCTCTGGATTATCTCCCTTATCAAGAAGAAATAATGGGTAGTCCAAAGACAGATTCATGCCTCCGTATGATCCGAACATACGGAGGTAATTTTTTTTGCGGATATAATCGAAAAAAAATGGTTTCGCTTATTGTGGTTTTTTGCGGCAGAATTTGCGGCTGAGGGAATCTGTTGATAAATATTTTTCGGCGGTTTGAATATTATTTGTATATTTGCACAAAATATAATTTATAATAATATGAAGCAACTTATTGAATGCGTGCCCAATATCAGTGAAGGGCGCAACATGGATATCATCAATCAGGTGACTGCCGAGATTGAAAAGGTAGAGGGTGTGAAACTCCTCGATGTGGACCCCGGCCAGACCACCAACCGCACAGTTATCACCTTCGTGGGTGAACCCGAGCCTGTGCTCGAGGCTGCCTACCAGGTGGTGAAGAAATCCGCCGAGCTCATCGATATGACCCAGCACCACGGTGCCCACCCCCGTCAGGGAGCCACCGATGTCTGCCCTCTCATCCCCGTCAGCAACATCTCCATGGAAGAGGTGGTTGAGTATGCCCATAAACTGGGCAAGCGCCTCGGTGAGGAATTGCAGATACCCATCTACTGCTACGAGAACGCCGCCTTCATCCCCGAGCGCCGCAACCTGGCCTATTGCCGCACCGGCGAGTACGAGAGTCTCAGTTCCCGTCTCGGCACCGAGCAGTGGAAACCCGACTTCGGCCCCAATGCTTGGAACGACCACACGGCCCATACCGGCGCCACCCAGGTGGGTGCCCGCGATTTCCTCGTTGCTATCAACTATAACCTCAACACCACCTCCACGCGTCGCGCCAACGCCATTGCCTTCGACGTGCGCGAGAAGGGCCGTCCCATGCGCGAGGGTGGCAAGCCCAGCGGCAAGCCCATCAAGGATGAGAACGGCAAGACCGTCATGATTCCCGGCACCCTGAAGGGCACCAAGGCCATCGGCTGGTATATCGAGGATTACGGCATCGCCCAGGTGAGCATGAACATCACCTCCATCAAGGTTGCCCCCGTGCACCTGTGCTTCGACGAGGTGTGCCGCTGCGCTGCCAACCGCGGTCTCCGCGTCACCGGTTGCGAAATCGTCGGCCTCATTCCCAAGAGCGTACTCATCGACGCCGGCAAATACTATCTGGCCAAGCAGCAGCGTTCCCTCGGCGTCAGCGAGGAGGAAATCATGAAGGTGGCCATCAAGAGCATGGGTCTCGACGACCTGAAGCCCTTCGACCCCAAGGAGAAGGTCATTGAATACCTCATCGAGGACCATTCGAAGAAGAAGTTGGTCGACTTGACCTGCCGCGGATTCTGTGACGAGACCGCCAGCGAGAGCCCCGCCCCCGGCGGTGGCTCGGTGAGCGCTATGATGGGCGCCATGGCCGCATCGCTCGGCACGATGGTGGCCAACCTCACCGGCGGCAAAGCTGCCTACGACGACGAGTGGGAGAAGTTTAGTGATGTGGCCGTCAAAGGACAGATGCTGAAGGACGAGTTGCTGCACCTTGTGGATGAGGATACCGCAGCCTTCAACAAGATTATGGATGCCTTCGGCCTGCCCAAGAAGACCGACGAGGAAAAGGCTGCCCGCAGCGAGGCTATCCAGGAGGCCACCAAGTTTGCCACCGAGGTGCCGTTCCGTACCATGCAGCGTTCGCTCGAGGCTTTCGAGGTGTGCCGCGCTATGGTGGAATGGGGCAATCCCAACAGTGTCACCGATGGCGGTGTGGGAGCCTTGGCCGCACGTGCTGCCGTGATGGGTGCCCACCTCAATGTGAAGATCAACGCCAGCTCGCTGAAGGATGAGGCTTTCAAAGCCGACATACTGAAGAAGGCCCAAGCCATAGAGGACGAGGCTTTGAAGCAAGAGGCCGAGATTATCAAGATGGTCAATGAAAAGATTGGATTGTAAATATTAAGAATATGAAAAAGAAAGTTTTAGCAATTGCAGCCCTCGTGTTGTTCGTTGCCGGCCTTGCTGCCAGCTGCACCCATCACACCTGCCCCGCCTACCGTGGTTCGACGGCGATGGTTGAGGAGGTTCAATGATGTCTACAACAACAGCAACACGACGCAAAGACAGGCTGACTTACACACAGGCCTTCGACATCAACGGCAACACACCTCCCCAGGCGATAGCGCTTGAGGAGAGTGTGTTGGGCGCTTTGATGCTCGACCAGACGGCGCTCATCAACGCTATAGAGACTCTTCATGTTGAGTATTTCTACAAGCCTGAGCACCAGGTAGTCTACAAAGCCATCAGGAGACTTTTCGAACAGAGTCAGCCTGTGGATTTGTTGACAGTGGTGGAGCGTTTGCGTCTGGACGGGGAACTTGAGGCCGCCGGTGGTGCCTATGCCGTATCAAAACTAACTGAAAATGTTGTCTCGGCAGCCCACATCGAGTACCACATCCGCGTGCTGAGTGAGAAGTTCATCCAGCGCGAGATGATTCGTATATCGACAGAGACTATCACCGAGGCATATGACGAGACAACCGATGTTGTTAACCTGCTCGACAAGACCGAGCAGCGACTGATGGACATCAACGACAAAAACTTCCGCTCAGACTACCATCCCATGAGCGATTTTGTCGGTATGGCAATGGACCAAATCAAGGAGGCCGGCGAGAAAAGTGACGGACTGAGTGGACTGGAGAGCGGTTTCATCGGGCTTGACCGAATGACGGCCGGTTTCCAGCCCGGCACCCTCATCATCCTTGCCGCCCGTCCCGCTATGGGTAAGACGGCCTGCGCCCTGAGTATGGCACGCAATATGGCCGTTGATTTTAAAAAGGCGGTGGCTTTTTTCTCGCTTGAAATGACGGGACAGGAGTTGGCCATGCGTCTCATCAGCAGTGAGGCAAAGCTTGACGGAAAAAAACTCAAGACGGGCAAGCTGGAGCCCTACGAAAAGGAACAACTCAAACGAGGTGCCCAGCCATTGAACTCTGCCCCCATCTATATAGACGACACTCCGCAGCTCACCATTTTCGAGCTCCGCGCCAAGGCCCGCCGACTGAAGCAGCGCTACGATATCCAGATGATTTTCATCGACTATCTGCAGCTTATGTCCTCGGGCAGCAGCGACAACCGCAATGGGAATCGCGAGCAGGAAATCAGTATGATAAGCCGTCAGCTCAAGGCGCTCTCCAAGGAACTGCAGATACCAGTGCTGGCCATGTCGCAGCTGAGCCGTGCTGTGGAAAATCGTGTGGGTAACAAGCCACAACTGAGCGACCTCCGCGAGTCGGGTGCTATCGAGCAGGATGCAGACATAGTCATGTTCATCTATCGCCCCGAGTACTATGGTATTCAGGAAGATGACCATGGTTCCACCATTGGCATGGCCGACCTCATTGTTGCCAAGCACCGTTCCGGTGGTGTGGGTGACGTGCGTCTGCGTTTCGTCAAGGAGTATGCACGCTTTGAAAATCCGCCGCAGTTGGGCATCGAGGGATTTGCAGGAGGCATGCCTCAAAATGCCAACTTCGACCAAGGTGGCAGCATGATAGTCGACTCGAAGATGAATGAAGACAACCAGCCTCCGGTGGAAGCTGATGGCGACGTGCCGTTCTAATAATCCGCCGTTAAAAGAAGAAAGAATTCGCAGTATGGAAGAGAATATCCGAAAACAGTTGAAAGAGATAATGCAGCAAGAGGTGGTTCTCGCCACCGGCTGCACAGAACCTGGCGCTGTGGCTCTCTGTGTGGCCAAAGCCGTCGAGACCCTGGGTTGTGAGCCCGAGAGCATCACCCTCAAGCTCAGCAAGAACGTCTACAAGAACGCTATGGGCGTGGGTATTCCCGGCACGGGCATGATAGGACTTCCGATTGCTGTGGCTATGGCTGTCACTCACGGAGATTCATCGCGAGGTCTCGAGGTGCTCACCATCCCTTCCAAACAGGTGGAGGAGGCCAAGCTGTGGCTTGCCAACAATGCCGACCGCATAAATATCGGTGTCAAGGAGACTTCGGATAAGCTTTATATTGAATGTTCGGTATGCGGCTGCAATAAGGCCGCTACCGTGGTGATAGCCAAACGTCATACAAATTTTATTTTCATCAAGAAGGATGACCATATTCTCCTTGACCACAAACAAGGGCTTTTCCAAGAGCAGGACAACGACGACAATCCCCAGGAGGACAACCGTCAGCGTCTCGAGCTCACGGCCCGCATGGTCTATGACTACGCCACCACGGCACCACTCGACGAATTGCGATGGCTGATGGACACTGTCGAATATAACGCTGCTGCTTCCGAGTGTGGCCTTGAGGGCATGGGCCTTCATACCGGTGAGATTCTCATGGAGCAGGCGAGGGGAGACATGGTGCACACTGTTGTGGCCCGCACCGTTGCCGCTTCCGACGCCCGCATGGATGGTTGCACGAGACCTGTCTATTCCAACTCGGGCTCCGGCAACCAGGGTATCACCTGCACACTGCCTTCTTACTATTATGGGAAGCTCAGGGGTTGTTCCGATGAGCAGATTCTCAGGGCTTTGACGATGAATCACCTGATGTCCATCTATATCAAGCGTGGTATTGGACGTCTCTCGGCTCTCTGCGGCATTGTCAATGCCACCATGGGCGCCAGTGCGGCACTGACCTATTTGGAAGGAGGCGGATACGAGCAGATTTGCTACTCCATGAAGAACATGATCAACACTATCGCCGGCATGGTTTGTGACGGAGCCAAGCCCAGTTGCGCCTTGAAGATGAGTGTAGGACTCTATAGTGCCTTTGTCTGTGCCGAGTTGGCCGTCCACGACCGTGTAGTCGACCGCACTGACGGCCTCAGCGAGAGCGATATCGACTGTTCTATTCGCAACCTCGGTCGTCTTGGGAAAGACGGCATGAACCAAACCGACGACATGATTCTCGATATCATGACCCACAAAAAGTAGGTTGGGATAAAGTACGGGAAAGCTTTTTATAATTTAACATTATTACTATATAGTACGCTATGATTTATACGTTGCAAAATATCAATTCCAAAGAATACGACGGTAGTCTTGTTTTTCTTTATGGCGATGAAAGTGCCGAACGCAATTTACCGTTGAGCAAGCGTGAGATTGATGTGGTGAAGACGAAAAGGAATGAGAAAAAGAATTTTGTGGTGAGTTTCGATCGTCTGCCCGAGAAACTTTACTTCGTGTCGTTCAACAGCGAGAGTGTGGCATCTGAAGTGCAGGAAGAACTGCGACGTCAGGCTGTGGAGGTGTTGAAGATGATGGAAAAAGACGGTGTGAAGACCGTGGCACTTAATGGCGAGGGCACGTTGCCCGAAGAGATGGCTGCTTTCGTCGAGGGTTTGACTTTGGCTGATTATAGTTTCGATCGTTTCCGCTCGGACGACCGTTTCCATATTGAAAAACTGATAATCAATTCGGTTTTTTTCTCCGAAGAAGAACTTGCAGCGCAGCAGCGCCTGTGGAATCGTATTTTTTGGTGTCGCGAATGGGTAAACCTTCCGGTGGCAGACCTCAATGCTGCTCGGTTTGCAGAAGAGCTGCAGAGTGTCGCCGAGAATTTCAAGGATGTTAAATGTACAGTGATGGATAGGCGGAAGGTCGAGAGCCTGCGTATGGGAGGTCTTCTGGCCGTGAACAAGGGCAGTGTCGACGAGCCACGTTTTGTGGTGCTGGAATATAATGGAATTGCACGGAATAAAGACAAAGCCACAGAACGCCCCATCTGCCTTGTAGGCAAAGGTATCATGTACGACACGGGAGGTTTGAATATCAAGCCAGATGATTACATGCAGGAGATGAAGAGCGATATGGCGGGAGCGGCAACGATGGCCAGTGTCCTCTTTGCCGCTGCCGACAATGCTTTGCCAGTCCATGTAGTGGCATTGCTCCCATTGACCGACAATCGCCCAGGGTTCAATGCTTATGCCGCCGACGACATCCTCACGATGTACGACGGCACCACTGTCGAGGTGGTGAACACCGACGCAGAAGGACGCCTTATACTGGCTGATGCCATCGCCTACGCAGTGAAGAACTATAATCCACGTGTCATTATCGATGCTGCCACACTCACAGGCGCCGCAGTCCGAGCCATCTCCACTTTTGGCATCGCAGCCATGCAGCAGAATGCCAGCAGCGATTTGGAGATGCTCAAGATTGTTGGTAATGAGGTTTATGAACGCTTGGTCGAATTCCCCATGTGGAAAGAATACGACGAATTGATAAAGAGCGACTTTGCCGATCTCCGCAACTGTGGCACGACGCCTCAGGCAGGAACGATTACAGCAGGCAAATTCCTGGCCCATTTTGCCAAGGAGGTGCCCTATGTCCATCTCGATATTGCCGGTGTGGCTTATTTTTCCAAGGCACAGCATTATTTCCGTCCCGGTGCCAGTGGCTACGGAGTCCGTTTGTTGTATGCCTATCTCCAAATGCAATCATAACACGCAAAAACCTCAGTAAACAACTTTAATCCCATGGAAAAAAATAACGAAGAAAGAAAAATACGCGTGGCTATCACTCACGGCGATATCAACGGAGTGGGTTACGAAACCATCATCAAAACTTTTGCCGACAGCCGTATGTTTGATGTATGTACCCCCGTGCTTTATGGCAGCACCAAGGTGGCCAGTTATCACAAAAAACTTCTCGGCAGTGTGCAGCAGGAAATGTCATTCAACGCCATCCGCGACGCCTCTGAAGCGCAGGATCGCAAGTACAATGTTTTGAACCTCACGCAGGAGGAAATCAAGATAGACCTCGGCAAGAGCACCGAGATAGCCGGACGACTGAGTCGCGAAAGCCTCAACCGTGCATGCGAGGATTTGAAGGCTGGTAAGGTTGATGTTCTTGTCACCGCCCCTATCAACAAACGCAACATCCAGGCTCCCGACTTCGATTTTCCTGGACATACCGAGTACCTGAGTCACCAGTTCGGCAGCTCAAGTCTCATGCTCATGGTTTGTGACCGCATCCGCATCGGTATCGTGACCAATCACCTTGCCTTGAAAGACGTCCCCAATGCGTTGACCCATAATCTCCTGATGGATAAGATTATGTTGATGAATGAGAGTCTAAAACGCGATTTTGGTATTACAAAGCCCAAGATTGCAGTCCTCGCGCTCGATCCCCACGCCGGCGATAATGGTGTCATTGGCGATTTTGATATGAAGGTTATCAAACCCGTCATTGACGATGCTCAAGGCAAAGGCATTCTTGCCTATGGACCCTTCCCAAGCGATGGTTTCTTCGGCAGTTCCGAGTTCAACAAGTTCGATGGCGTGCTTGCCCTCTATCACGATCAGGGACTCATACCCTTCAAACTCATGTCGTTTACCGAAGGTGTCAACTATACCGCCGGATTGCCCTATGTTCGCACCAGTCCTGCTCATGGCACAGGCTACGACATCGCTGGCAAGGACAAAGCCAGTGAGCAGTCAATGCGCTCGGCCGTTTTTCTGGCCTGCAACATTCTTCGCAACCGCAAGGAATATGACGAACTGACGGCCAACCCCCTCAAATGAAGAAGTTGCTCCTCATAGACGGTATGGCGGCCGTCTACCGTGCCTACTATGCGCTGAACAAAAACCCTCGTGTCAACTCGAAGGGCCTGAATACCTCTTGTATCTTGGGATTCACTACCACGCTTTACGACCTGCTCCGCTCCCAACGCCCTACTCATGTCGGTGTTGCGTTCGACCTCCCCAAGCCCACCTTTCGCCACGAGATGTATGCCGATTACAAAGCCAACCGCGAGGCTATGCCAGAGGAAATCCAACAAGGGCTTCCTTGGGTCAAAAAGATGATTGACGCCTTTCGCATCCCTATCCTCACCTGCGAAGGCTTTGAGGCCGACGATGTTATCGGCACCCTCAGCCATCTTGCCGAGCAAGCTGCTTTCGACGAGGTCGTCATGGTTACCCCCGACAAGGACTTTGCCCAGTTGGTGACTCCTACCGTCAAAATCTACCGTTTTGGACGCATGGGTCGCCCAGACAGTATTATGGGTATCGACGAGGTCAAAGAAAAATTCGGTGTCTCCAATCCCCGTCAGGTCATCGACCTCCTTGGCCTATGGGGCGATGCTTCCGACAACATCCCAGGCATCCCCGGAGTAGGAGAGAAGACCGCAAAAAAACTCATCGACCAGTTTGGCAGCATCGAGCAAATGGTCGCTCATGCCGACGAAATTAAGAACGAAAAAATGCGCCTCCTCGTCCACGAACATGCCGAACAAGCTTTATTCTCCAAACATCTGGCTACCATCCGCCTCGATGCACCTATCGCCTTCGAGGAAGAAAAACTCCAACTCGAGGAACCCGACTATCAGCAGCTTAAAGCCATTACCGACGAACTCGAATTCCGTCAGTTTGCAAAAAAAGTCTTCACTGACCTCACTGTCAAGGACCCCGCCAAAGCTGTAGCGTGGGGAAATACGAATGCTACTAACACTCCTCACAAAACGATAGCCCCGACATTGTTCGACTTGGCGCCATCGTCCAACCAAGCCCCTCTTGTCCATCAGGCTGCTCTCTCTGCCGAAGTCCTTGACGGTCTCTGCAACAAAGATGTGGCCATTCTTGTCGATGGCCCCAATTTCGTTCTTAGCACTGACGCCGACTCCGTATGGCTCGCCAAAGTCGCCGATATTGACATTCCTCGGCTCGCCCGCGTCCTCAACAACCCATCAACCATCAAACTCTGTTTCGACCTCAAAAATCTCAAATACATCCTCGCTGAACTCGACATCACTCTCTGTGGGGAAATCTTCGACGTCCAGCTCGCCCATTACCTCATCGATGCCGAAATGCGTCACACCCTCGACTTTATCTGTTCCGCCATCTTGGGGTTCGAACCCGAAGGTCGTATTGCACAAGCCGCTGCCCTCTGGCAACTCTATCCCCTCATGGTCGCTCGCCTTAAAGACGAGCAGCTCGAAAAACTCTATCGCGACGTAGAACTTCCGCTTGTCGACGTCCTTATCGACATGGAAAAAGAAGGCGTCCGTATCGATGTCGATGCTCTCCGCCAATATTCACGTCAACTCACCGCCGAACGTACTGCCATTGAAGAAAAAATATATAGTCTCGCTGGTGAGAGTTTCAACATCAGTTCTCCCAAACAGCTTGGCGAGGTGCTCTATGAAAAACTCAAAGTCACCTCCAAGCCGCCACTCACCCCCACCAAGCAATACTCCACTGCCGAGGATGTCCTCACTAAACTTGCCCCCTCGCATCCCATCATCCCTCTTATCCTTGATTATCGTTCCATCTCCAAACTTGTCGGCACCTATCTCGACTCCTTCCCACGGCTCATCAATCCCGCCACTGGTCGTCTCCACACCGTCTACAACCAAACCGTCACCGCCACCGGTCGCCTCTCCTCCTCCAACCCCAACCTCCAGAACATCCCCATCCGTACCGAACGTGGACGCGAAATCCGCCGTGCCTTCGTACCCGCCGACAGCGACCACCTCATCCTCGCCGCCGACTACTCCCAGATCGAACTCCGCATCATCGCTTCCCTCGCTGCCGACCGCCACATGCTCGAAGCCTTCGCCAACGGACTCGACATCCATGCCGCCACCGCTGCCAAGATCTATCACGTTCCCATCTCCGACGTCACCAAAGACCAGCGTCGCAACGCCAAGAGTGTCAACTTCGGCATCGTCTATGGCATCTCCCCCTTCGGCCTCAGCGAGCAACTCTCCATCCCTCGCAAAGAAGCAGCCTCCCTCATCAACGAATATTTCGCCCAGTACCCCGACATCCGTCGCTTCATCGACCAATGCGTTGACACCGCACGCCGCAACGGATACGCCCAGACCCTCCTGGGCCGTCGTCGCTACCTCCCCGACATCAACTCCCGCAACGCCTCTGCACGCGCCTTCGCCGAACGCAACGCCGTCAACATGCCCATCCAGGGCACCTCGGCCGACATGATCAAACTCGCCATGGTCCGCATCCATGCTTCCCTCCTTCGACAGAACCTCCGCACCCGCATCATCCTCCAAGTCCACGATGAACTCGTCTTCGACCTCTACCGTCCCGAAGAGGCACTGGTGCGCCAGATAGTGGCTCGCGAGATGAAGCAGGCGCTGCCCTTGCCGGGGATAGACATAGAAGTGGGCATCGATGTTGGGGAGAACTGGCTGGAGGCACATTAGTTTTTTTGCAGTTATAGGTTATGAGTTACGGATTAATGGCATTATAGTGACTATGAGGGCATTAAGAAATAAAGAATGGACATGTTTCTTGCGGCTTGGAATAATCATCCTTACCGGAGTGCTCCTCTTCTCGCACAACGCCGCGCGGGCGCAACAGTCGTGGAACTACACCACCCTTGACGACGCCCACCTCGACGACGCCTATCTCATTGAGCCGCCGCATGCGCTGAAGAAGCAGATAGAGAAGATGACGGGGCCTGTGCGGCTGAGGTACAACCAACTCTACCGACTCAGCGTCGGCGGCGAGCGCGCAGGCAAACGCACGCTGCGACTTCAGGCCGACAGCATAGACGTGGCGTTGCCTGAACGGCTGGCCACCGAAATGCTCCCCTACCTTGTCTCCGACCGCTACTGGCGCCAGCGCTACTGCACCCTCCAGGAGTGGGCCTATATAGGCATGGACAACGGCACCCTCTTGGGAGTGGACACCACGGACCACCGCTACGGCCAGTTTGTCCCTCTTGTATGGCTTGGCTACCGCTATCAGCCCTCGACGGAGTGGCCCGTGGTCTTCAGCGTCCGCACCAACACCCCGGAGCGTCAGACCCTCACCCTGGCGGCGCTCCAGCGATTGGCCGAATGGGGAGCCTTCACCACCGTAGAAGGACTGCAGGCCTACGAAGAGCGGATGGCGCTGCGCCGACAGCAGGAAGAGGAGCGGCAACTCCAGCTCCAGCAGCAGCTGGACTCCCTGGACCGGGTGAGCGCGCTCTATGGGCGGCAGGCCGACAGCATCACGGTGGTGCTCCAGCGCGACTCGCTGGCCCTTGCCGAAGAGCGCCTCATGGCCCATGTGCAGGCCACCAAGGACAAGATGAATCGCGACGAGATATTCCTTATGAGCGTCAACACCGCCCGCAGCGACTACATGTTCGGCCTTGAATTCAACTTCTACAACTGCTGGCAGAAGGACATCACCAAGGTGGAGATCACCGTTGCCCCCGTCAATGCCAAAGGCCATGTGCAGAAAGACCAGTTCAACCGCGACGTGCGCACGGTACGCTGTATGGGTCCCATTCGTGCAGGCTCTCCTGCGCAGTACACCTTCGACGAACTCTTCTGGGACGACCGCGGCCGCATCAAATACATGCGTGTCACCTCCGTCACCTTCCACTTTACCGACGGCAGTCGCAAGAACTTCTACGGCTACGAGCGGATAATGAAGCACACCCTCAACCCATAGACCCATTATGAAAAAAATGTCCTGTATCCTGGCTTTGATGCTGACCGTCGGTGTGTATGCACAGGAGGTGCCATTCACGTTCAAACTGCAGGCCGACCGCCCGACGGAGCCGCTGCCGGTAGAGGTGATCCTGTACGATGTCCGGGGCGAGGCCGATACCCTCCTCAGCACCATTCTGCGCACCTCTACGCCCTCCGTGAGGCGCGACAAGAACTATAGCGCTTACTCTGTTACCCGCCGCGTCGACCGCCGCCTGCCCCTGCAGGACTCCTGCAGGATTCTCTTCCGCGTTGATGGCGACACCCTCTCGCTGCGTTTCCCTGTTTCCCACTATGGCATCGAGGCGGAACTCCACATCGACATCCTAGACGACGCCTACCTCCTGGCATACCCCGTGGTCAACGTCTACCGCACGGGCGATTCCCTCGGACGCCTCTTCTATGTCGGCTACGACAAGCCCATCTACGAGAAAGCTCCCGAGAACAAGCGCCGCCCTTTCTTCAACTTCCAGTCCTACAGCGACAAGCCGCTCTATAGCGGCAGCACGACATTCAGACTCTATGTGTTGGACGAGCAGCAGATGAATTCAAACAACCCTTTCTTCATCTTCAACCGTGAATACCTCTACGAGACCTCGACATCGCTGTCCCCGCACCAGTCGATGCGTTTCTCCTGCCATCCCTCCGGGTTCCCCACCGGCAACCACCGAGCCTTCATCCTCTTTGCCGCCAGTCCCGACAACCACTTCTCCTACCGTTATGGCGCTGGTTGCCGCCTGATGGCGCACGCTCCGGACCGCTCTATCTGGCGCGACGCCAGGGTGCAGACCTGGTATGTGGCCTCCTGCGATTTCTTCCTCACCACCCTCGACAGCAACCCTTAATAAAAACTGACGCTAAATAATAAGGCCACCTCAACGAGGTGGCCTTATTATTTTTTTTTATATCATTGTCTTACATAGCCATTTCCTGAAGGAACTTGACGCTGCTGTGGATGTGCTTGTACATGATCTCGTCGATGTCGACGAAGTTGACGCATTTGCGGTAGTCGGCGACCATCTTCTCCACCTTGGGGCTGCTCTTGAGACCTTCCTGGTGACGGAAGTCGAGGGCCTGGGCGGCGTTGAAGATTTCAATGGCCAGCACGCGCTCAGTGTTCTCGCACACCTTGTAGCACTTCGTGGCGGCGTTGCCACCCATGCTGACGAGGTCTTCCTGGTTCTGGCTGCTGGTGATGCTGTCGACCGAGCAGGGCGTGCAGAGCTGCTTGCTCTGGCTGACGATGCTGGCGGCGGCATACTGCGGAATCATGAAGCCGCTGTTGAGGCCGGGCTTAGCCACGAGGAAGGAGGGCAGGCCGCGTTTGGCGTCGATGAGCTGGTAGGTGCGACGCTCGGAGATGGCGCCGAGTTCGGCGACGGCGATAGCCAGGAAGTCGAGCACCATAGCCAGAGGCTCGCCATGGAAGTGGCCGCCACTGATTACCATGTCCTCGTCGGGCAGCACGATGGGGTTGTCGGTGGTCGAGTTGATTTCGGTCTCAACGACCGAGGCAACATAGCGGATGGTGTCTTTTGCGGCACCGTGGACCTGCGGAGCGCAGCGGAAGGAGTAGGGGTCCTGAACGTGCTCTTTGTGGCGACGGATAATCTCGCTGCCCTCCAGCATCTCGCGGACGGCGGCGGCGGTTTCGAGCTGACCCTTGTGGGGGCGCACCATGTGGAGACTCTCGTAGAAGGGCTCGATGCGGCCGTCGAAAGCGTCGAGGCTGAGGGAGAGGATCATGTCGGCCTGGCGGCTGAGTCGGCGGGCCTTGAGGAGGGACCAGACGGCGAAGGAGCTCATGAACTGGGTGCCGTTGAGGAGGGCGAGACCCTCCTTGCTCTGGAGCTCGATGGGCTGCCAGCCTTTCTCGGCATAGACTTCCTTCACGTCGCAGCGACGGCCTTTGTAGTACACGTCGCCCATGCCGAGGATGGCGGGGAGCATGAGGTTGGCCAGGGGGCAGAGGTCGCCGCTGGCACCGAGGCTGCCCTGCTGGTAGACCACGGGCAGGATGTCGTCGTTGTAGCAGTCGATGAGACGCTGCACGGTTTGGAGCTGGGCGCCGCTGTAACCGAAGCAGAAGTTCTGGGCTTTGAGCAGCAGCATGAGACGGACCACCTCCTGCGGCACCTCGTCGCCCACGCCGCAAGCGTGGCTCATCACGAGGTTCTTCTGCAGTTGCGAGAGTTGTTCTTTGCTGATGCTGATGTTGCACAGGCTGCCGAAACCGGTGGTGACTCCATAGATGGGCACTTTCTGCGTCTCCATCTTCTGGTTGAGGTAGTTGCGGCATTTCTCTATGCGGCGTTTGGCCTCCTCGCCCAGGGCGAGGGTCATCTTTTTATCGATTATTTCCTGGATTTTGTCCAGGGTGAGTTTCTCTTCGGGATTGAATGTGTAAGTCATTAGGTTGAAGTTTTTTTAGGGTTTTAAGGGCTTTAGGGTCTTTAAGATCCTTGGTTTTATTTTTCCAGTTGAGCTTTGGCTTTCTCGGCGATGTCGTCGTCGACGAGGATGCGACCGCAGTTTTCGCAGACGATGACTTTCTTGTGCATCTTGATTTCCATCTGGCGCTGGGGAGGGATGTTGCTGAAGCAGCCGCCGCACGAGTCGCGGTCAATGGTCACCACCGCCAGCCCGTTGCGCGCCGCACCGCGGATGCGCTTGTAGGCCGTCAGGTAGCGTTCGTCGATAAACTGTTCCTGTTCCTTCGACTTCTCGCGCAGGCGTTTCTCGTCCTTCTCGGTCTCGGTGATAATCGACGTCAACTCCTCGCGTTTCGCATCGAGGTCTTTCCCACGGCTTTCCACCAGCCGCTTTGCCGTCGCTATGTGTTCTTTCAGCTCTTTGACTTTCGCTGCACCCTCCTTGTTTTTCCGCTCGCAAAGCTGGATCTCGAGGTTTTGGAACTCAATCTCCTTTGCAAGCGACTCATATTCGCGGTTGTTCCTCACGTTGTCTTGCTGCTTTTTGTACTTCTTGATCTGCTCCTCGTGGTCGGCAATTTCCGTGTTGCGGTTCTTGTTGGCGGCTTCGGTCTCCTTGATGTCGTTCATGAAGTTCTCGATACGGGTGTTCAGTCCCGCAATCTCGTCCTCCAAGTCCTGCACGGCCTGCGGCAGCTCGCCCCTGATCTGTTCTATCTTGTCAATCTCACTGTCCACGCTCTGCAGCGTATAGAGCGCCACGAGGCGCTTCTCGATGGCCAGGTCCACTTCGGGACGCAGGATTACGGGAGCCTCCACAAGCTCCTCCACTTTCTTCGTACTGACTTTCTTTGCCATTTTTATATATTATTATAATTCTTATTCTTTTTCCTAATCCCTAATTTCCAATCAGATATACTGCACAAGGCTTCCCTGTCTCCGGGAAATTCGGCATGCAAAGTTACTAAATTTTTCTGATATGGCGCTATAAATTATTTCTTTTGCAAACTGTTCCGTCTCGTAGTGCCCCCCGTCGGCCAGAATCATTCCTCCCTCGGGGCGCTCGAAGTCGTGGTATTTCAGGTCCGCCGTCAGGTAGAGGTCGGCACCTGCAGCCATAGCCTCGCCGATAAGGAAACTCCCGGCGCCGCCGCATATCGCTACGCGTGAGATGCGTCTCTCCCCATCGTGTGCCGACGTCCGTATCAACCCCTGCCCCGTCACCTCTTTCACCCTCCTCAAGAACACGTCGGCTTTCACCCTCCTCTTCAGGTCCCCCACCATGCCGGCTCCGTTCTCGTCGTCCATCTTCTTCAGAATCCGGCAGTGCTGCAAGCCCAGTTTCTCCGCCAGCACCCCGTTCACTCCCCACGGCACGTTGTCGAGGTTTGTGTGGGCGGCATAGACTCCTATCCCTTCGCGCACCAGCCTCATCACCATGCGCCCAGCCTCCGTGCTGTCCGTGATGCGCTTCATCCCTCTGAAAATCATCGGATGGTGCGTCACTATCAGGTTGGCTCCCGTCTCCACAGCCTCCTCCACAACCTCCCTCGTCACGTCCAAGGCCACTATCGTCCCTCGGTATTCCGCATCCCGCTCTCCAACGAGGAATCCCGCGTTGTCGTACTCTTCCTGTAGCTCCGGTCGGAACCTCTCGTCGAGAAAGGCTACCACATCGCCGATTGTCGTCTTTTTTTCCATGGCATTTTTTATTTTAACATTTGTAACGCTAAAAAGGGCATTTTATTGCTCTTTCGGCCGAATAAAACACAAACTACTGACAACCAAGTATTAACTACCTATCAACTCCCTACCAACTCCCTACCAACTCCTACCACAGTAGGAGTTGGTAGGGAGTTGGTAGGGCCATGATATGGCCATGGTAGGGGGTAAATGTTAAAAAAAACGCTCCGGGGTGCGGAGCGTTTTTTAACATTTTTTTTGGCGATGGCTACCAGAGCACGACGCGTTTCTCGGGAGCGAGCCACATGCCGTCGCCTTCCTTGATGCCGAAGGCCTCGATGAACTCGGTCACCTGCGGCAGGGCAACGTTGACGCGGTTGCGGCCCAGGGAGTGGACGTCGTTCTGGGTGAGGTTGAGGATGCCCTCGTTGTTGATGTTGGAAGCCCACACAGCGGCGTAGGCCAGGAAGAAGCGCTGCTCGGGGGTGAAGTTGTCCATCTTCTCCTTGTTGACCTGATTCTTGGCTATTGCGTTCTGCATGGCGAGGTAGCTGACGTGGAGGCCGCCGTTGTCGGCGATGTTCTCGCCGAGGGTCAGCTGGCCGTTGCCGTAGAGAGGTTCGCCGTTGCCGGCATCGTCGAGGACCTTGACAGCGCTGAAGGCGTCGATGAGGGCCTGCTTGTTGTTGTCGAAGTTCTTGGCGTCCTCTTCGGTCCACCAGTCGTTGAGGTTGCCCTTTTCGTCGTACTGGCGGCCCTGGTCGTCGAAGCCGTGGGTCAGCTCGTGGCCGATGACGACGCCGATGGCGCCGTAGTTGGCAGCCTCGTCAGCCTCCATGTTGAAGAAGGGGGGCTGGAGGATGGCGGCGGGGAAGCAGATTTCGTTGGTGGTGGGGTTGTAGTAGGCGTTGACGGTCTGGGGGGTCATGAGCCACTCGTCCTTGTCGACGGGTTTGTTGATCTTGCTGAACATGTAGTCCATGTCGAACTCGTTGCTGCGGACAACGTTGGCATAGTAGCTGTCGTTCAGGATGTCGAGTTTGCTATAGTCGCGCCACTTGTTGGGGTAACCGATCTTGACATAGATGGTGCTGAGTTTCTTGTGGGCGTTGGCCTTGGTGGCGTCGGTCATCCAGGCAGCCATGTCGATGCGCTGGCCGAGGGCTTCGATGAGGTTCTGGACGAGGGTTTCCATGCGCTGTTTGGCTTCGGCGGGGAAGAATTTGTCGACATAGAGTTTGCCGAGGGCCTCGCCGAGGGCGCCGTCGACGGTGGAGGTGACGCGTTTCCAGCGGGGACGGTTCTGCTCGATGCCGCTCATCTGGGTGCCGAAGAAGGCGAACTTGGCGTTGACGAAGTCGTCGCTGAGGTAGCTGGCGGCGCCGAGGATTTCGTGCCAGGCGAAGTAGGCCTTGAGGGTCTCGACGTCGGTGTCTTTCAGGACGCGGTTCACTTCCTCGAAATATTTGGGCTGTGCGATGTTGAAGGTTTTCATGTCGTCGAGGATGTTCATTGCGGAGAAGTAGCCCTGCCAGTCGATGTTGGGGGCAAGGGTTTTGGCCTCGTCGAGGGTGTAGCGGTTGAAGGTGGCCTGCGGGTCACGGTTCTGGAGCTTGGTGTTCATGGATTTGGCGAGACGGGTCTCAAAGGCCATGACGGTCTGGGCAAGCTTGTCGGCGCTCTTGCCGCAGAGCTTGTCATAGCCGCTCATGGAGAAGAGCTTGGTCATCATGTCGACATAGCCGGCACGGAACTCTTTGTTCTTGCCTTTGTCCTCAGTGTAGTAGTCGCGGTCGCCGAGGCCGAGACCACTCTGGTAGGCCCAGGCGATGCACATGTTGGCGTCGTCCTTGTCGGCCTCGCCGAAGACGCCGAAGAGGACGGTGTTGCCGCGCTTATGCATGCGGAGCATCTCCTGCCAGGCGTCGTCGCGGGTCTTCACGTTGTTGATTTCCTCAAGGAAGGGGGTGAGGGGAGCGACGCCGTCGGCCTGGAGCTTGGCGCTGTCCATGCCGAGGTTGTAGAGGGTGGCAATCTTGTCGGCCAAGGAGCCTTTGTCGTTTTTGGCCTTGGAGACGGAGTCGATGATGTCGTTGATGTTTTTCTGGGCGTTCTCGTGGAGGACGTCGAAGGCGCCGTAGCGCGAGTGTTCGGCGTCGAGGGGATTTTTGGCCATCCAGCCGCCGCAGGCAAACTGGTAGAAATCGTCCTCGAGGCGGGCGGTGGTGTCGAAATTGTCAGGATCGATACCCGAGGTGAGGGTGTTCTTCTGCTGACAACCGGTGGCGATAACAGCCACAGTGGCAATGCTTAACAATGTTTTCTTCATTTTATTGTTTATTAATTATTGTTTTCAAATACAAAATGCAAAAGTACAAACTTTCAGTGATATGGCAAAAAAAATTTGCAGATTATAGGTCGGGCTCATCGAACTGTTGGCCGCTGTCAAGATATTCGGCGACAATGGAGAGGAGTTCGATGCCGTATTTTTCGACGGTCTTGGGTCCTACACCGAGTTGCTTCTTGAGTTCCGCAATGGTGCGCGGCATGTTGGAGGCGATGGAGTGGAGTGCTTTTTGCTGGAGAATGTTGTAGGCAGGCACATGCTCCTCTTTGGCTTTTGCGGCGCGCCACTGGCGGATGAGGGTGGCGAGGTCGGGGTTGATGTCTTCGGCGCCTGCCAGTTTGAGAGGTTTTGAATTCTTTGAGGTATTCTTCTCTTGCCCTATCATTACTTCCACCTTCGCTTTCTGCACGCCCTGCACGCTGTAGCCTTTTTCTTTGACGGTGTGGAGGCAGGCGATTTTGACTTTCAGGGCCTCAGTAAGATCCTTGCCTGATTGGTCGACGTTCTTCCTGGTTTCTTTGTTGTCTATTTCCACCTCGAGGAGAGATGAAAGGAGAGAGTTGAAAGGTGAAAGTTGTGAGAGGTAGTATTCGGCTCCCTGTTGGGCGCGTTCGTTTTGCTGCTGTTCATTGAGGCGCATCAGCTGGGATTTGAATTTTTCGCTGACGGATTGAAGGTCGAGAATTTTGGAGATATGATTGTTAAGGGCTGTTAGTTGTTCGGGATAGATGTTTTTGAGTTTGGAATACTGTTCTTGCAAGCGCTCGGCGAGGCTCACCAGGTCGTCCATTCCGAAGAGTTCCATGAGTTTGTCCAGCCGGTATTGGCGCTCGTAATCGGTGGCGGCCTCGGAGGCTTGTTCGAAGGTGGGCTGGCTGCAGACGAACTGGCTGACGGAACGGTCTTCGAAGGCCACGTTGGCGGTCAAGGGGGTGGAGAGGGTGAGGCCTTCGAGGGTGCGGCAGCGGGAGAGGGCCACGTAGACCTGTCCGAAGGCAAAGGCGTCGGCGGCGTCGATGACGACGCGGTCGAAGGTGAGTCCCTGCGCCTTGTGGATAGTGACCGCCCAGGCGGCCTGCAGGGGGTACTGGCAGAAGGTGCCTTCCACTTCCTGTTCAATCTCGTTGGTGTGGGCGTTGAGCTTGTAGCGCAGGCTCTCCCACGTCTCGCGGTTCACCTCGATGAGGTCTCCGTCGTCATTAATCACCTTGATATACTCTTTGTTATTGTCGTTGTCGTAGGAGAAACCTGTGACGGTGCCGAGCATGCCGTTGTAATACCTATGGCCGCCGGAAGAATCGTTTTTAACGAACATGACGCGTTCACCGACCTTGATCTCAAGGGTGCGGTCGCAGGGGAGCGACTTTTCGGGGTAGTTGCCCTTGAGGATGGCCTCGAAGGTGCGCCGCTGGCCACTGAGGGCGTCCATGTGGCGGCGGTTGATGGCGTCGGCCTGTCGGTTGTGGGTGGTAAGGACTATTGCTTGACTGCCTGATCGCTTGATTGTTTGAGTGCTGACGCGGGCGTTGAGGGCATGGAGGGTGGCGGAGTCGATGTTGTTGTCGCGCACATGGTTGAGCAGGTCGACAAAGGCTTGGTCCTGTTGGCGGTAGACGGTGGTGAGCTCTATGGTGACATAGGGGATCCGCTGCAATGCCTTGCTGGCGAAAAAGTAAGGGGTGGGGTAGACCTTCTCCATGAAGGGACGCTCGGTCTCTGTCACCACGGGCGAGAGTTGGTGGACGTCGCCAATCATCAGCAGCTGCACACCGCCGAAGGGACGGGAAGAACGGCGGTAGCGCCGCAGGACCATGTCGATGGCGTCAAGGAGGTCGGCGCGCACCATGGAGATTTCGTCGATGATGAGCAGCTCCAGAGTGCGTATGACGTTGAGTTTGGTCTTGCTGAGGGATTTGAACTTTTCGGGCAACTGGTATTCGGTGACCAACTCTTTGATGTCGGGCAGATAGGGGTCGAAGGGAAGCTGGAAGAAGGAGTGGATGGTGACGCCGCCGGCGTTGATGGCCGCCACGCCCGTGGGTGCCACGATAGCGTGGCGCTTGGGACAGTGGGCCGCCACCTCGCGGAGGAAGGTCGTCTTGCCGGTTCCCGCCTTGCCGGTGAGGAACACGCTGACGCCGGTCTGCTCCACATAGCGCCGCGCCAGTTCTATCTGAGGATTCGTTTCCATAAATTGGCTGCAAAGGTACGAAAAAATCCTTATACGGCAAAATATATTTGCGTATTCGCCGTTATATCAGCATGGAAACACCGATACTAAATGCTCATAATAAAGATGAGTACCCGCCGATGCATACGGGAGGAACTGGCACGCCCTTAACATATTGGGGTGTTCTATGTTTTTTGACGGCATTGATATTATTCGCAGGATGTGCCTCGCGGAGCAAAGCAGCAAAAAACAATGGCTTTTGTCCGACATTCCTCTATGAAGGTCAACTTGTTGATTCTAATGGGACATCCCCGAATATTAACATCTCGTTAATGACATTGTTGGACTCCACCATTGTTGGTTCTTACTACTACGATACGCTGCCGAGTGTCACATATAGTCTTGGAGGAAAAGAGTACCGTGATAAAACCTTTGAGATGGGAGAATTTCGAGACGGTAGTATCGCATTTGTTTGGAAAGGCACAAAAACCGACGGAGGAAAGACTATCGAAGGAACAAGAACCGACATAAACAACGGAAATGAATATAGCTTTAAGGCATCTGTTGTCTTTGGCAAAAGCTATTGGGACTATATCCGTAGGAATCAGAGCTATGATTCATATACAGAATTGAAAGAAGCCATTCGCCACAAGGACAAGGTGCTTCGTGTTGACTTTGAAAATCGTGGATGGACTTCGCTGCCTGCGGAAATGGCAGAACTGACCAAATTGGAGTCTGTCAACCTTCTTGGGAATAATATTGACACCTTCCCGCCAATGCTGGCACAAATGAAGAACATCTTCTACCTCAGCCTCTGTTCAAACAAGATGAAGTATATAGGCCCCGAAATCGGAGAAATGACCAACCTGAGGGTGCTCATCATCAATATGAACCAACTTCACTGTCTCCCTAAGGAAATAGGTAATCTAACGAACCTGATGTACCTTGAAATAGGAAGCAATCCTATAGACAGCCTCCCTGAAGAAATAAAGAATCTTACGAAACTACAGGTGTTGCATATAGATAATTGGCAACCATCATCAGAACGATTTTCCGATGAATATAAGCAGCATTTACAAGACTTGCTTCCAAACTGCAGAATCCATTTTGATAAAAATGACCACATAAAATAATATGGAACAAGAACCTGTTTTAAACGCTCATAATAAAGAGGAGTATCCGCCGATGCATACGGCGGAGCATATTTTGAACCAGACGATGGTGCGGATGTTCGGCTGTCCGCGGTCGAGGAACGCACACATCGAACGGAAGAAGAGCAAGTGCGACTACCTGCTCGACGCCTGCCCCACGGAGGAGCAGGTGAAGGAGATAGAACGCAGGGTGAACGAGGTGATAGCGCAGCACCTGCCAGTCAGCTACGAGTTTGTGAAGAGGGGAGAGGTGCCGCCCGAGGTGGACCTGTGGAAGCTGCCCGACGACGCCAGCGAGACGCTCCGTCTGGTGCGCATCGGCGACTACGACCTCTGCGCCTGTGTCGGCACCCACGTGCAGAACACCTCCGAGATAGCCCCCTTCAAGATTATCTCCCACGACTACAACACCGACGCCAAAGTCTGGCGCATGCGGTTCAAGCTGATTGAATAAAAAAAAGCGCTCAACGAGCGCTTTTTTTTATTCAATGGAACTTTCGGCTTAGTACATACCACCCATGCCGCCCATGCCGGGGTTGGCGGGGGCTGCGGGTTCGGGTTCCTTGATGTCGCAGAGGACGCACTCGGTGGTGAGGAGCATGCCGGCGATGCTGGCGGCGTTCTCCAGGGCCACACGGGTCACCTTGGCGGGGTCGATGACGCCGCTCTGGAAGAGGTTCTCGTACTTCTCGGCGCGGGCGTTGTAGCCGTAGTCGCCCTTGCCATTCTTGACTTCATTGACAACGACGCTACCTTCGAGGCCGGCGTTCTCGACAATCATGCGCAGAGGCTCCTCGACGGCGCGGCGGATGATTTCGATGCCGAGCTTCTCGTCCTCGTTCTCGGGCTTGACGCCTTCGAGCTTCTGGGCGGCGCGGATGAGGGCGGTGCCGCCACCGGGGATGATGCCCTCTTCGACAGCTGCGCGGGTGGCGTGCAGGGCGTCGTCGAAGCGGTCTTTCTTCTCCTTCATCTCGACCTCCGAAGCGGCGCCGACGTAGATGACTGCCACGCCGCCGGCCAGCTTGGCGAGGCGCTCCTGGAGCTTCTCGCGGTCGTAGTCGCTGGTGGTCTTCTCGATCTGGGCTTTGATCTGACCCACGCGGGCCTTGATGGCGTCGCTATTGCCCTTGCCGCTGACGATGGTGGTGTTGTCCTTGTCGATGCTGATTTTCTCGCTCTGGCCGAGCATGCTGAGGTCGGCGTCCTCGAGCTTATAGCCTTTCTCTTCGCTGATGACGGTGCCACCGGTGAGGATGGCGATGTCTTCGAGCATCTCTTTGCGGCGGTCGCCGAAGCCGGGGGCCTTGACGGCGGCGATCTTCAGGCTGCCGCGCAGGCGGTTGACCACGAGGGTGGCCAGGGCCTCGCTCTCGACGTCCTCAGCGATGATGAGGAGCGGACGGCCGGTGTTGACGACCTTCTCGAGCACGGGCAGGAGGTCCTTCATGGTGCTGATCTTCTTGTCGTAGATGAGGATGTAGGGGTTGTCGTAGCTGCATTCCATCTTCTCGGTGTCGGTGACGAAGTAGGGGCTGATGTAGCCGCGGTCGAACTGCATACCCTCGACGACCTTGACGGTGGTGTCGATGCCCTTGGCGTTCTCGATGGTGATGACGCCGTCCTTGGTCACTTTCTCCATGGCCTCGGCGATGATGTCACCGATGGCGCTGTCGTTGTTGGCGCTGATGGTGGCCACCTGGCGGATCTTCTGGATGTCGCCGCCCACTTCCTGGGCCTGCTCCTTGATGCTCTTCACGATCTCGGCAACGGCCTTGTCGATGCCGCGCTTGAGGTCCATGGGATTGGCACCGGCGGTGACGTTCTTCAGGCCGGTGTTGACGATGGCCTGAGCCAGCACGGTGGCGGTGGTGGTACCGTCGCCTGCCTGGTCGTTGGTCTTGCTGGCGACCTCTTTTACCATCTGGGCGCCCATGTTCTGGATGCCGTCCTCGAGCTCAATCTCCTTGGCGACGGTCACACCGTCCTTGGTCACCTGCGGGGCACCAAACTTCTTGTCGATAACCACATTGCGGCCTTTGGGGCCGAGGGTCACCTTTACTGCATTTGCCAACTCGTCGACGCCTTTGCGAAGCTGCTCGCGAGCGTCATTATTGAAAACTATCTGTTTTGCCATAATATTGTTCCTTTCTTTTTTATTAACTTCTTTGGGTCGCTTCGCTCAAAATCTTTCAAAATCTTTCTCAAAATTTTATATTTGATTTTTATAGGATTTTGAGGCCTTTAGGCCGACCTTTAAATTAAATGATAGCGTAGATGTCGCTTTCTTTCATGATCATCAGCTTCTCGCCGTCGATTTCGATTTCGGTGCCGCTGTACTTGCCGTAGAGGACTTGGTCGCCCACCTTGACGGTCATCTCATGGTCTTTGGTGCCCTTGCCCACGGCGAGGACTTCGCCGCGCTGCGGTTTCTCCTTGGCGGTGTCGGGGATGATGATGCCGCTGGCGGTCTTCTGTTCAGCCTCGGCGGGACGCACGAGGACTCTGTCTGCTAAAGGTTTGATGTTTGTCATAACTGTTATGTTTTTTTTGTTTTACTTCGTTTGTTCCGTGCGCCGTGCTTCAGCGCGGCGACATCCAATGTTATCAACAACCGTGCCAACCCCCATAAAACTGCCAGCGACTGCCACCGGCTGACACTTTGTCAGTCTCGGTGGCAGTCGCGTGTCTCAATACAGAATAAAACGCCAGCCTGCCGTGTGATAGGCAGGCCGGCGGTAGGTTTTGTGGTTTGGATTGGAAGTTTAAACCGGAGAGTCGCAATTAATCGGCTCTGATTATACGATGGAATACGTAGCTTGTGAGGCATCCGGAGGCCCCGTCGGCAAGGGTCAGACTCACCGTGTTTTGGTCAATGTGGTCAGCTATGAATTCGACCTCGCGGCCTGTGTCTGTGTAGGTCATCGGACCCCAACCATTATTGAATCCTGTAGGATGGAACTCTCCGGCTTCAAACGGCGTAGGGCAGTCGACATAGAACGGTGCCGAGGAAAAGCCGGTGCTGTAATGATAATCCCCTTGGGTGTTGAGGTGAATTACGATGTTGAAACCCATGGTGTCGCAAACCCATGTCTCCCAGCAGTAGTATGTGCGGTGGAGGGTTATCCCGTCGAGGGTGTGGAGGTTTTGGTCTGTGGAATAATACCCAAGGTCGTGAAGAACAAACGTTGTGCTGTTGGTCCTCTCCATCGAGAAAGGATGGCCGTCGGTCGACAAAGCGTCGTTGTAAACCATGACGATGGGGTTGCCGAGGCCGTCGGTCTCGCCGGTCTCGTTGTAACTGAACACGCCGCCGCCGATGGTACCCTGCCAAGTCTGGTCGCCCAGCGTCGAGGTGCAGTACATACGGTGGTTCATCGTGTCGAGGGTGAGCGTCAGTTTATATCCATTCAGGTAGCCATAGTAGACAGGCATGGGCGGTGTCCCGTAAGGATATGACCTGCCATCGAGGTCCAGCACAAAATAGTCGCTCAAGGCATCCCAGCAGAGGCTCAGCGCACCGCAGAGGGTGACGGTCTCGCCCATGTGGTATACCGTATCGTCGATGGAAAGAGGGTTGTCGGTGGTGAGGAAGACTCCATTCTTTGACAGACGAAATATCGAGTCCTCACTCACCTTGAGTCCCCAATAGGAGTATTGTTGGTAGTCGCTGTAGTAGTCCTGCTGCACGTATACCAATACACCTGTGTAGCAGTCGCCCTCTTGCGGTTGCGGCGCTGTGGCGTAGGCAGTGCCATTCCATGTGCCGGTGTTGGAGTCGAAGGTCACGGTGACGGTCTTGCCCTCGTCCTCCATCTGTGCCATCCAGCGCTTCATCTCCTCGCGGTCGGTGGTGCTGAAGGTGGTGGCGTCTTTGGTGGCACTCTTGGTGGCTATCTGGTTGGCGTTGTAGAAGGTGACTTCGCTGCCTTCTTCCGCGTAGTCGCAGAAGCGGTCGAGCAGGGCCTGCCACTCGGCCTCGGTGGCGAGGTGGACGGTGGTGGTCTCTTCCGCTACGGTATAGACGATGTCGCGCTCGTGGCGCAGCTCCTCCTTGTCTTTGTTGCAGGCCGCAAGGGTGAGGACAAAGGCCAGCAATGTGAAAAGTTTGGCTGTTTTCATATTGTAACTAGTTTTATCTTTTTATCTATCTAATTTGTTCATCTGGTAATCCATCAGCGCCTTGCGCTGTTCCTCGGTGTCGTTATTTCAATATTTTTTGAAGTGGAAGTATGCAGGCCACATGGCGGACGTGGTATAGTTCAAGGGATACCAATCTTCGGATATTCCGTCAGTATAATAGGTACCGAATATGGGTTCGCTACCGGTTATGCTGTATCGCAGGCGGAACACCTCATGGAAGTACCCATAGCCGTCGCTGGCCGTGGCATCCACTGCTGTTATTGTGAACTTGCCATGTTCAAACGGAAAATCTCCGTCGAAGCGCGGGAAGATATAGCTCTGCCCTTCGCCGTAGCCCATGTGAATCAGCACGTCGCACCTCTCGCATCGGTGCATCATCAGCCCGAACTCATCGGTGCGGACAAATGGGAAAGAAATGACGGTGTTGAGGTCTTGTGGAGCGTAGTCTTCAAACTCCAACGTGAAGCCGTTGCTCGAGAAGTCGAAGTTGCCAATCAGGCAGTAGTGGTTGGCCTGGCTCGGTTGGTCAAGGTTCTGGATGAAGATGAACGCGCGGTCGTTGTAGTAGTTGTAATAACCTGAATCCTGCGGGTCGAAGTAGTTGTAACGACAGAAGCCATCGGGCACCATGAGGTTGTAGCCGACGAAGGTGTTGATGCTGTCGTACATCATGCCGGTGAAGAACATCAGCTGGTTAGCAGTGTCGACGCTGAGTATGATGCGCCACATGGGCGAAGCGTCGCAGACATAGGTCAACACATCGCAGCCCAATGTGGGCAGTGGGTCTGGTGTCGGGGATGGCGCGGTGGCGTAGGCAGTGCCGTTCCAGGTGCCAGTGGCGGGGTCGTAGGTTACGGTGACAGTCATGCCCTCGTCCTCCATCTGTGCCATCCAGCGCTTCATCTCCTCGCGGTCGGTGGTGCTGTATGTAACGGCCTCCTTGGTGGCACTCTTGTTGGTACTTTTGGCGTTGCGGAAAGTGACGCTGCTGCCGCCTTCGGCATAGTCGCAGAAGTGGTCGAGCAACTGCTGCCATTCCGCCTCGGTAGTGAGGTGGACGGCGGTGGTCTCTTCCGCCACGGTGTAGACAATGTCACGCTCCTGGCGCAGTTCCTCCTTGTCTTTGTTGCAGGCTGCAAAGATGAGCACAGCGGCCAACAGGGTGAAAAGTTTGACTGTGTGTTTCATATACCTTATTTGTTGTTTTCTAGATTGTTCATCTGATAGTCCAGCAGCGCCTCGCGCTGTTCCTCGGTGTCGATGCGGTAGAAGGCGATGGTCCTCTCGTCGTGTACGGCCATCGCACGCCAGGCAGGGCGCATGCTGCGTTTGACACGCTGTGCAGGCTGCTCGATATTGCCCATCCAGCTTGTGACGCCCTCCGAGGTGCGGATGTCGAACTCCTCTTTCAGGCTTGCCCAGGCGGCGCTGTCGTCGGCCACGAGGATGACCACGTCGGTCTTCACCGTGTCGCAGAGCTGGAATCCCTTCACCTGCGCCACCGTAAGGTCTTGCCGTGCTGCATACTGCCGGTACAGCGGCACCTCCTCCACCTCGCGCGAGCAGGAGAGAAATGCCAATGGCAGCAGTAATATGAATAATAGACGTTTCATAATGTCTCTATTGTCAGGATGTTCGAGGCTACCTTGGCCCAGTGGCCTTCGGCAATGCCGCTGCGGTTGCAGGCGACGTAGTCGTAATCTTTTGATGTTGAAGATTGAAAGTTGAAAATTGATAATCCGGCGACCGCCAGTACGGCGATACTGGCTAACGCCGTGCGGCGTTGCCGGCGACGGCGCAGCCATGTGGGGTAGTCCTGCCGCAGCCGCTGCTGCAAGCTCTGACGTTCCTCTTGTTCCCAAATGCTGTCGAATGTCATTTTGTGTTCCATTGTTCTCTCAGTTTTTCTTTTATCCGCATCAGGCGGACGCCTACATTGTTCTTGTTCATGCCTATGCGGTGGCCTATCTCTTTGTATTCGTAGCCCTCGAGGTGCATCGTCACGATGGTGCGGTCGGGTTCGGGCAGTTGGGCTATCAGTTCGTGGAGGGCGTCATGGAGCGTGTGGTCTTCCTCGGGGACATCGTAGTCGTCGGGCAGCGGGGCGGGATCGTTGCTTCTCTTGCGCCGCAGGTCGATGCAGGTGCTGCGTGCCACGCGCCATATCCATGCTGCCTGTCTTGGGGCCAATGTGATGCTAAAGAGCTGTTCGCGAAGGTTCCACAGCGCCAGCATGGTCTCTTGCAGCAGGTCGTCAACCTCCATGCCGTCACCACTATAGCGGCGGCATACCGAGAAGAGCAACCCGCGGTAGCGGAGCATCATCTCACTGAACGTTCCTGTATCCTTCACACTATAATAACGTAATTCGAGGGCGAAAAATTACAACGTCCTCAAAAAAGTATAAAAAAAAAGCGTCTGCCAACCGGCAGGCGCTTTTTTTCATTTTATTTACTGTTTCTTAGTTGCGGTGGAAGTTGAGGGTGAGGGTGAGGGGAGTGTTGTCGTCGGCATAGAACAGGGGGAGGTTGAAGGTGATGACGTCGGTGGCGTCGTCGTAGGTGAACTGCAGGGGAGCGATGGTCTCGTCGCCGTCCATATCCTCGGCAGCAACAGTCAGGTAGCCGGTGTGGGTGGTGCCGTCGTACTCATACTCATAGGAGACACCGCTGATCTGGTCCAGTTCGCCCTCGTCGCCGCCAAAGGCCATCACGTTCTCGGGGAAGCTGAAGTGGGCGTAGGTGCCGTCGAAGTTCAGACCGAAGGTGTAGGTCTCTTCTGCGGTGCTGTCCATGCAGGGAACGTTGGTACCCATCAGGGCGTTGACGAGCTCGGTGGTGGTCACGCTGTAGGTCCAGTCGGTGTTGTGCAGGTCGGCGGTGCTCTTCACACGGGCGCTGGTGTTCTCGCCACCATTGTTGACGGGAGTGACATCGTCCTTCTGGCAGGCGGTCAGGGAGAGGGTCAGGGCTGCAACGGCAGCGATAAGGATGTTCTTCTTCATAATAAATTGTGTTTTAAATTTTGATTATTAATTTTGTTTGTTTGATTTTCTTTTCGACTATAAGAACGCAACAACTCGGCAAAAAACTACAATGGGATTAAATTTTTTTTTGTTTTTCTTTACAAAACATTGGTTTTTATTGCTCTTCCACATCCACGTTGATGTCGAGGGTCTTGAAGGTTTCGCCATTGAGGTCGGTGTGGGTGTTGACTACGCCTTCGAGAATCACCTCGGCACCAATCAGCAGTGCCATGTCGTCGGTGGGAGTCTCGTTCTCATTCCATATCATCATGCCGTGGACAGTGATGATGAGTGTGCTGTCGTTGCCCACATGCATCGCCCACACCGAGCCGCCCAGCGGAGGCTCCTCCAGCACGGGGGTGGAGACGAAATCGAGGGTGCCGGTATACATCTGGGGTTCCTGCGAGTTGTTCTGTCCGAGGTTGGCATAGGCGCGGCCGCTCCAGGTGCCGGTGCCGTTGTCGTAGGAGACGTTGACGGTCTTGCCTAAGCGTTCCATCTCTTTCATCCATGTCTTGAGCTCCTCGCGGTCGGTGGTGCTGATGGAGGTGGGAGTGTCGGTGGAGGAGGTCGAGCCCTTGGTCTGCGGGTGGTTGTTGCCGCAGAAGGTCACCTGGTTGCCCCCATGGGCGTAGTTGCAGAACTGGTCCAGCAGGGCGTCCCATTCGGCCTCGGTCGTGAGGTGCGCCGTGGTGCCGGAGAAACTGGAGAAGCCTGTCTCTTCGGTGACGGTATAGAAAATGTCGCGATTCTGATTGTCTCCGCTGTGGGTGTTTTCCTTTTCGCAACTCACAAGTCCCGTCAGTCCAATCAGACCCATTATGGCCAACAATATTTTTTTCATAATATTTATCTTTTTTTTATTCGTTCAATTATTTTATTTTGTTCAGCTGGTAGTCCAGTAGCGCATTGTATTGCGTTTCGTTTTCGAGCTTGTAGAATCCGATGGCGTGTTTGTCGTGCGAGGCGATGACGCGGAACACGGGAGCACCGTCCCACGTGGTGCGTTGTGCAGGCTCGTCGATGTCGCCCAGCCAGCTGGTGACGCCCGAGGTATCCTTGATGGACAGTTCGACAAGGATCTCCCGCCAAGCTTCGTCGCTGTCGGCCTGGAGCATCACCACGTCGACGCGCACCGTGTCGCACAGCTGGAAGCCGTCGACCTCGGCCACCGACAGCCCCTTGCGGTCGGCATACCGATGGTAGAGGCTGCCTTCGGCGGGACCCGACGTGCAGGCGGCCATCAGCATCAGCGGCACTATAATATATAATATGTATTTCTTCATAATAATATTTATTCCTCTTAAACTTTATTGTTAGCTCATCAGAAGTGCGTCGGCCATCTCGGTCCAGTGGCTGTCGCTGAAGGCCTTGTTGTTGCAGTAGACCTTCTCGTAGCCGCGGGAGCTGCCGGGCGAGAGGGTTAGAGGCAGCGCCACGGCCACCACCAGTACCAGGGCTGCCATGGTGCTTGCCGCGCGGCGGGTCCGTGTGCGCCAGGCGGGGTATTCGGCCGTCATCTCCTTCGCATACTTCTCGCTTTCGGCCTTTTCCCACAGTTCATTAAAACGTTTCTCGTCAATCATATAACTTAACTTTTAACTATTATCTTTTATCTATTAACTATTCACCCCCATCGCTTTTCTCAATCTCTCCTTTGTCCGCACCAGTCTCACGCTAACGTTCTTCTCTGTCATTTCCAGTGCGTTGCCTATCTCTTCGTAGCTGTATCCGTCCAGTTGCATCCTCACTATCGTCCGGTCGGGTTCTTCCAGGTGCGATATCTGCTCGTGTAGCTCCTGAAGCAGGCCGTTTTCCTCGGCGCGCTCGTCGTATCCTTCGGGCAGACTGTCGGTGTCTTCGGTGCGCCGCAGGGCGTCGATGACCGCATTGCGGGCGATCTTCCATGTCAGTGCCGCCTGCTGCACACTGCCGAGGGCCAGCAGACGCTCGCGGTTGCGCCAGAGGGCTATTGATGCCTCCTGGATGAGGTCGTCGATATCCAACCCTCTGTGTCTGAATCGACTGCAGAGAGTGAAAATCAACCCTCGATAGCGATGGAGCAGCTCTTCGAATGGATCCTTGTTTCTCACGAATATAATAACGTAGAAACATCAAAAAAAACTACACCACCCCCGAAAAAAATTTTCAAAATAATGTTAAAAATATTTAAAATTTCCCGGTAATACGCTGTGTTTTAGCCTCATGTTATACAGAAATACACGTAACTGGTTGATAAACAGTACCCTGTACCTACCAACTCCTACCCAACTCCTACCCAAGTCCGTATCAACGTCGTACCAAGTCCGACGCTGGTAGGAGATGGTAGGGCGGAGGTAGGGTGGTGGTGGGGATATATTTTTTATGTGGTTTGTGTTCAATTTGTAATTTTTATTTATATTTGCATTTTTAGATATTAATACTTTTATTATGCAAGTTGTTCGTACAGTATTTGTTATGTTTTTGGCGGCCGCCGCTGCTATTGGAGTGCCTCAAACCTTGCTGGCTCAAGATTGTGTTTCCTACACTGCAATGTCGGCCAATGGTCTTTCGCCCGAAGCGGCTACCCTGCTGTTGCAGCTCCGCAGCGACAAACCCAATCTGGACCACCACCCCATGCTGAAGGTGGATGGACAGGATTTCATCTCGTCGTTTGTTATCCCCGCTGTGGATGTGAAAGATGGAAAAAAAGTTGCAGAGTGGAGAAAGGCCGTAGACCGCCTCGGGGTGAAAGTGGTTTCCGAAGGCCGGCAGTGGACGGTCCTCATCCCTGTTGGCGCTTTCGAGGCGCTCGCCACCTCGGGTCTCTGCAGCTATATTGACCTCGGCCACAAGAACACGCTGCATAACAACCGCATTCGCGGCCAGTTTGCTGCCGACTATATCCATCGAGGCGAGGGTTTGGCACAGGGCTACGACGGCACCGGCGTGGTGGTGGGCATCATCGACGTGGGCTTCGACTTTGGCCACCCCTCTTTTTTGGATTCCACCGGTTCAACGCTTAGAATCAAGCGAGTGTGGAGCCAGCTCGACTCTTCGGGCACCCCCCCGGAGGGGTTTTTCTACGGATCGGAATATGCTACACCCCAGGCCATCCTTGCCGCTCGCAAGGATAATTATGCTCATACCCACGGTACCCATGTGGCCGGCACGGCTGCCGGATGCGGCGCTCCCGATTCCTCCGGCCGCTATTATCGCGGTATCGCTCCGGCCGCCGACCTCGTGCTCGTGGGCACAACCCTTCAAGACCCCGACGTCTACAACGCCATCCTCTATATCCACCGCTACGCACGCTCTGTGGGCAAGCCCTGTGTCATCAATATGAGCCTCGGCGACTTGATGGGCTCGCACGACGGACTCACCGGTATCGACGCCAACATCGCTAACTATCTCAATGCGCCGGCTCATACCGACAGCATCGTTCTTGTCGCTTCGGCTTCCAATGATGGAACCATGCCTGTGCACCTGCACCGTCAGTTCTCGGATACAGATACCGCCCTGTCGACGATAATAACCGTGACCGACACGGCCGATATCCAGATGGGTGTCGACATCTGGGGCGAAACGGGCAATACTTTCGACGTGGAGATGAGCCTCTACAGAGCCTCCTCCGGAACGACGGTGGCCTCTTCGCCGCTAATGCACTGTGCGGCAGGCATGGACAGCGCCTATTCCTTTGTGTTGGCCGACTCTGCCAGCGGAACCCCCTACGTGTGTACTGTGACAATCACTCCCGACAACCCGCTGAACCATAGGGCGAATGCCAGAATAATAATGAACAAAGCACGGTCGGAGCGAGGGTTCCCGTATTTGGTGCTAACGGTGCGCTCGCATTCGGCCAATACCCACATGTGGTGTTCTTCTGGCTACTTCATCTCACGTTCAGAATATCCCGCTTCGGTGCGTGGCAACGACGATTATTCCATCGGCGGTGTTGGCACCAACGGCACATCGGTCATCTCGGTGGGCAGTTACAATGTCCGTCAGGCATGGCGTCGCCCCGATGGAAGCACGTATGTTAACACTATGTGTCCTGAAGGCGCAATCAGCTACTTCTCGTCGCACGGTCCCACTATCGACGGTCGCTCGAAACCCGACATTGCCACCCCGGGAGCCGAAATAGTCTCGTCGGTTAGTTCTTATTATCCCGATTATCTGACGAATGAATATCTTTTCGACTCGGTGATATGGAATGGCCAGACGAAATACTTTGCCACCATGAGTGGCACCTCTATGGCGTCGCCTGCCGCTGCCGGTGTGGTGGCACTGTGGCTGCAGGAGAACCCTGTCCGCAATGTTGACTCTGTCCGTGCCATCATGCATGCTACGGCACTTCAAGACGAGTATACAGGGGTCATAGGCGAAAACGGAAGCAACATCTGGGGCTGGGGTAAACTGAACGCCCTGGGCGGTCTGCCGACGAACGGACAGTTTTATTCCCTTGTCCTCAAGACCGACAATGTACGTGGGGGCACGGTGGAAGGTGCCGGACGCCACATGCCGGGTATGCGCACCGTCACCGCATATCCCGCGCGGGGTTATGTCTTCGCGCAATGGGAAGACGGTGTCACCGCCAACCCCCGCCAGGTGAATCTGGTGAGCGACACAACCCTCGTGGCCATTTTCGAAAGAACGATGGATTGCGACACCATTGTCGAGTTCCCCACAGTTCTGACCGTCGATGAGGATGCCAACTGCTGGTATAACATCGATGGCGACGGCGACGGCGAGAAATGGGCGCCAATCATGTCGAGAATAGCGGTGATTTCTCTTGCCAATACTGACGATTGGCTTATCACGCCGCCGATCAAGGTCGTCGCGGGTCTGGGATTCCGATTCAACGTTCAATCGCTGACTGGCGACGTACGCCTGTCTGTTACTGCGGCCGAGGGGTCGACCGACACCGCTGATTTTACCAATGTACTCATCGACGAAATAGCGAACACCATGACTTCGGGTACTACCGTCAACCTCTCGGCCTATGCCGGACGCACGGTGCGACTGGCGTTACGTGCTTATGGTGCGACACAGAGTTCCATCATTATGGTAGACAGCCTGCAGTTTGTACTGGAAATGCCTTCTGTGGGTATTCCCGATTCTGATTCCGAAGCCGTGGGCTATTCTCTCGACGGCCGCACCCTCACCCTGTTCAATCCTCAGGGCCTGCCCGTCACGGTCTATGACGTTGTTGGACGCCTTGTCGCCACCTTTGAGGCGCCAGTGTCGTCGCTCACCCTGCCGGCCGCCGGCGTCTATACCATCCGCTATGGCAACAATGCTGCCCGCAAGATTGTCGTCCGGTAAAATTATATTCGCCAATTCTTAAAAAAGTCGTATTTTTGCAATTCGTTTTTAACAGTTCATTTCTATGCAAAACATTAGAAATATTGCAATTATAGCTCACGTCGACCACGGCAAGACCACCTTGGTCGACCGCATGCTTCATCAGGCCAAGCTTTTCCGTGACAATCAGGAGACCGGCGAACTTATCCTCGACAATAACGACCTCGAGCGTGAACGCGGCATCACCATTCTTTCCAAGAATGTCAGTGTCCGCTATAAAGGCTACAAGATTAATATCATCGACACACCCGGCCACAGCGACTTCGGTGGCGAGGTGGAGCGTGTGCTCAACATGGCCGACGGCGTCCTCCTCGTGGTCGACGCCTTCGAAGGCCCCATGCCGCAGACCCGCTTTGTGCTGCAGAAGGCCATCGAACTGGGTCTGAAGCCCATCGTCGTTGTCAATAAGGTAGACAAGCCCAACTGCGACCCCGAGCTGACGCAGGAGGCCGTCTTCGACCTGATGTTCAACCTCGGCGCCAACAACGACCAGCTCGAGTTCCCCACCGCCTATGGCTCGGCCAAGCAGGGCTGGATGGGCGAGGATTGGAACACCCCCACCGAGGACATCTCCTACCTCATGGACCTCATCATTGAACATATCCCCGAGCCCAAGACCGACGAAGGAAATACCCAGATGATGATTTCTTCGCTCGACTACTCTTCTTACCTCGGCCGTATCGCTGTGGGACGTCTCCACCGCGGCACGCTGCAGGCTGGTCAGAGCATCACCCTCGCCAAACGCGACGGCTCGATGATAAAGACCAAAATCAAGGAACTCTACGTCTTCGAAGGGCTCGGCAAAGAGCGTATCAAGACTCCCGTCGAAGCCGGCGAGATCTGCGCCGTACTCATGGATCTCGACAAGAACGTGGCTTTCGAGATCGGCGATACCATCTGCGATGCCGACAACCCCGAGGCGTTGCCTCCCATCAAAGTCGACGAGCCCACCATGTCTATGCTCTTTACCATCAACAACTCGCCCTTCTTCGGCAAGGAAGGCAAGTATGTCACCAGCCGTCACCTGCGCGACCGCCTCTTCGCCGAACTGGAGAAGAACCTCGCCATGCGCATCGAGGAGACTGGCTCGCCCGACGCGCTGCTCGTCTACGGACGTGGCATCATGCACCTCTCCGTCCTCATCGAGACCATGCGTCGTGAAGGCTACGAGCTCCAGGTGGGCCAGCCGAAGGTCATCATCCGTGAGATCGACGGCCAGAAGTGCGAGCCCATCGAGCAGCTGACGGTTTTGGTGCCCGAGGAGTTCTCCTCCAAGGTAATCGATGTCGTCACCCGCCGCAAAGGCGAGGTGGGCACCATCGACACAAAGGGCGACCGCGTGCAGCTCGACTTCACCATCCCCTCACGCGGCATCATCGGTTTGAGAAACACCCTCCTCACCGCCACCAACGGCGAGGCTATCATCGCCCACCGCTTCCTCGAGTTCCAGCCTTGGAAAGGCGACATGGACGACCACAAATACGGTGCCCTCATCGCCAAGGAGACCGGCGAGGCCACGGCCTACAGCATCAGCAAGCTCCAGGACCGCGGTCCCTTCTTCATCGAGCCGGGCGACCACGTCTATGCCGGCGAGGTCATCGGCGAGAGTCTGCGCCCCGGCAACGACATCGTCATCAACGTCGTCACCGCCAAGAACCTCACCAACATGCGCTCCAAGAGTGCCGACGACAAGAGCACCTGCTCGCCCGCCATCAAGATGAGCCTCGAGGAGGCCATGGAGTACATCCGCGAGGACGAGTACCTCGAAATCACCCCCTCCAACCTCCGCATCCGCAAGATCATCCTCGACGAAATCGAGCGCAAACGCGCCCGCATCGCTGCCGGCTACAAGGACGAGTAGTCTCTGATTATATAAAACATGAGGGGCGTTTCCACCGGAAACGCCCCTCATGTTTTGTCGTTATTCTTGTAGTGAGAATTTAATGGGGAGATAATACTGTTGACGTACCACGTTGTTTTGCCACATTGCAGGTTTCCATTTAGGCATCAGATTGACTACTCGGACAGCTTCATCACCACATCCGCAACCGATGTCTCGTACAACCTGCACATTTTTGATGCTTCCATCTTGTTCAACAATAAATGAGACATAGACTCTGCCTTCGATTTTATTATCAATGGCCTCTTTGGGGTAATGGATGTTCTTTTGCAAAAAAGATTGTAGTGAATCCTCGCCACCGATGAACTTTGCCTCTTGAAAAATATAAAGAATGGAATCAAGTTCTGTTGTTGCAAAATATTCGTAGATAAGTCTTTGAAGCTGGAGTTCTCTACATAAAAGAGAATTTTCTTTTTCTTCAATCCTGGCCTCTCGTTCATAAAGGGATTCTTTTTTATCTCCTTTACAGGCAGAAATAATACCAATAGTACACACTATTGCACCGAGGAGAAAGACTTTCTTCATTTTTTTTGCATTTAGTGGCTATTTTTAGAGAACGTTCCAAAACACTTGTGGCAGGTAGACGTTTTCCAGCGAGGTGGCTTCCTTGAACAAGGGGGCCACCTCGTCGGGTGTATAGCCCGCTATGCCACAACCGACGGCAGTGACGAGGAAAGTCTGCTCGGGGTGTTCCTTGGCACAGGCGATAAAATGCTCCACGGCATGTTGCAGTGAGGCTTTGCCCTCCATGGTGGGCAACGCATAGGTGCGCCCTGTCAGACCCTCGCCGACACCCCATTCGGCACCGAAATTCTTGTAGGCATACCAGGCGGCTCCGCCGCCGTGGGAACCCTGGATGTTGCTCCCGAAAACAAAAATCTCGTTCTCGCCGAGGGTGGCGATGCGGTCCGACGCGATGCGGTGTCCGCTAATAATCTGTGCGTTTTTCATATCGTAAGTGTTTTAGATTTCCGACTGCAAAGATACGAATTTTTTTTTTATAAAACGACGAAAGAATCGAATTGCTCCAAACCATGCAGGCATTCGGGCAATTATGGGCTCCACAAGGTCGCCGGCAACAGTTCGCTAATTTGGAATAATTCGCCGTTATTATTTTTTTTCGTATCTTTGCAGTAATATGGTGATGCATATCGATGATATTAAAGCGTTGGCAAAGAGCGCTCACGACGATGCCGGGGTGCGCGAGCGGCTGTTCAACGCCATGCTCTCCGGCAAGGGGAAAGAAGCCTCCAATGCCGCCTGGGCGTTGACCCACCTTCCCAAGGAAGACACTATATATATAAATATGTATCGCGCGCGATTGGTACAGTTGGCGGTGACCACCCCGGAGGTGCCGCTGCGGCGCCTCTCCATGGTGCTGCTCGAACGGCTGGAGTGGGGGAGGGACGACGTGCGCACCGACCTGCTCGACTTTTGCATTGAGCACATGATGATCCCCGACGAGCCCTACGGCGTCAAAGCCCTCTGCATGAAACTGGCCTACTGCCAGTGTCGTCACTACCCCGAGCTCTGTGCCGAACTGAAACAATGCCTGCTGTTGATGGAACCCTCCGAACTCGGTGCCGGCGTGAAACACACCCGCGGAAAAATACTGAAACTGCTATGACAATACAGGAAAAACTCTTCTCGCTGCGCGACGAGAAATATGCAGTCTTCTCGGCGAAGCTCATCCCCACGGTGTCGCCCGACCGCTTCATCGGCGTGCGCTCACCGCAGCTCCGAGCCCTTGCCAAAGAGTTGAAAAACAATACTTCAGGGTTTTTCGGGGAGTTGCCCCACCAATATCACGAGGAGAATATGCTGCACGCCTACCTGTTGTGCGAAGGGAAAAAATACGAGATTGTCGTTGAGGAAACGGAACGCTTCCTTCCCTACATCGACAACTGGGCCGTCTGCGACGCGCTGGCACCCCGCGTCTTTGCACGCCACAAAGAGAAACTCCTGCCGGGAATCAGGAAGTGGATGTCCTCGGAGCACGAGTACACCATCCGCTTCGGCATCGGCACCTTGATGCGCCACTTCCTCGATGCCGACTTCCGGCCGGAACACCTCAGGTGGGTCGCCGCCGTCGACCGCGAGGAGTACTACATAAAGATGATGCAGGCCTGGTACTTCGCCACCGCCCTCGCCAAGCAGTGGGACGCCGCCCTCCCCATCCTCGACACCCTCACCCCTTGGGTCCGCGCCAAATCCATCCAGAAAGCCCTCGAGAGCTTCCGCGTCAGCGACGACCACAAATCTCTCCTCCGCACAATGAGATAAACCTGCCGTTTGACATATGTTAACTTAAATCCATAGCCCAGAGGCGGCCTGAAAAGCCGCCTCTGGGCTTTTTTATGTGTTTTCGATGCGGTAGGTACACGTATCAGTCAGTATATCATTGGCATGGACTTCGTATGAACTACCTATCAACTCCTTACCAACTCCCTACCAACTCCTACCACAGTAGGTGTTGATAGGGTAGTGATAGGACAATGATAGGTGTTAGCAATTTAAGATTTATTAAGTTAATTGTTATGGTGTTTTTCCGATTGACGACAAGAGAATGATTCCGTAGGTGCCTTCTGTACGATTGTTTTCGTGACCAAGGCTTTTCGGGTTGCATAGGGTAGGGGAGCGGAATGTAAGGTTTAGGGATTGCATGCCGAAAGAGTATCCGGACAAATAGTAAAAGAATGAATTTTTTTGATGGAAATGAAAAAAGGGGAAAATCGACGCTGAGCAACTTTCTCGACATTCTGGAGCGTCGGGTAGCCAAGCACCGAGATAGGCGCTTAGAAGCGAAATTTCAAGAATTACAAATGTAATTCAAATCATGCTCTTCTACAAGTGTACAAGTGTAAATTTTGAGCAAATTTACATATATTACATTTGTAATCACAGAACATCTGTAGTTTTTGTTAAAAGAATTAATAAATCATATAATTGCACTTAAATATGGTTAATAATAAATACTATAGTGTGCATTGTATTAAGTAATAGATAACGTGTTTTGTTGTTTTAAAGCAATAGTATGTATGATGATGTTTTTAAAATATTATTATGTTATATATCAATATTTTAATTATTATTTTTTAAACAGATAGATTAATTTATGTAAGGTGTTACAAATGTAATATTGTAAAAATGATTTGCGCAAGTCAAAAAATGTATGTACATTTGTAATTTGAAAATATGAATGTTACATATGTAAGATTATGATAAACAGGATAAATCTTATATTAAGGGCCAAAAATATCACTGCAAAACAGTTTGCGGAGGAAATCGGGATTCAGCCCTCCGGAATGTCGCATATCATGAGCGGCAGGAACAACCCGAGTTTGGAATTTGTCAGCAAGGTCATCCGTCGCTATCCAGAGATTGATGCCAACTGGCTGCTCCTTGGCAAGGGCGAGATGTACATGGGAGTGAAGAATGATGAGTCAAGAATGAAGAAAGAAGAAATGGGAAATGAGCCTACACTTTTCACGGAGCCCACGCCTACCCCTGTCTATCCACCCCTATCCGCCCCTGCCTCCGAGCATGTGCCAGAACCTTCTGGAGAAGAGGTGATTGATGAGCCATGGGAGAATGAAGAGAATGAGCCTGCGCCAAACAAGAACGACGGACGCAGGCTGGTGAAAATCTTGTTCTTCTACGATGACCGGACTTTCGAGGAATATCGGCCCTCTGTAGTAGTCTAAAGGGGCTAAAGACTTTGTATAGCTTTTTGATTTAACCCTTATTGGGTGTTTTGTTGTGCCAGAATCGAGGGGTGAGGTCCATGAGGATGTTGCCGGGCTCGGTGTTGCGGCGGTGCTGCACAAGGTAGAGGCGCTGGTTGGTGCTGGGCGACTTGAGAGGTCCGAGATGTTTCAGGTAAGGTCCTAGTTTGACATAGTCCAGATTGCTCAAGTCCACCTCTTTGGCCAGCAGCGTGCGGCCGCTGTACCAGGCGGTCTTCAGGCCGGGGTGGCGCTGTTTAAGGCGTGAGGCGATGCGGTTGATTTCGGCAGGATTGGCGTCGCCCCCCATGAAGGCCACACAGCTCACTCCCGCGGGCTGGTGCTCGAGCATGCAGTCGATGGCTTCGTCGGTCAACGGTTCTCCGATGTCGCCCCACAGCTGCGGCGAGTGGCATCCCGGGCAGTGGCAGGGGCATCCGGAGAGGTTGACGGCCAGCGTCACCTCGTCGGGAATTTCTTGGAAGACAATATCTGTGTTAGTATATTTGAGCATGGTTTTAGGGGTCGCTTCACTCAAAATCATTCAAAATCTTTCTCAAATTTTATAGGATTTTGAGGCCGATGGCCGACCATAGTATTAGTTCATAGTAGCGTAGTAGCGACGGGCGGCTTCCTGCTGGCGAGGTTTGCTGAAGTTGGAGACGCGGCGCAGGTAGCCGATGACGCGGGTCAGGTAGTCGACGTTCTTTGAATGGCAGTGGGGGCACTCTTTCAGGTAGCGTTTGTCGATGTGGCCGCAATCGTTGCAGATGGTGTTGGGGATGTTGAATGTGAAGTAGTTGCAGCCTTCTTTTGCGGCCACCTCGAGCAGCTGCATGTACTGCTGCTGGGTGAGGTGTTCCTCGAGGTTGCAGTGGAGAGCGGAACCACCGGTGAGGTGTTCGATGTAGGGGGCGCCGTGCAGGCGGAATTTGTCCAGGACGGTGAGCGACTGGTCTTCGACGATGTAGAAGTAGGAGTTGTAGCAGTCGCGCGGCACGAAGTAGCCGTCCTCGCGGTCCCACTTGGCGTGCTTCACGCCCACGTTCTCGGCGGGGATCATCTCGCAGTTGAACATCACCTCCTTGGTGCGGTATTCCTTGTTTTTCTTCTCGACGAGGCCGAGGACCGTCTGTACGAACTCGCGGTACTGCGGGTTGTCGTTGATGGGGATGCCCATGAATTCGGCGGCCTCCACCAGGCCGTTGACACCGATGGTGAGGTACTGGCGGGCAATGTTGATGTATCCGGCGTCGAAGAGCGGCAGCATGCCGTGGGCCTGCAGGTCCTTGAGGTTCTCGTTGTAGGCCAGCTGTACCTTGTGGCAGAGGTCGATGATGTCGGTGAGGAATTCCTTGTAGTCCTGGCCGTGGTTGACGGCGTATTGGATGCAGCGGTTGAGGTTGATGGTGAGCACGCTCTTGGAGCCTGTGGAGACGCCGCCGGCGCCCAGCGTGTAACTGAAGCCGTTGTCGGTAATCTCGTTGCGCAGGCGGCAGCAGGAGCTCAGTGAGTCGGCATTGTCGGAGATATAGGTGAAGAAGGAGTGGCCTTCAGAGTACATCTCGGCGGTGAAATCGGCCATGTCTTGGTCGACGAACTTGCCGTTCTTGTCGTAGAGCAGTGCCATAGTCTCCACAGGGAATGTCAGCACGGCCTTGGTGCGCTCCTGGTTGAACCACTTCATGAAGCGTTTCTGCAGCCATTTCAGGCCCTCCCAGTCGGGTTCCGAGCCGTCGGGGAATCGGAACTCGCCGAAGAGGCTCTTGAAATAGGGCTCGTCGTAGTAGGCTATGTTCCAGAACACCGACTGATAGTTGCGGGCGCCGGTGGGTTGGTTGAGCGAGTAGACAATCTGCTCGAAGCAGTCGGTGATGACCTTGTCTATGGTGCGTTGCTTGAGGCTGAGGTCCACCACCTTGTCGGGCTCGCGCCAGTAGTCCTTTCCGTAATCTTTCTGGATGAAGTAGTTGAGGTACATCAGGAATTCGGGCGTGGCGCAGGCGCCGCTCAGCATGGAGGAGACCATGAAGACCATGTTGATGAAGCCGCCGCAGTAGCTCTTGAGGTTGGTGGGAGCCGTGGAGTTGCCGCCGATGCTCGTGGTGCCGCCCAGCAGCCAGGGATACATCGTGATGGAGGCGCAGTAGTTTGCCAGCGACGTCTCGTCGTTCTTGTAGATGAAATGGTGCGTCAGCAGGTCGATGTAGCGGTCGGCCATCTCTTTGCCGTACATCTGTTTGATGCGGTCGGTGAGCAGGCGGCGGTTGAGGCGGATGAAGCCGCTTTTGGGCAGCTCGCCGATGAGGGTGGCGATGTTCTTGTTCTCCACGTTGGCGTTGGCGTCGAACTTCGAGCCTGTGGCGGCGTTGGCGGCTACCACATAGTCGCTCAGGAAGTGCAGCTTCTCCATCGTCTCGCGGTCCTCGGTGTGTTGCTGGCGGTAGAGGATGAAGCTCTTGGCCACGTTGTAGTAGCCCTCCTTCATCAACGCCACCTCCACCTGGTTCTGGATTTCCTCGACGGTAATGCCGTCGTGGATATCGATGAGGGACAGAATCTTCGACAGTTTGCCCAGGTCGATGGGCTCCTTCTGCGAGTTGAACGCTTTGATGATGGCGTTCATAATCTTGTCGAGCGAGAAGCGTTCCTGCGTCCCGTCGCGTTTGGTGATGGTGAAACTGTGGGTCTCCATGGGTGCTTGCTTATTATATATATTGTATTCTTTATTTCAATATTGTGCGAGCAAAAGGCGACCGAAGGAGGGTGGTGGGTTCGACGGCCGGCTTTTGACGCGAAAGCGGCATGTATCGTTCTTGCACATGGCAGGTGTCTGGCTTGGCTGATGAACACAATAATGTATTCACAGGTTCACAGTTGCGCGACAGCTCGCGATTTTCACGCGATTCCCTCTTGGTGCCCGCCCCGGTGGGGTGGCAGCCATGGCAAACAATTCATGTCAAGGAACTTATCCGAGGTCTCTCCCGGAAGTTTCATGCTGCAAAGATACACCCATTCCTCCGTTTGGCAAAATAATGTTGTCAACAAAAAATCAACAAAAAACCGTTGAAAACTCCCCCTGCCACCAACTACCTGATAACCACCTACCAACGCCCTACCAACTCCTAATCAACTCCTACCATGGTAGGAGTTGGTAGGGTGTTGGTAGGTACTTGGTATGGTCCTCGTGGGTACTTCGGCCCACCCCGGTTGTTACCGCACATAGCCCCTTCGTCAAAATATTTTTTGTGGATTGGAATTTTATTCGTATTTTTGCAGTCGCTTACGAGAGTGAAGTATAAGCAGTAAGCAAAAAAGACATGAAACACGGATTATTTTTTTTCGCTTTTTCGATAATGGCAATTTGTGCGTCGGCACAAGTATACAGTTATCCTTCAATTACCTCCTCGGGACACACATTGTATTTTGATATTGCCGATGGCGAAGCTGCTGTGGTAAAGAAAAGTTATAGTTACCCGAATTACGGAAACACATTGTCCGGTGATTTGATTATTCCCGACAGCGTGGAGTATGATGGCGTGAAATATCCAGTTACCTCAATCGGGCATGAGGCATTTGAATATGCAACCATGCGTTCGGTGCAGATACCCAGTACAGTACGGACTATTGTGATCAGGGCCTTTAGTGCCTGCGACAGTTTGACATCGTTGGTTATACCCAACTCGGTGACTTCCATCGGAATGCAGGCGTTTGCCGGCAGTTTCAATATTACCTCGATAGTGCTACCCGACTCATTGACTGTTATAGAACAAGGAATCTTTGAGAACGACACATCTTTGATTTCTGTTGTTGTGCCAGATGCTGTTGTTTCTGTTGGTTATGGGGCATTTTCACAATGCTATAGCCTTAGGTCGGTTACTTTTGGCGCTTCTGTGGCTAGCATTGGCGGATTGACATTCTGGAATTGCCATGCATTAGATTCTCTGATTTTCAAATCAGATGTAGCCCCATCGGTGGGTGCTAATATGTTTCCTGGAGCTCCGGATACTCTTGTGATTGACATCCCATGTGGCTCGTACCACTCCTATTCGTCTGCTTTTGGTTCCAATCATACTTATATTGTGCCATCGGTCAATTTATCTATGACCGTTTCCTCGTCGGCTCCAGATTGGGGTTCCGCGGATGTTGTTCTCGATGCCGACCAGCAGGATGTTCGGTGCGACTCTAGTGCCGTGATACAAGCTGTGGCCAATTACGGCTATCATTTCACCGGTTGGAGCAATGGTAGTATGGCTAACCCTGACACGCTGATGATTGACAGGGACAGTGTGTTGATAGCCAGTTTCGCTAAAAACAGCTATTCTGTAGAGGTGCAGAGTTCCGACACAACTATCGGCTCTGTCAGTGGTGGCGGCGTGTTTGAATATATAGACACCACTGTGCTGACGGCCACAGCGGTGGCACCCTACCATTTTGTGCGTTGGAGCGATGGAAATACACAGAATCCCAGGCCATTTGTCGTTACAAGTGATGCTGTACGAATGGCAATCTTTGGCATTGACACTTTCACCGTAAGCCTTCAGGTTGATAGCGTTACACATGGTACTTGCACTGGTTTTGGCAACTATCCCTATGGAGCTGCGGCCTCGGTGGTGGCTGTCCCGTATAGCGGATACCAGTTTTCACATTGGAGCGATGGCTCGACATTTAATCCATACACTTTCGCGGTGGTGGATGATGTCCAGCTGACGGCAATTTTCTATGCAAACGGCACTCCATATCAAGATACACTGGAAATACATGACTCCGTGTATATCGATGTGCCAGTTCACGATACAACATACATTACTTTGACCGACACGGTATTTTTGACAGAAACAGACACCATTTGGCTGCATGATACAATATACCTTCCGCAATTCATTCACGATACTATTTATATCACAGAGGGCATCGACGGTGTGGATGCGCTGAATGCCAAGGTGTATGTTAGCAATGGGCAGATTGTTGTCGAGGGAGCTGACGGCAACCCGGTGACGCTGTTCGACATCAACGGACGAATGGTTGCCACCAAGCAGGATTATGGTACAGAGATATGTTTCGATGTCTCTACCAGCGGTACCTACATGATTAAGATTGGCAGCCATCCGGCAAGGAAGGTGGTGGTGCTAATGTAGCGAAACCTCAAGAGCAATAGGTTAAAAAAATGCTCATGATTCATTTAGAGTCATGAGCATTTTTTTTATTCTGTCAACAGCTGTTGAAACATTTTTTTTGTTGATTAAGAAATTCTTCGTATATTTGCACCCAAAATTAAACCACTAAAAACATTACAAAAAATGAACAACAGCATTTACCTTTTCCCGAAACCCGAGAATGAACCTGTGCTTGGCTACGCCCCCGGCAGCCCCGAGCGCACCGCTATCCGCAAGGCCCTCGACGAGCTCTACAACAAGGTGACCGAGATTCCCGCCATCATCGGTGGCAAGGAGGTGAGAACCAAGAATATGGGCGAAGTGGTGATGCCCACCGAGAACCACCACGTGCTGGCCCGCTACCACAAGGTGGGCGAGAAAGAGGTGAAGGCCGCCATTGCCGCCGCCATGAAGGCTCAGAAGGAATGGGCCGACACCCCCTGGATCGACCGCGCCAGCGTGATGCTGAAAATCGCCACCCTCATCAGCGGCAAGTACCGCTGGCTCATCAATGCCGCCACTATGCTCGGCCAGGGCAAGACCACCATGCAGGCTGAAATCGACAGCGCCTGTGAGTTGGTGGATTTCCTGCGCTACAACGCTTTCTATGCCAGCCAGATTTACAGCGATCAGCCCTGCAGCGACAAGGGCACGCTGAATTATGTGAACTACCGCGCCATGGAGGGCTTTGTGTTTGCCATCACCCCGTTCAACTTCACCTCCATCGCTTCCAATCTCTGCCTGAGTCCTGCCTTGATGGGCAACGTCTGCATCTGGAAGCCCTCGACGACGGCGCTGTTGAGTAACTACATCCTGATGAAGATTTACAAGGAAGCCGGCCTGCCCGACGGCGTGGTGAATTTCCTCCCCGGCAGCGGCGCCCTCATCGGCAAGGTGGCCTTCGCCGACGAGAACCTCGCGGGTGTCCACTTCACCGGCAGCACCGGCACCTTCAAGGGATTCTGGAAGGCCATCGGTCAGAATATCGACAACTACAAGACCTACCCGAAGATTGTCGGCGAGACCGGCGGCAAGGATTTCATCATGGTGCACAAAAGCGCCGACCCTGAGCAGGTGGCCACTGCCATCGTCCGTGGCGCTTTCGAGTTCCAAGGCCAGAAATGTTCGGCCGCCAGCCGTGCCTATGTGCCCAAGAGCTTGTGGCCCAAGGTGAAGGATATCGTCGGAAAGATGATGAAAGAGATTAAGATGGGCGATGTGCGCGACTTCAGCGCTTTCGTCAATGCCGTTATCGACGAGGCTTCGTTCGACAATTGCATGCGCTATATCGACCACGCCAAGAAGAGCAAAGATGCCGAGATTGTCTTCGGCGGCAAGGGCGACAAGAGTCAAGGCTGGTTTGTCGAACCTACGGTTATCTTGGCCAAGAAGCCCGACTACAAGTCGATGTGCGAGGAGATTTTCGGACCCATCATTACCATCTATGTCTATGAGGATGCCAAGTACGAGGAGACCTGCCGCCTGTGCGACACCACTTCGCCCTATGCCCTCACGGGAGCCATCTTTGCCAACGACCGTATGGCTCTGCGCAAGGGTGCCGAAATATTGAAGTATTCGGCCGGCAACATCTACTACAACGACAAGCCCACGGGAGCCGTGGTGGGCCAGCAGCCCTTCGGCGGCGCCCGTGCCAGCGGCACTAACGACAAGGCTGGCTCCTACCTAAACCTTGTGCGCTGGATCAGCCCGCAGGCTGTCAAAGAGACTTTCGATCCTGCCCGCAATTGCTTCTATCCTTTTGTGAGCAACGAGGACAACCCCTACAAGCCCGCCGTGGCCGCCAAGAAAGCCGCCTCCAAGGCTGTCGCCAAGAAGGCTCCTGCCAAGGTTGCCGCTCCCAAGGCCAAAGCTCCGGCTAAGAAAACCGTCGCCAAGAAGAAATAAAATTCTTTGGGGTATAAAAAGAAAAGGCGCTCCCGGTTGGGAGCGCCTTTCTGTGTTTTTTACAGCACGTTGATTAGTTCGACAGTGAAGATGAGGGCGGCATAGGGCGGGATGTCGGCGCCGGCGCCGCGCTCGCCGTAGGCGAGGTTGTAAGGAATGTAGAACTTGAAGATGGAGCCCTCTTTCATGAGCTGTACACCCTCGGTCCATCCGCTGATGACTTGGCGGAGACCGAATTCGGCAGGCATGCCGCGGCGGTAGCTCGAGTCGAAGACTGTGCCGTCGATGAGGGTGCCTTCATAGTGGCAGCGCACGGTGTCGCTGGCTTTGGGTTGGCGGCCGGAGCCCTCTTTCACCACTTCGTACTGCAGACCGCTGGGGGTGGTGTTCACTTCGGGACGCAGTTTGTTTCGGTTGAGGAAGGCTTCGCCCTCGCCTTTGGCAGCTTTGCCTCGTTCGGCGGCTTCTGCCTGCTGACGTTCCTCGAGTTCGGAGAAGTAGTGTTCAAGGACCTCATGAACTTCTTCATGGCTCATCTTCGGTTGGCGGCCTTGCAGCACGTCGGCGATAGCAGCAGCGTAGTCCTCCACATTCAGGCTTTCTTTCAAGCCCATTCCAATCAGTTGGTGGCCAATATTGTGGCCCAATGCATAGCTTAATTTATCCATAATGGATTATAACGTACATTATGGAAAAATATTGTATCTAAATAAATAGAAAAAAAATATTTTGTGGAATGGAATAATGTTTGTACTTTTGCAAATTGAAACAAAAGTACAATCATTAAACACAAACAAATCATGAAAAGCATATTCCGCCTGTTTTGTATGGCAGCATTGGCTGTATTTGTTGTTGCGTGCAGTGACGAAGACCGTTTCCACAATTTCAAGATGGACCGTGTCAACCTCAACGGTGCCAATTATCTGGCTTTGGCCGGTGGGCAGAATAATACAAAGGTGGATAGTAGTAGCCGGCAGTATCTCTATAGCGTGGATGAGAATGGCAATTTGTCCGTTGTCGCCTACGAATACCAGTGCGACGACGACGGGGTTGCGACCGAGCTGAGCCGCAAGCTGACGCTGACAATCAACCAGATGGTTCCCGTGGGCGACAAGTACATCTGGCTTGTGGGCTGCCGTTACGAGTGCGACGACTACAGCAGCTTCAGCGAGAGCATGCAGGACGCCATCCGCGATATGGTGAACCACAGCAAACAGAATTTCGGCGAGAACTTCCTCATCCGCAAGGGTGACGGCAAGATATTCGACCTGAACGAGGTGATTGTCAAGTTCCCCATCACCTCTGTCAATGTTCCCGGCCTCGGAAGCGTGGGAATGGTGGGTTATGGTGGCGGCAATGGGTTGCCCGTCGACGGCGACCTTACGGGCGACCGTCTGCGCAAACTGGGTCTCATCAACCAGCTGGGCGACGACATCTACCTCGCCTCGGGCTCCTATTATGGCGGCCTCACCCGACTGCACGACAATGGAAGCACCATCTCGGTCTATAATGTGCTCAACTACAATATCGGCTACTCGGTCACCGACAACCAAGGCCACCTGGGCACCACCATCTGCTATAATGGCAACTCGCCCGACGTAGCCTCCATCATGGCCCCCGACGGCACCCTGCCCGCCATACAGGGCATACCAAGCAACGACTATCGGCCCGAGATGCGCTGCATCGGCGGCAAGTTCTTCGTCTCGGCCGACATTGAGATTTGGGAAGGAAACGAATATATTACAACCACCGACAGCATCTACCTTGTCGACGTCAGTACGTCGCCGGCTACCGCCACAGCTGTGGCCGTGGGCTATTTCTCCCCCAACCAGTACGCAACCGTCTATGTCAGCGACGAGGAAAACTATTCTTGGTTTAGCGGGACGACGCTCTTTACCTTCAACTCGAACACCTACCAGCTTACCGAGAGCACGTTGCCCGCCGGATGGCCCCAGTACAGTATGTTCGACGCCGAAGGCTATTGCTATGAGCCGCATATCAATGTCGGCCTGCAGAGCTTCACCGTCTACAATCTCGCCACCCAGCAGACAGAAGAGGTTACGTGCGACCGCTCGCAGGTGCCTGCCTTCAACTTCGAGGCTGGTTGCAACTACGATGGAGGATTGGGTGCTTTCATCGAGAGCGTCATCATGGCCGACGGCTCGACGACGACCCTTATCACAGACGTGAAAGGACCCCAGCGCGGCATCACACGTGTGGGTGGCCAGACGGAGTCCAATAACAATATAGAGGTCAGTACGCTGATTCCGCTTAACTAATCAGTTCATGCGTTGGCGGAGGTAGAGGACGGCGTCGATATTGCGGGGCACTTGGAGGTCAAGGGTACCGCTAACGATGCCTATCACATGACCGTTGCGCACGGCGCTGAGGCGGTTGTAGGGTTTCATGCCACAGAAGGCAGCGCTGTCCTCACGGCGCACAATGATGTAGTCGGGGTCTTCCTTCATCAGGGCTTCGAGGCTGTAGCTCCAACCCTCGATGCCTTCGGCGATGTTGCGGCCGCCGGCCATGCGGATGATGTCGTTGATGAAGGTGTTGCCGCCGGCGGTGAAGTTGCCGCTGGGGCCGAATCCCACCACATAATAGCAAGACGAGAGTTGAGGGTTGAGAGTTGAAAGGGAAGTGTCGGCTAACAATCTTTCCACTTTCCACTTTAAACTATCCACTATGATGTCGGCCTCGTGCTCTTTGCCAACAAGGCGACCAATGGCTTTGATGTTTTCGTAGAGCGCCTCGAAGTTGGGTTTCTCAATTACGCACACCATGGGGGTGCCCATGGCGTCCATCTGGTCGGTGACTTTCTTGCCCACCATCGAGCCGCTGATGACGAGGTCGGGCTTGAGGGAGAGGATCTTCTCGATGTTGAGGTTGCTGATGCCGCCAATGGAGGGAATCTGCGACGCCTCGTCGGGGTACTCGCAGAAGTCCGTGCGACCCACGAGGATGTCGTCGGCGCCGAGGGCAAACATGATTTCAGTAACGGCAGGGGAGAGGCTTACCACCCGTTGCGGCTGTGCCGGTACGACGACGGTGCGGCCGTAGTCGTCGGTGACGGTATCGGTGATGGCGGCCTGTTGTTGGGGAGCGCCGCAGGCGGCGAGGAGAAAAATCAGAAGGAGTGAGAGGGAGGGAGGGGGAGCGGGGACAAATATTTTCATTCTCATTTTTCAATTTTCATTTTTCATTTCTCATTTCTCTCACGCATCTTCCATTCCTCCACACATGGGCAGCACGACGCTGGTGATGTAGCTGGACATGTCGCTGGCAAGGAAGACGCAGCACTGGGCTACCTCGTCGGGGGTGCCCGGGCGTTTCATGGGGATGCGGCTGCACCATGTGTCCATGAGTTCCTTGGGTATGTCGGCGGTCATCTCGGTCTCCACAAATCCAGGGGCCACGACGTTGACGCGAATGTTTCTTGCGGCAAACTCTTTGGCACAACTCTTGCTGAACCCGATGATGCCGGCCTTCGAGGCGGCATAGTTGGCCTGATTGTAGTTACCGGCAATACCCACCACTGAGCCGATATTGACGATGGAGCCGTGTCCCTGGCGCCACATGCTGGGTTGGATGGCCTTGGTCATGCAGAAGACGCTCTTGAGGTTTGTGCCCACTACGCGATCGAACTGCTCTTCGGTCATGCGCTTCACGGCGCTGTCGTCGGTGATGCCGGCGTTGTTGATGAGAATATCGACGCTGCCGAAGTCGGCGAGTACTTGTTTTACAAATTCCTGAGCCGAGGCATATTCGGCCACATTGGCGGCATAACCTTTGGCTTTCACCCCCAGTTCCGTCAATTCCTGCTCGACGGCAATCATCTTGTCGTTGCGCGTGCGGCCGCAGAAAGCTACGTTGCAGCCCTCTTTGGCAAACCGTATAGCAATAGCGTGACCGATGCCACGGGTGGCACCGGTCACGATTGCAGTCTTATTTTCTAACAGCATATCTGGACGTTAGAGAAGTTTGGCCAGTTTAGCGGCGAGGTCACCCACGCGGGTGCTGTAGCCCTTCTCGTTGTCGTACCAGCTGACGATCTTCACGAAGTTGCCGTCCATCACCTGAGTCAGCAGGCTGTCGAAGATGCTGCTGTGGGTGTTGTCGATGATGTCGATGCTCACGATGGGCTCGTCGACATACTGCAGCACGCCCTTCATGGCGCCATTGGCGGCTTCCTTCACGGCGGCGTTGATTTCCTCTTTGGTGACGTTGCAGTTCAGTTCGGCGGTCAGGTCAACGACGCTGCCGTCTGGAGTGGGGACGCGCATGGCGAAGCCATCGAGTTTGCCCATCAGTTCGGGAATCACCAGGCCGACGGCTTTGGCGGCACCGGAGGAGGTGGGGATGATGCTTACAGCAGCGGCACGGGCACGACGGAGGTCGCTGTGCGGCTGGTCGAGGATTTTCTGGTCGTTGGTGTAGCTGTGGACGGTGTTCATCAAGCCGCGCTTGATACCGAACTTGTCGTTCAGCACCTTGGCCACGGGAGCCAGGCAGTTGGTGGTGCAACTGGCGTTGGAGACGAGCTGCATTTCTTTGGTCAGGATGTTGTCGTTGACGCCCATGACGATGGTTGCATCGACGTCGTCTGCCTTGCCGGCGGGGACGGTGAGGATGACCTTTTTGGCACCGGCATTGATGTGTTTCATCATCTGCTCGCGTTTTTTGAACAGACCGGTGCTCTCCACGACGATGTCAACACCGAGGTCCTTCCAGGGGAGGTTCTGCGGGTCGCGCTCGGCATAGATTTTCACTTTTTTGCCGTTCACGACGAGGCAGTCGCCTTCGGCGTGCACTTCGCCGTCGAAGTTTTCGTGCACGGAGTCGTATTTGAACAGGTAGGCCAGCGTGTCAGCGCTGGTCAGGTCGTTGATAGCGACGATTTCCAGCTCGGGGTGGGCGAGCATGGCGCGGAAGCTCATTCTTCCGATTCGGCCGAAGCCATTGATTGCAACTTTTGCCATATTGTATTGTTTTTTAATTAATTATTGTTAATTTAACTTATTGTTTAATCCGACAAAGGTACAACATATTTTTATATTATACAAATTAATTTCCATTTTTTTCGTATCTTTGCACCCGACAACCATAGGCATTGTTTGTGCAATATGCCTGTAATTGACCTTCGTAGCATTTGTCAGATTCGAGTAATCCGCCTTTGAAATGAATGATTCGCCATCAAAAAAGACATCTCGTCGTTGGCTCAAGCCGTGGAAGAACTTGGGATGGGGGAGGCGTATATTGCGCATCGTTTGGGTATCGGTCGCCGGTCTGTGGCTCCTCACGGTATTGCAGGTTCTCCTCGGCATTGTGTTCAACCCTCCGTTGACGCCACTGATGGTACAACGTTTTTTTCAACAACTTGCCGATGACGAGCGAACAGTGAACTTCGAGCGCGATTATGTACCTCTCGACTCCATCTCGCCCAATCTTGTAACCGCTGTTGTGTATTCGGAGGATGGGTTGTTTCTCTACCACCATGGTTTCGACGTAAAACAGATGAAGATAGCAGCCAAAGAGAACAAGAGTGGAAAGCGTTTTCGCGGCGGCAGCACCATCAGTCAACAGACGGCAAAAAACGCTTTTCTGCCCCATACGCGCAGCATGTTCCGCAAGGCCGTCGAAGCCTACTATACCATGATGATCGAGACCTTCTGGAGCAAACGGCGCATCATGGAAGTGTACCTGAATATCATTGAGTTTGGCGACGGAATCTATGGCGCCGAAGCCGCCTCGCAGCACTATTTCGGCCATTCGGCCAAGACGCTCTCGCGCAACGAGGCGGCGCAACTTGCTGCAACCCTGCCCGCCCCTCTCAAGCGCAATCCCTCTCATTCCTCGCCCTATTTCCGTCGTCGCACGTCCGACATCAAGGGCCGCTTCGGGTGGGGCAAAGTGGACCTCGAAAATCCCGACCCGAAAAAGGAGAAGAGATATGAAGACCAGGAGTCGTTGTGGGATTTTATGAAATGGTATTATGAAAAACGTTGAACAAACGTGGAGGCGTTACAGGCGCGACTTTGAGACCTATCTCCGGCTTGAAAAAGGCTTGGCCGACAACAGCGTCGCAGCCTATCTCCGAGACGTAGGTCATATGGAACGTTTTATGGTAGAGCAAGAAATTGAGCCTGAGGATGTTTCTCTCGATACACTACAGCAGTTGTTAAGGCAATTGAATGACACTGGCATCGCCCAAAGCAGCCAGCGCCGCATGATAGCCGGCTGGCGTCTGTTTTTCAAACATCTTGTTGTTGAGGATGCTATGAAAGACAGTCCTGCCGAGATGCTCGACCTCCCCATTCGCCCAAACCACTTGCCTGATGTGCTTAGTGACGAGGATATTACAAAGATTCAGTCAACATTTGATTTAAGTCTACCTGACCAGTATCGCAACAATGTCATCATCGAAGTACTCTATGGTTGTGGATTGCGGGTGTCAGAGTTGGTAAACCTCAAGATGTCAAATATCTATGCCGATGAACAGGTGCTCCAGATCATAGGAAAGGGCAACAAGGAACGTTGGGTGCCCATCAATCCCCATGCACTCGACATGCTTGAAATGTATATCCACAATGTCCGATCGCACTATGATATCAAGTCTGGAGAGGAGAAGTTTGTTTTTATCAATCGTCTTGGACGTCACCTCTCCCGCAACTATGTCTTCATGTTTCTTAAACAGGCAGTTGAGAATGCCGGATTAAACAAACACGTGAGCCCGCATTCATTACGTCACAGCTTTGCGACTGAGCTAGTGGAGAACGGCGCCGACCTCCGTGCCGTGCAGGAAATGCTCGGTCACGAAAGCATCTCCACCACGGAAATCTACACCCATCTCACACGAGACGCCCTCCGCAACACTATCGCCGCATATCATCCCCACTATAAGAAATAGGAGTTGGTGACGCTTTATTTTAGTGGGTGTTGAAAATCTTGTATTTCTTGATGAAAATAAGAGAGAAGGTAGCCGTAACGAAGTATACGCCTGCCTGTATCCATAATGTGATGTATTCGTGGCTTACGTCGGACATCGCAGCTCCCATCGACGACACTTTGATGAATCCCTGCACGCCCGGAGTGGAAGGGAACAGATAGCTGAACCACAGCCAGATGCGAGGCATGCTGCATTGTGGCCACACCATGCCTGTGAGGAAAAACAGCACCAGTGAGAAAAACGCGAAACAGAGCATGGGGGTGAGCTTTTGGCGCACAAAAATGTTCCCAATGGTCATTGCAAAGAAGATGACGGCCAGCAGGAATGGTTGCAGGAACAGGATGATGTCATACAGGTTGCCCAACTGCGGCAGTTGGAACCATCGTGGAATGAACCACATGCTCAAGACACAGATGGGTGTGTAGATGAGTAGATAGCAGAGGGCGCGGCCGATGGTGACACGATGAACGGAGCTTGTGCGCAGACGGGCAGGGATAATCAGCAGCGAGCGACGATTTTCGCGAGCGTCGCCGCCAAGGAGGCAGATGCCGAGGAAAAGGGTTTGGTGAATCACAAGAACAAGGAGTGCCGGAAGGAAAAACGACCCATAGCCTCCTGTGGGATTGAAGGAGGTAATCTCCTCATGGGAAATGGGTTGCAACTGCACGCGCGCGGCTTCGCCCGTAATACCTTCCATCCCGTAGCGTTCCAGTTCTATGGTGTGCATCTCGTCAAGTAGCACGGCATTGGAACCCAGTAGCGCAGCTTTGTAATAATAGAACGAACTCATGTCGGCAAAGACGCCGATGTGGGCGGTGCGCAGCGACGCAAGCCTTTGAGAGAAGTCTTTGGGAAAGTAGAAAATGGCATGTATTTTGTTGTCTTTGAGCAATTCTTCGGCTTCCGACATGTTGCAGCACTTGTATTCGACGTTGATTTCCGGTGTGGCGTCGAGCTTGTGAATGAAACGCTTGGAATCGTCACATACGGCTTCGTCGACAATGGCTACAGGAAGATCCTGCACATTCTCTGTGCGGTACATATAGCAGAAAATCAGAGGGTAGAGTAGGGGGGCAATGAAGAAGATGAGTAACACCGTGCTGTCTTTGAACACACGACGCACTTCGGCGCAGAGCACCTCCCAGATATCGTATAGGATAAGTCTCACTTTCTTCATTGCGCAGTGTTTTTACGGGTTTGCCAATTCAACATGTAGGCACCGAGGAGGAACAGCAGTCCGAATGCTATCAGGGCGGCGAAATGTAACCAACATTGGCCGAAGCCATTGCCGTAGATGGCTATCTCTCTGTAGTTTAGGAAGTAGTGACGGATGGGGTATAGCCAGCAGAAACTTTGGAAAAGAGGTGGCATGCTCTCTATCGGGTAGGAAAAACCGCTGAGGGAGAAACTCATAGCGCTGTAGAGGGTACAGACGCTCATTGACAACGAGGCCTCGTTGATGCAGCAACAGATGAGCACACCGGCACACTGGGCGGCGAAGATGAGCAATATGGTGCTGAGAACCATCAGAAGCCAGCTGCCTTCCATCGGGAAGCCAAGGAAACCGAACATCACCAGATTGGCTATCAGTGCCAACAGTGTATACCATAGCGTATAAGGCAACATCTTGCCCAACAATGCATATACCGTATTGCCACGGGCTTTCTGCATCCATCTTTTTATCGACTTCTGCCTCCGTTCCGTAGAGATGGCGTAGCCAGTGTGCATCAATGCCACGAAGGCTATTACAGCGGGTATCAGAGTGGTCATCAGATAGATGCCGTAGTTAATCCAGGGGTTGCTGATGTTATGGGTTTCGAAGGCTACTGGCTGGATCAAGCCCATGATTTGGTCTTCGCCAAAGCCTTTCTTGCGCAGTATCTCACGCTGTACGGCGGCGCCGGCCATGATGCCCATAGTGGCTAATTGTTTGTAGCACAATGTTCCGGCTAATAAGTAAGCGGCATTGTTGTAGAGCACGAAATGAGGAGCCTTGAACTGCAGCACGTCATTGTAGGTGCCGGCCGGAATCTCATAGAAGGCGAAAATTTCGCCACGCTGCATGGCGCGGCGGGCCTCCATATGGTTGTTGTAGACGGCATGGACTTTGACCCCCGACGTGGCGTCGAGCTCATGGCATATGCGGCGCGAGAGGTAGCTCCCGTCCATGTCCACCACACCCACCGGCAACCGTTGCGGCTGCCCGTTGCTTGTCATTGTGGCGAAGATGATAAACGTCAGCACAATGCCCAGCGTCAGCATAATGAGATAGCGTGGCGAATTCACTATCCGTCGGCACTCGCGCTTGAAAACCCTGTATATCGGATATCCCCGTTTCAATGCTTAATCCTCTATTATCGCTGTCATTCCGGGACGCATATCCTTTATCTCCGTCAGCGGAACGGCCTTGACATCAAAGCTCTTCACGTCATACTGGCCATTGGTCTTGGTGGCACGCCAGGTGGCATAGCTCGCCATAGCCTGCACCCTGCGCACCTGACAGGGATAGGTCTCTTTGCCCAAGGCGGGGAGGCGCACTTGGATGGTGTCGCCCGGACGGATGTTCTTCAGCATGTCCTCGCGCACGGCGAAGAAAAACCAACTGTCGTCCATATTCAATATCGACATCACAGGGCTGCCCGTGCCAATCAGATCGCCGAGTTTGGCGAAGATCTCCACCACCTCGCCGTCACTCGGTGCTATCAAATAGCTGTCGTCCATGTAGCTCTGCACTTCGGCCACAGCGCCGCCAGCCTGATTCACCATGGCGGCAGCGGCGTCGATATCCTCTTGGCGCGCACCTTCCTTGGCCATCAGATACTGCTGCTCGGCAGCGGCACAGTCGGCTTGGGCCACCTTGTACTGTGCTTCCACCTCGTCGTATTTCTGCGCGCTCAGCACGCCTTTCTCATAGAGGCCTTTCACACGTTCGTAACTCTTGCGATACACCTCCACGGCAGCTTTGGCTTTCTGCCATACCTGGTAGGCCATCTGCACCTGTTGCTCGCGGGCGCCCGTCTTCGCTTTGCGGCTCTGGGCGCTGGCGGCATTCTTCACGGCCGTGGCCTGCATCATCTTCGCCTCAACCTGCGGACTGGCGATGTGCGCCAGCGTGTCTCCGGCCTTCACCCGTTGCCCTTCAACGACATACAGGCTGTCGATGCGCCCCGGAACCTTGTTGCTCACTCGATACTCGCTGGCATCCACCTCGCCCGTAATCATTTCCTTCTGCGGATGGATGGCGAAGACGCCGACGAGGGCCACGATGGTCACCGCCATAATCACTACGGCCAATCCCGCCATCAGCGTTTTGTTGTTATCTTTCATTGCCATATGCTAAACTTATAATTTTATTAAAAGGAATCTTCACCATAAACCTTAAACCATAAACCTAAAACATAAACCTTAAACCTTATCCTACTCTCCCATTGCCTGCTTCAGATACACTTTGCCCATCTCTATCTCAATCTCGGCGTCGAGCACCTCGCCCTTCGCTTTCAGCCAGGCCGTCTGCGCCGCCATCAAGTCGCTGCTGCTCGCCATTCCGGCGGCAAAACTCTCGTCGGCAAGCTTCAGGTTCTCCTCGGCATTCTCAAGGTCGCTCTTCGCTTGCGCCATCTTTTTGTAGGCCAGCTCCAGTTCGTGGCGAACCTTGTTCACCTGTAGCTCGATCAGTTCGCGTGCCTCTTCCATCTGCCATTTCACCTCCTCGCGCTTCGCTTTGGCAGCCTTCAGCGAGTAGAAACTGCCCCCGTGGAGGATAGGCACGTTGACCACCACCCCCGCAAAGAAAGTGCCGCCAAATTCATTCGCGAAGCCGTTGAACAGGTTGGGGTTTGACACTAAGTAGCCCCCCGTGACGGCGATATTGGGCAAAAGGGTGCTGCGCGCCATCGTGACTCCCTCACGCGCAATGCTGTCGCTGATGCGCAGCATCTTCATCTCCTTGCGGTTGCCCCACACGCTGTCCATCTCTAACGTAGGAATATAGTGGTCGCTCAAATCATTCTCTCGGCCTATGCCACCCTCACCCTCGGCCACGTCAAAATCGCTGTCCAACGGCATCCCGCAGCGCTCCGCCAACAGCATCTTCGCCAGCGCCAGACCGTTCGTCGCCTTCGTCAGGTTCATCTGCGCCTCGTTCAGCTTCACACGCACCTTCATCAAGTCCCCCTTCGTCGCCACCTCGGCGGCCACCATCTCCTCCACATCGTGCGTCAACGTGTCGAGCAACGCGGCATACTGCTCCGCCAGCTCCTTCTTGTGTTTTACGCTCACAACCTGCCAGTAAGCCTCGTCGACAGCTATCAGCAGCGACTCCTTCGCACGGTCGTACTCCACGCTGCTCAGTTCCTTGGCCAAGCTCGCCATCTTGTGCATCGCCATCAACTTGCCGCCCATGAACACAGGCTGCGTCACCGTTACGGTGCCGGCCACCACGTTGCGCGTGTCCGTCTCCAATGCCTCCGTGATACGTTGGCCGACATTGTTTATATTGCTTGTCAGTGTCGAACTCGAGATCAGGTTCGTCAAAGCCGTCGCAATCGTGCCGCCCAGGATAGGTATGCCGCCAAACTCCTGCTGGATGGCGTTCGAGAGGTCCTCCTGCACAATGCCGCTCAGGTTGTTCAGCCTCTCTTTCTGCTCCTCGCTCAGCAGGTTCGTGCTCTTCTCCATCCAGTTGTACGTGCCGTTGGCGCTCACCTTCGGCAGCATCTGCCACAGTGCCACCTTCTCCAAAGCCTCCGCCTCCGTCCTCTTCAGCTCCGAGCGTTTCAAACCCGCATTCGCCTCCAAAGCCCTCGCTCGGCAGCTGTCCAACGACAGCACCTCCTGGCTTTCCACCCTCTCCCACAGCCCCGACACCGCCGATAATATAATGAATATTACAACCTTATTGCTCATTTTTCCTTATCTCCTTTCTCTTTTTCGGGGTGCAAAGATACGAAAAAAAAATCCTGCCCTCTTTTAATAAAAGTTAAAACTACATTTCCCCCCCCCTCATCGATACCCCTCCGCCCTCCCCGGGGAAATGTTAAAAACCCGTAGCCCCCAAGTAGCCACAATGCCCCTACCAACTCCCTACCAACTCCCTACCAACTCCTACCACGGTAGGAGTTGGTAGGGCTGTAATAGGTTGATGGTACGCCGTTTGCATGTTTTTGGGTGAAATCGGCTTTTGTGGGTGTTGAAAAATAAATTTGGCGGTTCAGTCATAGTTTCGTATCTTTGCATTTTGAAAATTGTAATTCAATAATTATATTATATCATGAAAAGCATAGCAATACTTACGGGCGGTGGTCCCGCTCCTGGAATGAATACCGTTGTCGCCTCGGTGGCGAAGACTTTTCTGCGCGACGGTTATCGCGTGATTGGGTTGCACGGGGGATACAGCGCGTTGTTTACGGAAAAGCCGCGTATGCAGGACATGGATTTCCTGACTGCCGACGAGATTTTCAACAAGGGTGGCTCGATATTGAAGATGAGCCGTTTCAAACCCACGGCTGAGGATTTCGAGGAGCGGTTCAACCTGAAGTTGTTCACAGAGAACGAGATCAAGCTGCTTGTGACCGTGGGTGGCGACGATACGGCCTCGACGGCGAACCGGATTGCGAAGTTCCTGGCCGACAAGCATTATCCCATCGCCAACATCCACGTCCCCAAGACCATCGACAACGACCTGCCGCTGCCTAACAGCAGCCCCACCTTTGGCTACAACAGCGCAAAGGCGCAGGGGTGTGTGCTGGCCACTGCGGTAATGGAGGATGCGAGGACGAGCGAGAACTGGTTCGTTGTCAGCGCCATGGGACGTTCGGCCGGCCATCTGGCGCTGGGTATTGCCGGCGCCTGCCACTATCCGATGGTGATTATCCCGGAGTTTTTCAACAAGACGGAGATCACGGTGGAGAAGATTATCAACATGGTGGTGAGCTGCATCATCAAACGCAAGATGATGGGCATCAACTATGGAGCAGCGATGATTTCGGAGGGTGTTTTCCACTCGTTGAGCGACGAGGAGATCAAGGGTTCGGGAATCCATTTCAGCTATGACGAGCACGGCCACCCGGAGTTGGGCAAGGTGTCGAAGGCTCACATCTTCAACGACTTGCTGGAGCGCAAGGCCAAGGAGATCGGGTTGAAGGTGAAGACGCGTCCGGTGGAGATAGGCTACGAGATTCGCTGCCACACACCGATTGCGTTCGACCTGACCTATTGCTCGCTGATGGGAATGGGAGTCCACAAACTGTTCAACGATGGCTGCACGGGCTGCATGGTGTATGTGGACCAGCAGGGCAATGTCAGTCCGCTCTACCTGAAGGACCTTCAGGATCCGACGACGGGCAAGATTCCTCCGCGGCTGGTGAATGTGGAGAGCAACAAAGTGATGTCCTATGTGAACGATATCATGGATTACATCACTCCCGCCGACTATGAGGCAGCGAAGAGGTATGTGGCCAATCCCGAAGACTATGACTTCAAGAGGATCCTCAATTGGTAATTGTGAACAAAAGGGCAAGAACTGTGGACCAAGGGGTGCGCGCAGGTTTGTCTGGGTGCTCTTGGTTCTTGGTTCTTGCCTGATGTTTCCTTCGGCAGCCTACAGCCAGTCGAAGAAGGAACTTGAGAGCGACAAGGCGAAGGTTGAGCAGGAGATCAAGAGGCTGAACAACGATTTGGCCAAAGCGAAGAAAAACAGCAAGGCGGGGCAACAGCAGCTTCGCCTGTTGGAGAAGAAGATTGCCGAGCGTACAAGGCTTATCAACAACCTGGACGGGCAATTGAACCTGCTCAATATCCGCATGACGCAGACGGAGGACAGTATAGCCCTCATCCGCGGCGAGGTTGACAGCATGAAGGTGGAGTACGGGAAGGTGGTGCGTGCGCTCTACCGTGAGCGCCATAATGTCAGCCATCTGTCACTGGTACTCGACACGAAGAGCTACAATTATGCCTACCTCCGCACGAAATATTTTCGCGACTACAGCCGCTACCGCCGTCGGCAGGCGATGGTTATCCGCCAGAAGGAGCAGGAGCTGAGCGACGCGGGCATGGAGCTGAAGCGGCAGCAGCGCGAGCAGCAGGGGCTACTTGAACAGCACCGCCGTCAGAAGGCGGAGCTGGCCCACGAGCAGCAGGTGCAGCAGAAGAGCCTGAAGAACAGCAAGCAGCAAGAGAAGGCCCTCCAGGGGCAGATTGCCCAGAAGGAGAAGCAGAAGCGCGAGCTGCAGAAGCAAATCCAGCGTATCATCAACGAGGAAATCGCGAAGGCCCGTACCTCGAAGAAGAAAGAGGTGGCTGCAGGCAGCAAGGGTAAGACTGTGACAGGCAGCACGAGCGAAGCTCCAAGTGCAGCCGAGGTGGCGCTGAGCAATGATTTTGCTTCCAACAAGGGCCGTCTTCCCTGGCCTGTGGCTTATACCAAGGTTTCTCGCGAATATGGTCGCTACACCCACGCTTCGGGCGGACAGAACATGAACAACGGCATAGACCTCTTATGCAAGGGTGGGACTGCCGTCAAGAGTGTCTTCAACGGCAACGTAACACGCGTTTTCACCTGCCCCAACGGTACCAAGGGTGTCATTGTCCGCCATGGTGACTACCTCACCGTCTATGCCAATATGGGCTCTGTCTCGGTTGTCGAAGGCAAGAAGGTTACCACGGGGCAGAATCTCGGCACAGTGTACACAAACAGCGACGGGACGGCGGAGTTTTCGTTCCAGCTGTGGAAGGGCACATCTTCGCAAAATCCTCGCCTGTGGCTGAGATGAGTTGAGAATTAAGAGTTGATAATTAAGAATTAAGAATTGGGAATTGAGAGATAGGGTATTTTTTGTATCGGATGCGCATCTGGGCAGTGGAGCGGACACCCTGGAGAGGGAACGGCAACTCTGCGAGTGGCTTGACAGCATCAAAAATGAGTGCAAGACCTTGCTGCTCTTGGGCGATATCTTCGACTTCTGGTTCAGCTACAAATACCTTGTTCCGCGAGGACATGTGCGACTGTTGGGCAAGCTGGCCGAGATGGCAGACGAGGGTGTGGAGATCCATTTCTTCCTCGGCAACCACGACATGTGGGTGTTCGACTATCTCACGGAGGAGTTTGGCGCCATTGTCCATGAGGGGCCTGTGGAGATGGAGTTCTACGGCAAGCGGCTCCTTGTGGGGCACGGCGACGGGCTGGGGCATCAGGACCGATGGTTCGACTTCGCCAAGTTTTTCTTCCGCAGCCGTGTGTGCCACAAGCTATTCAAGATGCTACCGTCGGCTTTGACTTTCGGCATTGCCCACCATTGGAGCGACGGTAACAAACGCAAACATGCCAAACGCGACATGCTGCACTATCTTGGCGACGACCGCGAGGGTATCGTTATATATTGTAAGCAACGTCTTGAGAAAGAGCATTTCGATTACTGTGTCTTCGGTCACCGCCATACACCGCTGACGAAAGTGTTAGGTGGCGCTTCAGCACGAAACACCACCTATGTCAACATTGGAGACTGGCTTCATAACCGCAACTACGCGGTGCTGTCGCCCGACGGCACATTGGAATTAAAGGATTTTCACGAAGCGTAGGTCCAGATTGTTCATGGCGTTGCTCTGCAGTCCATGCACATTTTTGTGGGTGAAATGGAGGATTTGGTCGTAGTAGAGCACCATGACCGGAGCCTCCTGCATGACGAGGCTGTCCATCTCGCGATAGAGTTCCACACGGCGCTCGGGGTTGTTCTCTGAGCGCATTTTTTTGTATATCTTGTCGATACGCGGGTTTTTGAAGCGTGTGTAGTTGGGCCCCGCAGGGGTGCGGTTGGGGCCGTAGAAGAGCGAGAGGTAGTTTTCGGCGTCGGGATAGTCGGCCACCCACGACTTGCGGAACCATTCGCATTTGCCCTGTGCTACGTGCTCGCTCAAAGCAGCCGGAGGGTTGACGTCGACTTCGATGGTGAGGCCGAGAAGTCCGAGTTGCTGCTGAATATATTTGCAGAGATCGAGATAGTTGGAAGTGGTGGAGAGTTTGAGGGACGGCAAAGGACCATGCTCTTTCTTGACGTCGGCCAACAACTGTTTTGCCCGCAGGGGGTCATACTCGTAGCCGCAGTCGCTGTAGCCAGGCAATCCTTTGGGGATGAAGCCACCGGTGCCGGGAGCGCCGACGTTGTTGCGCAGGTAGCGCATCATCTTCCGGCGGTCGAAACCAAGGTTGATGGCTTGCCGCAGCCGTTGGTCGCGTAGAATGCCATTGTCTTCCATGTTGAATCCGAGGTATTCGGTGTTGAGGAACGGAGTGGAGACCATGTCGATCCGGTCGGCATATTTGTCTTTCAGCTGGCCGTCGAGAGTGAGGATTTCATCTTTGTAGCTGGCGTCGAGAGAGTTCATGAAGTCAAGGTTGCCTTTGATGAACTCCAGAAAAACAGTCTGTCTGTCGACGATGAAGGTCACCGCCACAGCGTCGAGATAGGGTAGGGGCGAGCCCTCGTCATCGCGCTCGAAATAGAGTGGGTTCTTGCGTAGCACCAATTTTACACCCTCTTTCCAATATTGGAACTGGAATGGGCCGGTGCCGCAGGGGTGGTTGCGGAAGTCCTTGCCGTAGTGCTCCACGACCTCGCGTGGGACTACGGAGCAGTAGGCCATGCCGAGCATGGAGAGGAAGGGGGAGAATGGTTCCTTGAGGTGTATCACAAAGGTGGTGTCATCCACAGCTTTTGTGCTTTCCACGTCGGCGAAAATCCAAGCTCCGGGCGAAACAACGTCATCGTCTGTGATGCGGTTGAAGCTGTATTGGAAATCGGAGGCGACGACGCGACGCGTACTGTCGGCGGTTCCGAAAAGGGCATTTTTATGGAAATAGACATCGCCGCGCAGGATGAAGGTGTAGTCGAGGCCGTCGGGACTGATGCTCCATCGTTTGGCAATGCAGGGCTGCATCTCTAAAGCGGTGTCGAGTTGGATGAGGCCGTTGTAGAGTTGGCGGCAGGGCCAGATGGTCCGTTGGTCGCGGGCGAAGGCGGGGTCGAGGGTATTGATGTTCGCACACTCGTTATAGCGAAAAATCATCTTGTCGGCGTGATTATGGGAGGAACAGGCGGCGAGAAAGAGTGTCGAGATAAAGGAAAACAGAAAATAAACAGTATTCTTTTTCATGGCGTTGTTGCTTTGGAGGAGGTTCTACTGTGGGTTATTTTGCCGTCGACCAAGGTGACAGCGACGCTATCGCCATGTGAGGCGTAGATGAGATCGGAGAGGCTCTTCACCTCGGCCAGGAAAAGGCAGGCGGGTTGTCCGGCGGCGATGGAGTGTCCAAGGGTGGCCAGAGAAAGAATCTTTTGGGCAGGGACAACGGTGGGGTCGCCACGCCATCCTTTTTGCAGCAGGGCAGCAGTCTTCATCACCTCAATCATGTCGAGGTTGTTGCTCGAGGCCGAGCCGTCGGTGCCGAGAGTTACGCGGGCACCGGCATCAAGGAGTTCCAACATGGGGAAGCGGTAGCCGCTGCCGAGCTTGAGGTTGCTGTTGGGACAATGGACGCAGGTAATGCGGTGGTCGCCGATGAGCTTTATTTCGTTCTCCGACAGGTGCAGGCAATGGGCGGCGATGATATTATCCCCTAATAGGTCGAGGATACCCAGCCTGTCGAGGTACTCCCAAGGACGGCAGCCGTGCTCGTGCAGGCAATTGTCGACTTCCTTTTGCGTTTCGCTCATGTGAATGTGCATGGGAAGATGAAGACTGGCACAGACATCGGCACATCGGCGGAGGCCTTTTTCACTCACCGTATAAATAGAATGTGGCGCAATGGAAAAGCGTACACCTTCGCAATCGCACATTAATGTATTGACGCATTCAAGCTTGTCCCCGTCGCCAAAAATGTTGAACCCCAGCATTGCACGGATACCGCTGTCGCGGACGGCTTGCGCCATGGCCGGCAGACGGAAATACATGTCGTTGAAGGCCGTGGTGCCAGAAGCCAGCATCTCGTGGCAGGCCTGCAGGGTGCCTTTGTAGACGAGCTCATCGGTGAGTTTCTGTTCGGCTGGCCAAATATAGCTGTTCAGCCACACGTCGAGTGGTTGGTCGTCACCCAAACCGCGGAATAAGGTCATAGGGGCATGGGAGTGCATGTTGCACAATCCCGGAAAAACAGAAAGCAATGAGGGAAAAGAAAAAAGCGAAACACCGTCTTGCTCAACGGATGTTCCACTTTGTTCTTCCGAGACTGCCACTTGCTTGATTTTGGCATCGCATATATCCACGTTGACGATTTTTTCGTCAAGCAGTACATTGCGCAGTGTCAGTGTGTCACCTTCCATTATTGCACAAGCACCAGCAACTCATTTCGTTGCCCTTTGATAACACCTCCGCGGATGGCGAAAATCTGCTCGGCATTGTCGGGCGTCATGATACGTATATCGCCCGCAGCGAGAGCCGAGATGATGGGGGCATGATTCTCCAGGATCTCAAACTTTCCTCCCACACCGGGCAACTGCACCAGCTTGGCCTCCCCCTCGAAGAGGGTGCTGTCGGGTTTGGTGATTTTGATTTTCATTTTTACCTTATTTCGTTTCGGCCAGGATCTTCTCGCCCTTCTCGATGGCTTCTTCAATGGTGCCTACCATCAGGAAGGCCTGCTCGGGCAGATAGTCGACATCGCCATTGAGAATCATGTTGAAACCTTTGATGGTGTCCTCGATAGCCACGAAGCGGCCTTGCAGACCCGTGAAGGCCTCGGCCACGAAGAAGGGCTGCGAGAGGAAGCGCTGCACGCGGCGGGCGCGGCTCACCACGAGCTTGTCCTGTTCGCCGAGTTCTTCCATACCGAGGATGGCGATGATATCCTGCAGCTCGTTGTAGCGCTGCAGCATCATCTTCACGCGCTGCGCGGTCTCATAGTGTTCCTCGCCGACCACGTCGGGAGAAAGGATTCGAGAGGTCGACTCCAGCGGGTCGACGGCAGGATAAATGCCGAGTTCGGTAATCTTACGGCTCAACACCGTCTGGGCATCCAAGTGGGCGAAAGTGGTGGCGGGGGCGGGGTCGGTCAAGTCGTCGGCGGGCACATAGACGGCCTGCACCGAGGTGATCGAACCGCGCTTTGTCGAGGTGATGCGTTCCTGCATCAAACCCATTTCAGTGGCCAGTGTGGGCTGGTAGCCCACGGCCGAGGGCATACGGCCCAGCAGAGCCGACACTTCGGAACCGGCCTGGGTGAAACGGAAGATGTTGTCGATGAAAAGCAGGATGTCGCGGCCGCCGGTCTTCTCGTCGCCGTCGCGGTAGTATTCGGCGAGGGTGAGGCCTGCCAGTGCCACACGTGCGCGTGCGCCAGGGGTCTCGTTCATCTGTCCGAAGACCATGGTGCACTTCGAATCCTTCAGGGCTTCCTTGTCTATCTTGCTCAGGTCCCAGCTGCCCTCTTCCATGCTCTTCTTGAACTCGTCGCCGTATTTTATAACGCCGGCCTCAATCATCTCGCGCAGCAGGTCGTTGCCCTCGCGGGTACGCTCGCCGACACCGGTGAACACACTCATGCCGGAGTATTTCTTGGCGATATTGTTGATGAGTTCTTGTATAAGCACGGTTTTTCCAACACCGGCGCCGCCGAAGAGGCCGATCTTGCCGCCCTTGAGGAAGGGCTGGATGAGGTCGATGACCTTGATGCCGGTGTAGAGGATTTCCTGGCTGGTGGAAAGGCTCTCAAATTTAGGTGGCTCGCGGTGGATGCTGTAGCGTTTCTCGCACTCGGGGGCGGGCATACCGTCGATGGTGTTGCCGATGACGTTGAACAGGCGTCCGTTGATGTTTTCTCCCACGGGCATCGAGATGGGGCCGCCGAGGGAGAGCACCTCCATGCCGCGCTCCAGGCCGTCGGTCGAGTCCATGGCGATGCAGCGCATCGTGTTCTCTCCAATGTCCTGCTGGCATTCGAGAATGATGTCGGTACCGTCGGGACGCTTCACGCTCAGGGCGGTATAGATGTCGGGAAGAGCTTCGCCGTCGGGGAACGTCACGTCCACCACAGCGCCAATGATTTGCGATATTTTACCTTTCAGTTCCATAAACTATTATATGCATATAAATTTATAAAAATTGCGGTGCAAAGATACGAAAAAATATCCATGCACCGCAAAAAAAAATTGAGCAACCGCTATTTTTAACATTTCCGCCAGCTGCGCGAGCGCTATTTCGAAATACCAATATAAACACGGAGCAGCTATCAAGTCGCTCCGTCTTTATCTTTTCGGCATGTCCTGCGATTGCGCTCGCGCGCGCAATCCTGCAGCGCCAGAAGGACGGCACACTGCTGAACGTCGAACCGCAAGCTGATAAATAATGCCTATTCAACACCGAATTCGTCGAGATCTTTGACAAGTGAGTTGATTATTTCAAACGATTTCGGTGCGTCGATTTCGTCAACTTTGCCGTCGGAATTGAGTAAATACACAACCGGAAAACCTATATTGACAGGCTCGTCAAAATGATAGCAATAAGCACCTCCCCCCTGGTACTCGCCAAGGTACTCAATGTGGCCGGCGTAGTCGTTGCACCAGCTTTCCATTGCTTCCTGTATCGCTTTCGGTATGTTCATAATCATACTGCAAAAATACACACTTTTTCTGAACTGGCAAAATAAAAAATGCCTCCGCACGTTTCGCGCGGAGGCATTTATCTATCACATCTATTGCATCTATCGCATCTCTACTTGATTCTCATCTTGTAGAACGAGCGGTAGACGAAGTAGAGGGCGATGATGAGGAACACCACGCCGAACCAGGGGGCCAGGCTGCGGAAGCTGGCGCTGATGGCAATCTCCATGGCGAGGACGCCGAAGAGGGTGGTGAACTTGATGATGGGGTTCAGGGCCACCGACGAGGTGTCCTTGAAGGGGTCGCCCACGGTGTCGCCCACGACACTGGCGTCGTGCAGCTCGGTGCCCTTGGCTTTCATGTCGACCTCGACAACCTTTTTTGCGTTGTCCCAGGCGCCGCCGGCGTTGGCCATGAAGACGGCCTGGAAGAGACCGAAGGCGGCGATGGAGATGAGGTAGCTGATGAAGAGGCAGACGGCGTTCTGGCCTCCGATGCTCTCGGGACTGGAGAGGCAGGCAAAGGCGAGGGCGAAGCAGAAGATAGCGATGAAGATGTTGATCATGCCTTTCTGGGCATAGTTGGTGCAAATCTTGACCACTTCCTGGCTCTTGGCGATGTCGGCCTTCTTGGGAGCATTGGCGTCGAGCTTGATGTTGTCCTTGATGTATTCGACAGCACGGTTGGCACCCGTGGTGACAGCCTGCATCGAAGCACCGGTGAACCAGTAGATGACGCAGCCGCCGAGGATGAAGCCGAGGATGCTGTAGGGGTTGAGCAGGTTGAGGATGCTGGCGGGTTCGATGCCGAGGGTCTTCTGAATCATGAGGATGAGGGAGAAGATCATGGTGGTGGCTCCCACGACGGCGGTTCCGATGAGCACGGGCTTGGCAGTGGCCTTGAAGGTGTTGCCGGCGCCGTCGTTGGCCTCGAGGTAGTATTTGGCTTTCTCGAAGTCGGGCTTGAAGCCGAACTCGCTCTCGACCTCCTTGGTGGTGCGGTCGATGTCGTCCTCGATGAGGCTCAACTCATAGACACTCTGTGCATTGTCGGTCACAGGGCCATAGCTGTCGACGGCGATGGTCACAGGGCCCATGCCCAGCATGCCGAAGGCCACGAGACCGAAGGCGAAGATGGAGTAGTAGGGGCCGAAGACGGGCTCGATGCCGAAGGCGAAGGAGGCGAAGTAGGCGATGAGCATCAGCACGAAGAAGACGATGCCGGTCCAGAAACCGCCCATGTTGCCGGCCACGAGACCGGAGAGGATGTTCAGCGAAGCGCCGCCCTGCTCAGAGGCTTTGACCACTTCCTTGACATGCTTCGAGGTGGGGGAGGTGAAGAGTTTGGTGAACTCGGGAATGAGGGCTGCTCCGAGGGTGCCGCAGGAGATGATGATGCTCAGTGCGAGCCAGAGGTTGGGCACATTCTCGACATTGCCGAGGATGAAGTAGGAGGCGCAGAAGGTACCCACGATGCTCAGGATGGAGGTGATCCACACCAGCGAGGTGAGGGGCTTCTCGAAGTTCAGGTCGTCGGCATTCTTATATTTCGCGCGAGCGATTGCGCCATTAATATAGTAGGAGAGCACGGAGGCAATGATACCGAGGATACGCATGACGAAGATCCATACCAGGAGTTTGACCTGCATGGAGGGGTCGGGGACAGCGAGGAGGATAAAGGAGACGAGGGCCACGCCGGTGACGCCGTAGGTCTCGAAGCCGTCGGCGGTGGGTCCGATGGAGTCGCCGGCATTGTCGCCGGTGCAGTCGGCGATGACGCCGGGGTTGCGCGGGTCGTCCTCACCAATCTTGAAGACCACCTTCATGAGGTCGCTTCCGATGTCGGCAATCTTGGTAAAGATACCGCCGGCGATACGGAGAGCCGAGGCACCGAGCGATTCGCCGATGGCGAAGCCGATGAAGCAGCTGCCGGCGAGATTCTCAGGCATGAAGAGCAGGATGATGAGCATCAGCACCAGCTCGACGCAGATGAGCACAATGCCGATGGACATGCCGGCACGCAGGGGGATGTTGAGCAGGTCGAGGGGTTTCCTTCTCAGCGAGGCGAAAGCCATGCGGGCGTTGGCGAAGGTGTTCATTCTCACACCGAACCAGGCCACGGCATAGCTGCCGAGGATGCCGATGACCGTCCAGGCCAGGATCAGCACCACGGCGCCGCCGCTCATGTGGCTGAGGACGCCGAAATAGAGGGCGATGGCGGCTCCGATGAAAACGAAGAGGAGCAGGAGGAACTTGCCCTGCTGCTTGAGGTAGGTGGAACAGGTCTTGAAAATGACGTTGCCGATTTCGAGCATCGATTTGTGCGCCTTGAGTTTACGCACTTTGTTGAACTGCCAGAATCCGAACAGCAGGCCAAGGATGACCACGGCGAAGCCCCAATAGAGGATGGAGGCATCGGGATTGGAGGCAAAACCTGCAGGCATTTCGAGGTCTGCTTCGCTGGCAAATGCCATAATTGGCGATGCCAGAGCCAGAAGTGATAAAGTTAATTTCTTCATATTTAGTAAATTTTGTTATACTTCACACCAAAAATCGAACTACAAATATAAATATTTTTGTTAAAATACCAAAAAAAATGTTCCAACCGCAGTTTTTTTTCTTCCCGGAGCAGTTCCTACCCACCCCGTGGCAGGTGGCTCTCTGGAGAGACAAAAAAAAAAGTCGCGCCAGGTGCTCCCGGCAGGGGGCAAATACCCACGCCGGAACCTTCAAAAACGGTTCCAAATGCCTTGAAACCCGGTCCAGGCTAACTACCTATCAATCACCTACCAACTCCCTACCAACTCCTACCGTGGTAGGAGTTGGTAGGGAGTTGGTAGGGACATGGTAGGGTCATGGGACGGGAGGGGTGGCAGGAGGGTCGGAAGGGTCGGAAGAAGGGGTCTGAAGAGGGGTGGAGGAGGGGGGGGCGTCGGGTGTGAAAAAGGGTGTTGATAAAAAAAGATTTTAGTATATAAAAAAAAAGATGTATCTTTGCAGCATGATTACAAACAAAGACATGGCTGCACAGACAGCCGAATTCTTATTGACAGTGAAAGCGGTAAAGCTCAACAACGAGCATCCTTTCACATGGGCTTCAGGGCGCAAATCGCCCATCTATTGCGATAACCGGGTTACTTTGTCGTATCCGGAGATCCGTACTTTTATCCGTCAGCGTTTCTCGGAAATAGTGAGTGAAACGTGGGGTGACGTGGATGTGATTGCAGGTGTTGCCACGGGCGGCATCGCGCAAGGCGCGTTGGTGGCCCAGGAGTTGGGCAAACCCTTTGTGTATGTGCGCTCAGAGCAGAAGAGCCATGGGCTGACGAACCAGATAGAGGGTGAAATCCACGAGGGACAGTCGGTGGTTGTCATCGAGGACCTGGTCTCGACGGGCAAGAGCTCTCTGATTGCCGTGAAGGCATTGAGGGAGAAGGGCTGCGTGGTGAAAGGTATGGCCGCCATCTTCACCTATGGGCTGCAGGTGGCTTCCGACAACTTTGCCGAGCAGAATGTCGAGTTGATGACTCTTACGGACTATGACACGCTGGTCGGCGTGGCGAAGGAACGCGATTATATCCGTCCCGAGGCGATGGAGAGTCTTGCCAAATGGCGTGAGAATCCCGAGCAGTGGAGCAAAGACCACGGGGAATGAGAAAGACGCTCATAGGGCTTATAGGGTTGATAGGGCTTATAGGACCTATGGAACTCCAGGCGCAAGACAGTGTGCTCGCGGTGAAGGTGACTGACGGGGTGACGATTGAGATGGTGAGGGTGAAGGGTGGCACGTTCACCATGGGTTGCAACAACGCGCCCAAGGGGGTGAAACTGAACTATGCCTTGGCGAAGCCTGAACATCGAGTGACGGTGGACAGCTATTGGATTGGTTGCTATGAAGTTACCCAGGCGCTATGGAAGGCTGTGATGGGGAACAACCCATCGAAATTCCAGGGTGACAGTCTGCCGGTGGAGTGTGTGTCGTGGAACGAGGCGCAGCAGTTTGTGCTGATGCTGAGCCAGATGACGGGACGGCGGTTCCGACTGCCTACGGAGGCGGAATGGGAATTTGCGGCACGTGGAGGTTCGGCGCACCCCTATGCGGGTTGCGAGCGCAGCGGACTTGACGACCATGGCTGGTACTGTGTGAACAGCGAGAACAATACACACCCTGTGGGACGGCTGAGACCCAACACGTTGGGAATCTACGACATGAGCGGCAATGTGGCGGAGTGGTGCCAGGACTGGGTCGAGGAATACACGGAGGCCGAGCAGACGAACCCGCGGGGACCCCGGGAGGGTGAGAACCGCGTGTTGCGTGGAGGCCACTACGGCAGCACGTCGGCGGCCTGCACGGTGTACGACCGCGGATGGTACCTCCCGACGGGCAAGTATGAGTTTTATGGCTTGCGGGTGGTGATGGAGGAATAGGGTTTAAGGTTTAAAGAATTTAAGGAGTGAAGATAAAGGATAGGGAATTCGAGGTGTTCATCACGGAAGCGGAACTCGGCGCGATAGGGCGGCGGGTGGCTGCTGAGGTGAGCCGCGACTACGAGGGGAAAGACCTCGTGGCTTGTCCCATACTTACAGGAGCTTATATGTTTGCATCCGACATGCTGCGGCAGTTGACGATTCCCTGTGAGGTCCGTTTTGTGCGCTACACCTCCTATAGCGGCATGCACAGCACGGGCACGGTCACTTGTGGGTTGCCGTTCCCACCTGAGCTCACAGGACGCGATGTGCTTTTAGTGGAAGATGTTGTGGACACAGGGCTTTCGATGCAGCGTATGCTCGAGGAACTCCAAAAGATGAAACCACGGAGCGTGAAGATCTGCACGCTTTTTTTCAAGCCCGAAGCTTTCAAGGGCAACTATCGGGTGGACTATATAGGAAGGAATATCGGCAACGAGTTCATTGTGGGCTACGGACTCGACTACGACGAGGAAGGGCGCACACTGAAGGATGTGTATCGGGTTAAGGTTTAAGGTTTAGGGTTTAAGGTTAAAGGATTAATGTTTTTTTAAGTGAGATGCTGAAAAGAAAGTTTTTATATTTAATGTTTATCGCGTGCGCGTGCGCGCTCGCGTGGAGTTGCAGCGAGAAAGAGACCCACTTGGATGTGAGTCCGAGCCAGTTGTATGGCGAATGGGTGCAGGACAACGACAACAACTATCACTGGACTTTCAGCAGCGACGGCACAGGAAGTCTTATACATACGGGTTCGACAGAAGAAGGCGACGAGCACAACGGCAATTTCCTGTGGACCATCAACGGCGGCGACGAGCTGGAGGTGGAGTTCAGGGGCAGTGGCGAACTGGGAGGTATAGACATTGTGAAGCTGTACACTATCAAGGACATCACGTCGAGCACCCTGCGTTGGGAAGACAACGTGGGACGAACAACTGATCTCACCAAAATACTATGAGGCCATGAAGATAAAGAAGGGTTGGAAGATTACATGGATTACGCTGGGCTCGGTTGTGGGCTTGGTGATTGTGGTGTTTGCGGTGGCGTTGTGGCTGGTGTTTACGCCGAGCAAGCTGACCAAGATTGTCAACAGCCTGGCCGGCAACTTCATCACTTGCGAGGCCCAGTTCGGCAATGTCGACCTGACGCTGCTCTCCACTTTCCCCGATGCGGGATTGAAGATTGAGAATGTGGTGATTGTGAATCCAGGGAAGGGTCCGGTGAGAGACGGGGAGCAGAACGACACAGTGGCGAAAATCGGCAGCCTCACGGTGGGCATCGATGTGAAAGCCTTCCTTAAGGAAAACAAGGTCATCGTCCACCAGGTGGCGCTCGACGACGCTACGGCCAACCTCTATATAGCTGAAGACGGCACCGCCAACTTCGACATCTTCCCCAAGAGCGACGACACCACCAGCAGCGAATCCAAGCTGCCCGAGGTGATAGACCTGAAGAAAATCAAGATCGATAACCTCAACGCCACCTTCCTCAACTGCAAGGAGGGCCTCATGAGTGCCGAAGTGGCAGGTCTGGATATGAACCTGAAAGGATCGATGGAACAGGAAGATATCGTGGCCGACCTGAAGCTGAAGATTGACGAGGTGTTCTTCTCCCAGGGAGGAGACACGGCGTCGACGCTGCTGGCTCACGTCAAAGGGCTGGAGATGAATGTCGACGGAACGAAAGAGGGGGAGACGATAGATGCCGACATCAAGATAGGCGGAAAGAACGTGGACTTGGAGCAGATTGACTCGGCGGGAAACCACACGCTGAAAGGAGCGCTCGACGACCTGCTGCTGAAAGCCAAGGGCAAGGGCGACATGGACGAGATGCGTTGCGAGTTGAAACTCGGCGTGGAGAAAGGAACTCTCAATGCCGCCGGCACCGAGATGGTCAACGCCAAGCTGAGCGAGTCGAAGAAAGACTTGCTCAATGTGGATATGCCTGATGTGGTCGTCAATCTGAACAAAAAGGAAGTGTGGCTCAGCGACAGCAAGATAAAGATTGACGACTATGCGCTGATGCTCAACGGCCAGTGCTTCCTGGCCACAGAGGGAAGACCCCTCACGATGGATATGGCCGCCGAGACTGTTGGCTCCTGGCGGGTGAAATCGCTGCTGGACATTGTGCCGGAACGATATGTAGGATTCCGCAAGGGAATGGAGATGGACGGCGACGTGAGCTTTGGGCTCAATGCCTCTGGAACGCTGACCGACAGCACGATGCCAAATATTGTGGGCACCATCGCATTGGCCGACGGCCGATACTATGCTCCGAAGATGCTGCCCTACAAGATTAACAAGGTGAAAGGCAAACTGGGCGTGGACTTGAACCTGGACAAACGGAAAGAGAGCCACGTGACCATAGAGAACCTGAAGGCACACACGCAGGGGACGGATGTGACCCTGAACGGCAGGGTGGACGACCTGCTGGGCGACATGCGTGTCGATGCCAAGATTAAGGGTACGCTTCCCCTGGAGGATATCCGACCGATGATTCCCAAGGGGATGAAACTCGAGGCAGCAGGAGATGCCGATCTTGACTTGAAGGCCAACTTCAAGATGAGTCAGCTGAAGAAGCAGGCCTACGACAAGATGAAAGCCCACGGCACGCTGAAGTTGAAGGATGTGGATGTGACCATGGACAGTCTGCGCGCCAAGGCGCCATGGATGGACATTGCATTGCAGGTGCCTTCGGAAGGGAAATTCGCCGGGGCCCACATCACCAGTGGAAAGCTGAATGTCGAAAAAGGGAACAGCCTCAAGGCAGAGATGGAGAATGCTGATATCGACGTGAAGGTCAACAATGTAATGAAAGAGCAGCTGGCAGCCTCCTTCGATATCAAGATGGGCGAGACGGAAGCACAGCTGGACTCGACGATTGCGTCGATGAGCGAGTTGCAGCTCAACGGGAATGTGCGTTTCGATTCGACACAAAGCAATGTGCTCAAACAATACAACCCGCGTTTCAATGCTACTACCCACAATGCATTGCTCTTCATGCCGCAGTTGCCTGAGGCCATGAGGTTGACGGAGTTCGACATGTCGTACAATGCCACGAGCTGTCACATCAAGAGTGCCAAAGTGCGTTTGGGCCATTCGGACTTCGAACTCTATGGCGAAGTGGAGAATTTGGAGGACTGGATGGATAACAAGGCGATGTTGAAGGGTGATCTGAACTTCACGTCGGACTATGCCGACATAGACCAGCTGATGAACATGGTGAGCGGTATGGGTAGTGATCCCGACAGCCTGAAATCCATGCGTGAGGAAGATGCAGTGCCTGCCGAAGCCAATCCCTTCATCGTCCCGCGCAATGTCGACGTCACCCTCCACACCCATATCAAGCGTAGTATTGCTTTTGGAAACGACTTGCATGATGTGGCCGGAGCGCTGACAGTCAACGATGGCAAGGTCGTTCTCGACCAGATGGGCTTTGTGTGCAAGGCTGCCACCATGCAGCTCACGGCACTCTACAAGTCGCCGCGACCCGGCAACCTCTTCGCTGCTCTCGATTTCCACCTGCTCGACATACAGATTGACGAACTGCTCGACATGATTCCCGCCGTCGACACGCTTGTGCCGATGCTCTCGGCTTTCAACGGCAATGCCAATTTCCATTTGGCGGGCGAGACATTCCTCGATGCCAACTATAACTTGAAGATGCCCACCGTCAAGGGAGCCGCCGCCATCTCGGGCAACGATCTCGTGGTGATGGACAACAGCGACTTGGCCACCATCGCCAAATTTATGCGTTTCAAGAGTTGGAAGGACAAAGATAACAAGATAAAGATTGACAGCCTTAGCGTCGAGATGACCTGCATGGACGACGGTCATGGAACTGAGTTGGAGATACTGCCATTCCTGTTGAACATCGGCAGTTACCAGATTTGTATTTCGGGAGTGCAAGGCATCGACAAGAACTGCGCTTATCACCTTGAATTGCTGAAGAATCCCCTGTTGGCCAAAGTGGGTGTGGACGTCAAAGGACCCATAACCAAACCCAAAATCAGTCTTGGGAAGGTGATTTATGCCGACCTCTTCCGTCCAAAACGCCAGGGTGTGGCGGAAAAGAAAGCGCTGGAGATAAAGAGCAAGGTGCGTCAAGCGCTTGAGGCCAATGTGAGATAAGGTTTAAAGATTAAAGAAAGTGAGATTTTTTAAAAGATATAACAGCACGATTCACGGTAACTACCGCAAGGCTTATTTGCGTTGCGGGATGATTACTGGTGGATTGTTGACGCTCTACATCATGGTGCGCTATATGATGGGGTCGCCGGCGGAGAGCCCTGAGGCTTACATGAGCGATATCATCATGTTGGTGGCAGTGTTGCTGTTTACGCTGCTCTATCGCAATGCGCTCGAAGAGAAAAGAGCCACCCTCAAGGAACTGATGCTTTTTGGATTGGGGACGGCAGTGGTGGCCAGCGTGTTGTATGGCTTGGCGCTATGGCTTTTCGGATATGCTGTGCCCGCACAGACCGACCTCTTCACCCGCACGCTGAGGGGCGAAGATGCTGTGGCTTCGGCCCCATCGCATTATTGGGCTGCATGGTGGGGCTTCGAGTCGGGTATCAAGCTGGCAGTCCTTGGCGGCTTCGGTGCTTTCGTGGCGGCATTGCTGTTCAGAAACGAGAAGTCGGAAGTCCGTTCAAAGAAAGATAAAATTAATTAATGTATAATATAAAAACAACTATGGATATTTCAATAGTAGTACCTTCATATAATGAGGACGAGTCGTTGCCTCATCTGGCGGAATGGATCGACAGAGTGATGAAAGAACACAACTTCAGTTATGAAGTCATCATTGTTGACGACGGTAGCCGCGACGGCACATGGAAAGCCGCCGAGAAACTTCACGCCGACAATCCTTGCTATCGCGGCATCAAGTTCCGCCGTAACTATGGCAAGTCTGCCGCTCTCAACACTGGTTTTGCCGCTGCCCAAGGCGATGTGGTCATCACCATGGATGCCGACCTCCAGGACAGCCCCGATGAAGTGCCAGAGCTCTATCGTATGATTAAGGAGGATGGATATGACCTCGTCAGCGGCTGGAAGAAGAAACGATACGATTCCAAGTTGGCAAAGAATATCCCCTCGAAATTCTTCAACTGGACTACCCGTCGCATGAGCGGCATATACCTGCACGATTTCAACTGTGGCCTCAAGGCCTATCGTCGCGATGTGGTGAAAAGCATTGAGGTTTATGGTGAGATGCACCGTTTTATTCCGGTCATTGCCAAGTGGGCTGGTTTCGGCAAGATAGGGGAGAAGGTTGTGCAGCACCGTAAACGTGAGTTTGGTGTCACCAAGTTCGGCATGAACCGTTTCATCAACGGATACCTCGATTTGATGAGCATTATGTTCATGTCCAAATTCGGTAAACAGCCCATGCATTTTTTTGGTGCTGTGGGCAGCCTTGCTTTCTTGTTGGGCTTTGTGGCGCTGATGTTGGTGCTTGTTCTGCGCCTGGCTGGACGTATTGCACTGACCAACAGTGTGTGGTTCTACCTTTCCATGCTTTTTGTCATTATGGGGACCATGCTCTTCCTGGCTGGATTCATCGGCGAACTGGTGTGCCGCAATTCCACTACACGTAACCAATACTTAATCGAGAAAGAATTATGAGTCTGCAATGTGGTATCGTAGGACTGCCCAATGTGGGCAAGTCCACTCTTTTCAACTGCCTGAGCAATGCCAAAGCCCAGGCGGCCAACTTCCCCTTTTGCACCATCGAGCCCAATGTGGGCGTCATCACCGTGCCCGACGAGCGTCTGGCCAAACTGGTGGAGATAGAACACCCTGCCAGCGTGGTACCCGCCACCGTGGAAATTGTCGACATAGCCGGCCTTGTTAAAGGTGCCTCCAAGGGCGAGGGTCTCGGTAACAAGTTCTTGGCCGACATACGGAACTGCGACGCTATCATCCACGTGCTGCGTTGCTTTGACGACGACAATATCACTCATGTCGACGGCACAGTCGACCCCGTGCGCGACAAATATACCATTGACCTCGAACTACAGTTCAAAGACCTTGAGACCATCGAGAACCGCTACGACAAAGAAGTGAAGAAAGGTAAGGCTGGTGGTGATGCCCGTGCAAAAAAACTTGTCGAGGTGATGGATCTCTACAAGGCCGCCCTTCTTGCCGGTAAGAGCGCACGGACGGTGGAACTTGACGAGAACCAGTCCGAGGTGGCTAAAGACCTGATGCTCTTAACTTCCAAGCCAGTTTTGTATGTCTGCAACGTCGACGAGAATTCCGTGGTTGACGGCAACAAATATGTAGATGCTGTACGCGAGGCTGTGAAGGACGAAAAAGCCGAAGTGCTTGTCATCGGTGCCGGCATCGAGGCCGACATTGCCGAACTGGAGACCTACGAAGAAAAACAGATGTTCCTCGAGGATCTCGGTTTGAAGGAGAGTGGCGTCAACCGTCTCATCAAAGCTGCCTACAAGCTCCTCAACCTTCAGACGTTCCTCACCGCAGGTCCCAAAGAGTGCCGTGCCTGGACCTTCCGCAAGGGGATGAAAGCTCCTCAGACAGCGGGTATTATCCATTCCGACTTCGAGCGCGGATTTATCCGTGCTGAGGTCATCAAGTATGACGACTATGTCACCCTCGGTTCCGAAGCCAAGTGCCGCGAAGCCGGCAAAATATCGGTCGAAGGCAAGGATTATGTTGTCCAAGATGGCGACATTATGCACTTCCGCTTCAATGTATAAAAAAATGAAGAATTAGGATGAAGATTTTTGGAAAACACAAAAACAATGAGTTGCTGATGCGTGGCGTCAGTCGATTTTTCATTTTTGTTTTCCCATTCTTTATCCTTGTCGCTTGCTCTACCGAGAAGGCCAAATGGGGCAACATTCAGTACCACAACACCACGTGTCACTACAACGTGTGGTGGAACGGCAACGAAAGTCTCAAAGCCGGCCGCGAAAAACTGCGCAAGGGTGCTGTCGACGACTACACACAGTTCATCCCGCCCGAGAACCTTGGCAGCGAAGAGCTGGCCCGCAGCCTGTACCCCGAGATGGATCGTGCTATCGAGAAAGGTGTCAAAGGCATCAAGAAACACAGCATCTTCGTCAAAGGTGTCGAGCATGTGCCCTACATCAAGGAATGCTACCTCTTGACAGCCTACGCCACTTTCTATAAGCACGACTTTGTCTCTACGGCCAATACCTGTAACATCCTTATCACCCAGTTTCAAGGGACCTCGGCCGGTGACCAGGGCGCTGTGCTCCTCGCCCGCTGTATGACCATGGAGAAACGCTACGATGAGGCCGAGGTCGCCCTCGACCAACTGGTGCAGAACCTTGCCAAAGGCAATTTCTCCCGTAGTCAGCGAGACAAGCTCTATTGTGCCATGGTCGAAGCCACCATCCCGCAGGAAAAATACAAGAAAGCTGTCGAATATATCCACAACGCCATCGATGTTTCCTCCGACAGCTACACCAAAGCCCGTCTGTCGTTCCTCATGGCACAGATATACCGCAAGTTGGACAAACGTGTCGTCGCTGCCAAATACTATGGGGAAGTGCTCCGCTATCGTCCGCCTTATGTTCTCGAATTCAATGCCAAGCTCGGTCAAGCATCCTGCGCCGACCTCGAGCATGCCGACATCGCAAAGCTTGAACGTCAGCTCGACGACATGTTGGGAGACAAGAAAAACGAGGAATATAGGGATCAAATTTACTTCGCCAAAGGAGAGATGTTCCTCGGCGTCAAGCAACCCGAGAAAGCCTGTGAGAACTACCGTCTCAGTGTCGCCGCCGCCACCGTCAACAAGGCCCAGCGCGCCCAGTCGGCTCTCCGCATGGGCGAGGTGCAGTACGAAATATTCGAAAACTACGACTTGGCCCAGCGTTACTACGACACCGCCATGCAGTGTATCTCCCGCGACTATCCGCGCTACGATTACATCCACCGCCGTCACGAGATGCTCACCGAACTTGCCTCCTACACCCGAGTCTACACCCGTTGCGACAGCCTGCTTGTCGTGGCGGCCATGCCCGAAAGCGAACGTCTGGCGCTCATCAATAGCAAAATAGAAGATCTTAAAAAGAAAGAGGAAGAAGAAAAAGAACGTGCACTCCTTGAGGAACTCCGTGCCGACGCCCGACAACAGCAAAACACTCTCACCGGTGACTGGTATTTCTACAATCCACAGACCGTCCAGAAAGGCAAGGATACCTTCCGTCAGCGTTGGGGCCAACGTGTTCTCGAAGACCTTTGGTTCCTCTCCAACAAAAACACCTTCAACCTTCTGGACGACCTTGCCGAAAGCGATACCACCGGCTCCGACGAAACCTCCGCCGACACGCTCAACACAAAACTCTCTGCCGCATCTTCGAAGAACGGGAACCCCGACGACCCGCATGATGTGGCCTATTACCTGAAAGATCTCCCCGCGACGCAGCAGGCGCTCGATTCCCTCGATTCCCTCACCTCCATCTCTCTCCTAAATGCAGGCTATATCTTCTACGATGGAGTAGGCAACATTCCTCGGGCCCTCGAGTGCTACCTTCGTCTGGCCGAGGGATACACCTCCTTCCCGGAGATTGTGCAGGCATTCTACATGCTCTACCGCATCTATGACCGACAAGGCAACACCCCGCAGGCCAACTATTATCGCGACATGGTGCTTATGGGTTTCCCCGACTCCGATTTCGCCAACCTCATCCGCGACAACGAGTACTACAAAGAGCTCCTTCGTCGTTCGCGCCGCATCGAAGCCGACTATGAGGTTCTCTATTCTCAGTTTGCCGACGGGCGCTATTCCAACGTCATACAACTCGCCGACGAGGCCGCAGAGATCTATCCCGCCAACTCTGCCCTCAACAAGTTCTGCTATTGGAAGGCTCTCGCCCTCGCCCGTAGTGGCAACCGCGCCGATGCCACCGAGATTCTCCGCACCCTTGCAGCCCTGCCTGCTACCGACAGCATTCAGCCTTTGGCCCAGGCTCAACTCGAGCTTCTGCAGGACTCCTCATTTGTACTCTACGCAGCCAACGAGGAAATCACCTCCGACGACGAACGTCGGGCACAAAGCCGGTCCTCGTTGTCCAACACAGTTTCTGGCTCATCCGATGACATGTCCACCTCCTCCTCAGGAGAAGAGGCCCCCTTGCCGTCCGAAGCCCAGTTCTACCGTTTCCGCGAAAACCAGCAATACTTCATCGCCATCGTCGTCAACGACCGCACTGTCAAAGCCACCGAGCTGCAGTTCAAGATTGGCGAATTCAACAACCGCTACTACTCCAATTCAGGCTACAAGGTCAATGCCGCCCTCTTCACCGACACCACACAGATCCTCACCATTCACCGCTTTGTCAATGCCGACGAGGCCATCAACTATTGGCGTCACCTCTCACAGGACGAAAGTCCCCTCCGCCAGTATTCCGACAACGACTATCAGGCTTTCCCCATCTCCACTCAGAACTACGCCACCTTTTACAATCGCAAGGATGTGGCGGCTTACATGCTTTTCTTCAACCGATATTATATAAAAAAACAATAAAATCATTAAACCTTCAATAAAATGGCAAGAACAATGGAATTAGAAACCACCAACTCGATCAACATCATTACCAACGGCACCATCATCAAAGGCGACATCACGGCCACGGGCGATTTCAGGCTCGACGGAACCCTCGAAGGCAGCATCCAGCTCAACGGTAAACTCGTTGTCGGCGACACTGGCGTTGTCAATGGCAACATCCTCTGTATGAATGCCAACATCATCGGCACCGTCAATGGCAACCTCTCCGTCAAGGAGCTCCTCTCCCTCCACAGTACCGCGTGTGTCAAAGGCGACATCCTTATCAACAAGCTCTCCATCGAGCCCGGCGCCGTCTTCACCGGCAAGTGCTGCATGCTCGATGAGGTGCGCAAACAGCAGCAGGCTGCCGCCGAGCAGGCTGCCGCCGAGGAAGAGGCCAAATAAATGGAGCAACTCAAAGAACTGTTTGTCCGTTGGGCAGGTGTTCCCTGCGCCGAATGCCTCGCCTTGGGTGCCAATGGCTCTTCGCGCCGCTACTACCGCCTCCTCTCGTCTCCCCTTGAAGGGGGCAAGGAAGGAGTTTCGGCCATCGGCTGCATTGCCGACGACCTCCGCGAAAACGAGGCCTTCTTCGCCTATGCCCGCCACTTCCACGCCAAGGGCATGCCCGTCCCCGAGCTCTACGTCGTCGACACCGACCGCCGCCACTACCTCCAGCAGGACCTCGGCGACCAGACCCTCTACTCCCTCCTCTACGACAAGCAGCGGCGGGGTGGGGGATTCGACTCCGCGATGCTGGAGCTTTACAAGCAGGCTCTTGCCGACCTCGCAGCCCTGCAGCAGGCAGGCGCCGACATCGACTTCACCGTGGCCTACCCACGCAGTGATTTCGACCGCCAGTCCATCCTCTGGGACCTCAACTACTTCAAATACCACTTCCTCAAGCTCCGGCACATCCCCTTCGACGAGCAGCTCCTCGAGGACGACTTCAACCGCCTCGCCGACTATCTCCTCACTGCCGACCGACACTACTTCCTCTACCGCGACTTTCAGGCCCGCAACATCATGGTCAATGGCGAAATCCAGAATTCGAAATTATACTACATCGACTTCCAAGGTGGTCGCCGCGGTGCCGCGCAATACGACGTCGCCTCGCTCCTCTACAGTGCCAAGAGCAACCTCCCCGAGGCCATACGGCGCGAACTGCTGGGACACTACCTCGACGTCCGTGACATCCACGGCGACGAGCGTCGCCGGTGGATGGACCTCTTTTGGGGCTATCTCCTCGTGCGCATTCTCCAGACCCTCGGCGCCTACGGCTACCGCGGGCTCTTCGAGCGCAAGGACTACTTCCTGCAGTCCATCCCCCTGGCCCTCACCAACCTCCGCAACCTCCTCCGCGACCACCCGCTCCCCATCCCCCTGCCCGAGATAAGCCAGGTGGTACAACTGTCCTGCCTGGAGCCAAAGGAGACACAGCCCGCGACTGCAGTGGATCAAACCCTAACCGTCACCATCCTCTCCTTCAGCTACAAGAACGGGCTGCCCAGCGACCCCGCGGGCAACGGTGGCGGCTTCGTCTTCGACTGCCGCGCTCTCCCCAACCCCGGGCGCTACCCCGAATACAAAACCTATACCGGCAGAGACCGGCGCGTTATCGAGTTCCTCCAGGGCGAGCCTGCCGTCGGGCTGTTCCTCGACCATGCAGAGGCCATTGTCAGCCAGAGCGTTGAGAAATACCTCGAGCGCAACTTCACATCTCTTCAGGTAGCCTTCGGCTGCACGGGTGGGCAGCACCGCTCTGTCTACTGTGCCGAGCAGCTCGCCGCTCGCCTATCCAAAAAATACCACTGCAACATCCTCCTGCGCCACCGCGAGCAAGACTATTAAACTTATTGATCTTTAGTCTTTTATACTTTTAGACCCTTAGACTTTTGGGGTCTTTTTTTTATGCCCATTCCCGAAATGTTAAATAAACTTAAAACCATGAGCCAAAAACAACCATTGTTACATCAAGAAACGTCACGTGGCATCAGGCAAGACCGCACCGTCCGCCTTATGAAACGGTCGGGTATTATCCCGTACCAAACCCCTATTAAGACCCTACCAACCCCCTACCAACTCCTACCGTGGTAGGAGTTGGTAGGGGGTTGGTAGGGCGTTGGTAACTGGTTTGTAGCTATTTAGCTCCTATCGGTTTTTTTGTCCTTTGCGAAGGGGTCTAAAAAGGTTTTTGTTGTCTGTCCAAAGGACTTTTTGTTGGGTTTGGTTGGGTTTGTTGTAAAAAATATCCATCTGAGAATCAATAGTATGTAAAATTTTTTCATAAAATATTTGGTCGGAATGAAAAAAGTTTGTACTTTTGCACTCGCTTTCGAAAGAGAAAGCACCGCTTAGAAGCGAAAAAACAAGCCGCATTCGTCTAGTGGTCCAGGACATCTGCCTCTCACGCAGAAGATCATCAGTTCGACTCTGATATGCGGTACAGAAGTGACAAACCAAAAAGGTTTGTCACTTTTTTTTTTTGTAGTTTCGAATATTTTTCGTATTTTTGCACTTTGTTTTTTTTAGAAATATTAAATAAATAAATTAATAACTAACACATTAAAAAGAAGATGACAAAGTACGTTTACACGTTTGGCGGGAAGACTGCCGAAGGGAAAGCCGAGATGAAGAACCTGTTGGGCGGTAAGGGCGCCAACCTGGCGGAGATGTGCCTGCTGGGTTTGCCCGTGCCTGCGGGACTGACTATCACGACTGAGTGCTGCACGGCCTACTATGCCAACAACTGCGAACTGCCCGAAGGACTGATGGAAGAGGTTTGGAAGGGAGTGGAGAATATAGAGAAGATCATGGGCATGAAATATGACGACGCGGAGAACCCGCTGCTGGTGAGCTGCCGCAGCGGTGCGCGCAGCTCGATGCCCGGCATGATGGACACCGTCCTTAATATTGGCTTGAGCAGCAAGACCATCCCCGGTATGCTGAAGAAGACCGGGAATCCGAGATTTGTGTATGACTCGTACCGTAGGTTGATTATGATGTATGCCGACGTGGTGATGGAGAAGAGCGAGGGAATCGAGCCCGCCGACGGCAAGGGTATCCGCAAACAGTTGGACGACATGTTGGACGAGTACAAGGCTGTGAAGGGCTACAAGAGCGACACGGAGCTGACTGCCGAGGACCTGATGAAGCTGGCGGAAGCCTTCAAGGTGAGGGTGAAAGAGGTGCTGGGGACAGAATTCCCCGACGATGCAAGGGCCCAGATGGAAGGCGGCATCAAGGCCGTCTTCAAGAGCTGGAACGGCAAGAAGGCCGTGAGCTACCGCAAGATTGAAGGTATTCCCGACGACTGGGGCACTGCCGTCAACGTGCAGGCCATGGTGTTCGGCAACATGGGCGACACCAGCGCCACCGGCGTGGCCTTCACCCGCAACCCTGCCACCGGCGACAACCAGTTCTACGGCGAGTGGCTCATCAACGCCCAGGGCGAGGATGTGGTGGCCGGTATCCGTACGCCGAACCCCCTGAACGACGACACGAAGAACGAGCAGAACAAGCACATGCACTCGATGCAGGAGCTGATGCCCGAGACCTACAAGGAGCTGTGCGATATCCGCAACATCCTTGAGAAGAACTACCACGACATGCTGGACATCGAGTTCACCATCCAGGACGGACGTCTGTACATGCTGCAGTGCCGCGTGGGCAAGCGCACCGGTGTGGCTGCCCTGACGATGGCCATGGATATGCTGAAGGAAGGCCTGATTGACGACAGCGAGGTGGTGATGCGCATAAGCCCCGCCCAGCTCGACGAACTGCTGCACCCCATCTTGGATGCTGCCGACGAGAAGAAGCACGAGGTGCTGGCCAAGGGTCTGCCTGCCGGCCCCGGCGGCGCCGTGGGTGTGATAGCCCTCACCAGCGAGAAAGCCAAAGAGTACCAAGCTGCTGGTATCAAGAATATCCTCGTCCGCGAGGAAACCAACCCCGAGGATGTCGAGGGTATGCGTGCCGCCGACGGTATCCTCACCGCCCGTGGCGGTATGACCTCGCACGCTGCCCTCGTGGCACGTGGCTGGGGCAAGTGCTGCATCGTGGGCTGCGACGCAGTGAAGATTGAGTTGGAGAAGACATCCGTCAAAACCGACCAGTATGGCAAGAAGAAAGTGAACGTGGAAGAGAGTGGCACCGTGATTATCAACGGCAAGACCTTCCACGAGGGTGACCTGCTCAGCCTCAATGGCTCGAAGGGTTGGGTCTACGATGAAGAGGTGAAGATGATCAACGCTACCGAGAACCCCCTGTTCCAGCAGTTTATGAAGATTGTTGACAAACATCGCAAGATGGGTGTCCGCACCAATGCCGACAACCCTGCCGATGCCCAGAAGGCTATTGACTTCGGTGCCGAGGGTATAGGCCTGTTCCGCATCGAGCACATGTTCTATGGCGAGAACAGCGAGAAGCCGCTGGAGAAGCTGCGCAACATGATTCTGGCCAACACCCAGGAGGAGCGCATCGCCGCCCTCGACGAGCTGGAGCCCTATATCAAGGAGAGCGCCAAGGGCACGCTGAAGGTTCTGGACGGCAAGCCCCTGACTTTCCGTTTGATGGATCCCCCGCTGCATGAGTTCGCTCCCCAGGGCGAAGAGAAGATGAAAGAAGCCGCCAAGCGCCTCGGCATCAGCTATGAGGATGTGAAGAAGCGCGTCGAGAGCCTCCACGAGGTGAACCCGATGATGGGTTTGCGTGGTGTGCGTCTGGGTATCATCTATTCCGAAATCACCCGCGTGCAGTTCCGTGCCTTGTTCAGCGCCACCTGCGAGCTGATGAAAGAGGGCAAGAACCCCATGCTCGAAATCATGGTCCCGCTGACCATCAATGCCGCCGAGCTGCGTCACCAGAAAGCCATCGCTACCGAGGTGAAGGAAGAGGTGGAGAAGAAATACGGCGTGAAATTCGAATACAAGTTCGGCACCATGATCGAGATTCCGCGTGCCGCCCTCGTCGCCAACCAGATCGCTGAGGTGGCCGAGTTCTTCAGCTTCGGTACCAACGACCTGACACAGATGACCTTCGGCTTCAGCCGCGACGACGTCAACGCCATTGTGAAGACCTATGTCGACGAGAAGATTATCCCCGCCGACCCGTTCAACAGCTTCGACCAGGAAGGCGTGGGCCAGCTGGTGAAGATGGGTATCGAGCGTGGCCGCTCGACTCGTGCCAACCTGAAGTGTGGCGTCTGTGGTGAGCACGGTGGTGACCCGACTGCCGCCGAGTTTTTCTACAAGGCCGGCATGAACTACGTCAGTTGCTCGCCGTTCCGCGTGCCTGTGGCCCGTCTTGCCGCCGCCCAGGCCGCTATCAAGGAAGCCCGAGAGAAATAAACAAAACCTCACCCCGACCTCTCTCCAGAAAAGAGAGGGTCGGGGTGCTTGGTAAAACAAATAGAATTGAACTATGACTATAAAAGTGTGTGTTGGAAGTTCCTGTCACCTGAAAGGATCATACGAAGTGATTGAGGCCTTCAAGGAGGTACTGAAAAAGTACGATGTGGAGGACCTTATCGAGTTGCAGGCGAGTTTCTGCCTCGGCCATTGCGCCTTGGGTGTCACCGTTGGATGCGAAGGGATGGAGGCGGCCGAAAAGGGGCCGCAGGTTGAGGAAACCCCCGATGGATTCATCCTGCACAGCGTCAACGCTGGCAATGTAGAGGAACTGTTCGCCAAAGAAATCTACCCGAAACTATTTTTAAACTAATATAACAACTAAATAAAGAATCATGTCAGAATATCTGGAATTCAAAACCGTACAATGTAAAGACTGCTACCGCTGCCTACGCGAATGCCCTGTGAAGGCCATCAATATCAAGGACCATCACGCGCAAATCATCGAGGAACACTGCATCCTGTGTGGCCATTGTACCAAGGTGTGCCCCCAGCATGCCAAGATAGAGCATAGCGAGCTGCCTGTAGTGCGCGAGTTGCTCAAGAGTGGTGCCCGTATGGCTGCCACAGTGGCGCCGTCGTTCATCAGCAGTCTTGTACAGGATGACTTCTCGGTATTACGCATAGCGCTTGCCAAATTAGGTTTTGCCATAGCCGAAGAGACGGCCATCGGTGCACAGGCCGTCACCGAAGAATACAAACGAGTGCTGGCCAAAGGCGAAATGCGCAATTTCATCACATCGGCTTGTCCTGCCACTTGCCGTCTGATCCAGATGTACTATCCCAAGGCACTGCCTTTCCTGGCACCTGTGGACTCGCCCATGGTGGCGCACGCCAAGATGCTGCGCCGCAATGACCCGAATCTGAAGATTGTCTTCATCGGTCCCTGCATAGCCAAGAAGCGCGAGGCCGACGAACATGCGATAGACGCCGTGATTACCTTCGATGAGTTGCTGCAGCTATTTGAAGAGAACGGCATAGACCTGAATACGATAAATAAACTCACGGTAGGCGACGAGAGCGACATTGCCAACCGCGCGAAAGCCTATCCTGTAACGCAGGGCATCATACGCTCGTTCGACGCTTTGCCGGAAGGCTACCGATACATGACAGTGGACGGTGTGGACCGTATTGCCGATGTATTGGAAAATATTGAGTCTATGGACCACGTATTCATAGAAATGAACGTGTGTCCCGGGGGCTGCATCAACGGACCTTGCGCTATTGCCCACGATGGCGGTTTGATTAAGGCTGAGTCCGATATCGACCGCTATGTGGAACTCGAGATGGCTACACGCAAACATCAGCCTGCGGCCGACGCAGGGGTGTCGTTGGCTTACGCCCATCCGCGCCTGCGTGCCAAGAGTCGTCCCGCCAGCGACAAAGAGATTGAGGATGTGCTGCGCCGTACCGGCAAATTCACCAAAGCCGACGAGCTTGACTGTGGTGCCTGCGGCTATCGCACCTGCCGAGAGAAAGCATGGGCCGTGGTGAACGGCTATGCCGACATCGATATATGTCTGCCTTATATGCGCAAACGCGCCGAAAGTCTGGCCGTTGACATCGTGCGTAACTCACCCGAGGGCGTGATGATTGTCGACCCCGATATGAACATTGTGGACATCAACGCATCGGCCATGAAGATGTTAGGCCTCAACGGTACGCCGGAAAGTGTGGTGGGCCGTCCTGTGGCCGAGAGTTTCCAGCCGATAGACTTCTACAAGGCATACACTAAAAAACAGCGTGTGGAGAACCCGCAGCTGCTCATACAAGCCACCAACCGCTACTTGAGCCTCACTGTGAGCCTGTTGAGTGAGCAGAACTTGCTCTTCGGTTTGATGAAGGATATCTCCGATATGGTGAACTACGACAAGAAGTTGGAAAAAGTGAGGATGGACACCATCACAACCACCGACGACCTCATCATGAAACAGATGCGTGTGGCACAGGAGATAGCCTCGCTTCTTGGTGAGACTACAGCCGAGACGAAGGTGGCACTGCTGAAGTTGAAGAAAACCCTCTCCGATGGCGAGGGTGATCTTGGGGTGGACGGACGTCCGAAAGATTGGAAAACGGCAAAGGTTAGTGATAAGTGATTGGTGAATAGTGAAAGGTGAACTATGAAAAAACTTTGTGTAGAATACGGATACACTTCGCTGAACCACTATGGCGAGGAACTCTGCGGGGACAACGTAGAGTTGACCTCGGATGGTGAGTGGACGACGTTGGTGCTTGCCGACGGACTTGGGAGCGGAGTGAAAGCCAACATACTCTCCACGCTCACAAGCAAGATATTATGCACGATGGTCGCTGGCGGTGCCGATATAGAGGATTGTGTCGGTACCATCATCCAGACGCTACCTGTCTGCAAAGAGCGTGGCGTTGCTTACAGCACTTTCTCTATTATTCATGTTAACAATGAGGGTAGGGGACACCTATTTGAGTTCGACAACCCTGAAGCCATCTGGTACCATCACGGTCATACCTGCGATTTTCCTCGTGAGGAAATGAACGTTTATAACAAGCGCGTGTTTGTTACTGAACTTGAACTTGATGAAGGAGACATGGTCTTCGTGATGAGTGACGGCACCATACATGCCGGCATCGGACAGATGCTGAACTTTGGATGGCAGCGCAAGGAAATAATGGAACACCTTGACCACAACATCGACGCCCACATGTCGGCCCGTGCAGCTGCCTGTCTTCTTGCTTCGGCATGCAATGACCTCTATCTTGACAAACCCGGCGACGACACAACGGTGGCGGCCATTCGCATGCGCCCGCGCACTATGGTGCATATCATGGTTGGTCCTCCTGTTGACAAAGAAAAAGATGAGGAATATGTCCATCGGTTTATGATGGACACCGACAAACGCATAGTATGCGGCGGCACCACCTCGCAGGTGGTGGCACGTTGCATTGGTCGACAGCTGAAAACAAGCTTCGACTTCCCCGACAAGGATGTACCCCCCATTGGGTTCATCGACGGCATTGACCTCGTGACCGAGGGCGTGATAACACTGCGGCGACTGCTGTCGCTATCAGAGAAATACGCGTCCGAGAAAGACCTTACACCAAAGACATACGCCAAGAAAGACGGTGGTTCGCTGCTGGCAAACATCATCTTTGAGGAAGCCACGCATGTCGTCTTCTTTGTCGGACAGAACGTCAATGCTGCACATCAGGGACTTGATATAGATATAACTATGAAGCTCAAACTTGTCGAGCGTTTGGCTGCCAACCTCCGCAAGATGGGCAAAAATGTAACCGTGAACTATGATTGATTATGGAGCAGAAACTGTTTGATACTAACGTACAATGGATTAAATATAAAGTTCTCAAGGAGGTTATCCGTCGTGCCTACGAAGGTGGTCTCGACGAGGCGTATATTGAGATACCAAAGCTCATCAGCCCCGGCCCTAAATCGGAGCTCAACTGCTGCATTTACAAGGAACGCGCTATCGTTCAGGAGCGTATTCACATGGCCATGGGAGGTGACAGGAATAACGCAAACCCTGTGCAGGTAATGGAGACTGCTTGCGACGAATGTCCCGCAGCCGGCATGCTCGTAACTGAAGCCTGCCGCGGATGCATGATGCACTCATGCAAAGAAGTGTGCCCCAAGGGCGCCATCACCATCGTCAACCATCGCTGCCATATAGACAAGGAGAAATGCATCGAGTGTGGCAAGTGCGCCGCCGCATGCCCTTATAGTGCCATCATTGCACAGAAACGTCCATGCATCAAGAGCTGTAAGCCCAAGGCTCTCAGTATCCGTCAAGAAGACGACAAGGCTGTCATAGACAATGATAAATGTATTTCATGCGGTGCCTGCGTGGTCAGCTGCCCCTTTGGCGCTATTACCGACCGTTCATTAGTGCTCGACATCATAGACATACTGAAACAGTCGGAAAACAATTCCAAATATCGCGTCTATGCTGTTATTGCCCCTGCAATTGTTGGACAATGCCGTTTCGGCCGTATAGAGCAAGTGGTCACCGCTATCAAGCGCCTCGGTTTCCATCAGGTAGTAGAAGCCGCTCTCGGCGCCGACATCACCCTCTATACCGAAGCACGTGAATTCCAGCACAAAGCCTCAGAGAGCGACAGCCCTGTAATGACCACAAGTTGTTGTCCTGCCTTTGTACGCTTCATAGAGACCAACTTCCCTGAGCTCAAGGATGCCATCTCCACATCGCCCTCGCCCATGATCACCACCGCACGTCTCATAAAGCGTAGCGACCCCACAGCCAAAGTCATCTTTATCGGCCCCTGCGCAGCCAAAAAGTTTGAGTATACGCTTGAAAAAACACAGGGAATGATTGATTGTGTCATGAGCTTTGAAGAGTTGCAGGCTTTCCTCGACGCACGTGAAATCGATACAACGCAATGTGAGGACACCCGTCTCGACAATGCTTCCTTCTATGGACGCATCTTCGCCAAGAGCGGAGGTATAGCCCAAGGTGTGGCCCATGTGGCCGAAAAACTGGGAATAGAAGGAGTGACCCCCTGCGTCATGAACGGCATTGACCAGTGCCGTCAGCATCTCGCTCTCTTGCGTGCCAAGAAAGAGACCGCCAACTTTTTCGAAGGCATGGCCTGCGACGGTGGATGTGTCGGCGGCCCCCTCAGCATCACCCGCTCCCCTAAGAACGTCTTTGACGTTGACAAGTATGGCAACTCCGCCGCCGAGAAAGACATCGACGGTTCGGTCAACCTTTATAAAATGACAATGAAACAATAAATATATATATAGCCATGAACGACAAAATCAGAAAAGACCTCGAAACGCTGGGTATTACCGGCGTGAAGAATATCCACTACAACCCCTCCTACGAGGAACTGTTCAAGATGGAGATGAATCCCAGCCTGACGGGCTACGACAAAGGTCAGCTCACCGAGCTCGACGCCATCAATGTGATGACCGGCATCTATACCGGCCGCTCGCCCAAGGACAAATATATCGTGATGGACGAGCAGTCGAAGAACACGGTGTGGTGGACTACCCCCGAGTACAAGAACGACAACCACCCCATGAGCGAAGAGGTGTGGGGTATGATGCGCGACCTCGCCAAGAAGCAGCTCTGTGGCAAGGAACTCTTTGTGGTCGACGCTTTCTGCGGCGCCAACAAAGACACCCGCATGAATGTACGTTTCATCATGGAGGTTGCTTGGCAGGCACACTTTGTGCGCAATATGTTCATCAAACCCACCGACGAAGAGCTTAAGGACTTCAAGCCCAACTTCACCGTCTATGCTGCCTCGAAGGCCAAGGTCGACAACTACAAGGAATTGGGATTGAACAGCGACACCTGTGTTGCCTTCAATGTCAGCAGCCGCGAGCAGGTTATCCTCAACACCTGGTATGGTGGCGAGATGAAGAAAGGTATGTTCAGCATGATGAACTACTATCTGCCCCTGCAGGGTATCGCTGCCATGCACTGCTCCGCCAATACCGACCTCAAGGGTGAACATACCGCCATATTCTTCGGCCTCAGCGGTACCGGCAAGACCACCTTGAGCACCGATCCCAAGCGCCTGCTTATCGGCGACGATGAGCACGGCTGGGACGACGAGGGTGTATTCAACTTTGAGGGCGGCTGCTATGCCAAGGTTATCAACCTCGACAAGGAGAGCGAGCCCGACATCTACAATGCCATCCGTCGCAACGCCTTGTTGGAGAACGTCACGGTTGCAGCCGACGGTAAGATTGACTTCAAGGACAAGAGCGTCACCGAGAACACACGTGTGAGCTATCCTATCAACCATATTGAGAAGATTGTCGAGCCTGTGCACGGCAAGAGTGCAGGTCCCGCGGCCGAGAACGTCATCTTCCTAAGTGCCGACGCTTTCGGCGTGTTGCCTCCCGTGAGCATCCTGACTGCCGAGCAGTGCAAGTACTATTTCCTCAGCGGTTTCACCGCCAAGCTGGCTGGCACCGAGCGCGGCATCACGGAACCGACACCGACCTTCAGCGCCTGCTTCGGTCAAGCCTTCCTCGAGCTGCATCCCACTAAATATGCCGAGGAACTCGTGAAACGCATGGAGAAGAGCGGCGCCAAAGCCTATCTGGTCAACACCGGCTGGAATGGCACGGGCAAACGTATTTCCATCAAAGATACGCGAGGAATCATCGACGCCATTCTCGACGGCAGCATCCTCAAGGCCCAGACCAAGAAGATACCCTATTTCGACTTCGAGGTGCCCACCTTCCTCCCCGGCGTCGACCCGAAGATTCTCGACCCGCGCGACACCTATGCCGACGCCAAGCAGTGGGACGGCAAAGCCCGCGACCTGGCCGACCGCTTTGTGAAGAACTTTGTGAAGTTTACCCACAACGAAGCTGGCAAGGCCCTCGTCGCCGCTGGTCCCAAACTGTAAAAAACCAGTCCCCCAAACCCCTCTCAGTGAGGGAGGGGAGGGGGACTATTACAAATAAAAAAAAGTAGTTGGTCCAATGAAGTATAGAACGATAGTGGTTTGTGTGCTGATGTGCCTTGTGGGCATGGAGGCAAAAGCCTATGATTTCGCCACGCGGTTGAGCAATGGTGATTCTTTGTTCTTTAATGTCACCGATGCCTCTGCACGCCAGGTTTGCGTGGTTTCTCCGTCGAAGGGGGGGACCAACTATTACTACGGACACCAGCAACCATCAGGGACGGTCGTCATTCCGGCCGAGGTGGAGTACAATGGCCAGCAATATACTGTGACAGCTATTGGAGACCGGGCCTTTGCCGGATGCACCAAAATCCAACTCGTCATAATGCCCGAAACCGTGGAATCCATTGGAGCATACGCTTTCTATGGTTGTACCGGGATGAAGATCCTCACCATAGGTGTGAATGTGAATAGGATAGGCGTGTCGGCCTTCTACGGCTGCACGTTCCTGGCCGAGGTGCATTTCCGGGCCCGCGAATGCAGTTCCATGGGGGTGTCGATGAGTTCGACGGTTTTCGGCAATTGCCGAAGCCTGCGCAAGGTGGTCATCGACGAAGGTGTGCGAATCATTCCCGACTATGCTTTCTGTGGGGTGGATGCCCTTAGCGACTCCATCGAGTTGCCGTCAACACTGCGTCGCATCGGCGATTACGCTTTTGCCTATTGCAGCAGCTTGAACGACAATCTCGTTATCCCCGACAGTGTGGAGACCATTGGCGAGTGTGCCTATCATCAGTGTCATTCGCTCAAGTCCCTCACCCTCGGATCCTCGGTGAGAAGCATTGGGGGCCGGGCATTCTACCATTGCATAGGAATGAAGCGAGTGACGGTCAAGTCGTTCATTCCGGCCGAGATAGCGCTAACCTCATTCTCAGAGATATCAAAGACGGCCAAGTTGAGGGTACCTTGTGTCAGCAAGAAACTTTATGAGAAGCATTCTTTCTGGAAGAAGGTTGCCCTGATGGAGACCTATGGCAAGTGCACCTTCACCATCAACGGAGCAATGGACACTGCTGTCTCTGGAATGGTAGTTGGAGGAGGTGAATATGCCTTTGGCGACAGCGTGAGCTTGATGGCTGTGTGTGCTGCCGGCTACGGCTTCGATGGGTGGACCGATGGGAACCTTGAAAACCCGCGCCGTTTTGTTGCCATGGGCAGTGCCTCATTCACAGCGACAACCCGCCCCTCCGGAACTGTCACCATTGTCGACACCCTCTACCTTGTCGACACCGTCTATGCCGAAGGCTACAAGGTAATCCACGACACCGTGGATCTTGTAGACGTCGCCAAGACAATCAACGACGTCAAAGAGGTCACATTCGACACGGAGAAAAAGCGTCTCAAATGGAATTTCCCTCGCAAAGAGACCGTCGTCAACGTCTCGCTCTATAACCAAATAGGTGTTTGTGTCTATTCCGGCGACAGCCGTAAAGGCAACATCAACATGCGCCGCCTCCCCTCGGGATTCTATATTGTCCGCATCGAGACAGTCCGCCGCGTCATCCGTTGCCGTTTCTTCATCAATGCCGACCGCACATGGAGTGGTATCGACAGAGAGATGAGCATCCAGTAGCCGACAATGATTAGCCATGTATATAAAATGATAATAATATAAAAAGGTAAAACAATATGAAAACTTACAATTTCGCTTCGCGTCACAATGGTGTCTCCAACGAGGCCGACACGAAAAAAATGCTCGAGACCATTGGCGTAAGCTCGATGGATGAACTTATCGAGAAGGCTGTCCCCGCTGCCATCCGTCTCAAGGAGCCCATGCCCCTTGAAGAAGGCATGAGCGAGTATCAGTTCCTCAACCATGTCCGTTCGCTGGCCCAGAAGAACAAGATGTATCGTTCCTATATCGGCATGGGCTACTACGGCACCGTCACCCCCGCCGTCATCATGCGCAACGTCTTTGAGAATCCCGGTTGGTACACCAGCTACACTCCTTACCAGACCGAGATTTCGCAAGGTCGTCTGCAGGCTTTGATGAACTATCAGACCATGATAGCCTCCATGACCGGCATGCCCTTGAGCAACGCTTGTCTGCTCGACGAGGCCACCTCTGCCGGCGAGGCCATGATTATGTTCTTCAATGCCCGCTCGCGTCAAGCTGTCAAGGACGGTGTCTGCAAGGTGTTTGTCGACGAAGGCATCCTTCCGCAGACTCTCGCCGTGATGCAGACCAATGCCGCTCCCCGCGGTATCGAAATCGTCACTGGCAAAGCTGCTCAGGTCGAGCTCGATGGCAGCTATTTCGCCGCCTTCGTACAGTACCCCAACCAGTTTGGCGAGACTCAGGATTGGACCGAATTCATCGCCAAGTGCCACGAAAAAGGCATCTTCGTCTGCATGGCCACCGACCTCATGGCCCTTGCCCTGCTGAAGACTCCCGGTGAGATGGGCGCCGACTGCGCCGTGGGTAACGCCCAACGTTTTGGCCTGCCCATGGGCTTTGGTGGTCCCCACGCCGGCTTCTTCGCCTTTACCGATGCCTTCAAACGCCTCTTCCCGGGCCGTATCATTGGCTGGAGCGTCGATGCCAAAGGCAACCCCGCCCTCCGTATGGCCCTCGGCATGCGCGAGCAGCACATCAAACGCGACAAAGCCACCTCGAATATCTGCACCTCCGCCGCCCTGGTGGCCAATATGAGTGGTTTCTATGCCATCTGGCACGGACCCGAAGGCATCCGTGAGATTGCCACCGCTATTTGCGCCAAGGCCCATCGACTCGCTATGGAGCTCGCAGAGTATGGCTACAAACAGCACAACAAGGTGTTCTTCGACACCCTCGCCCTTCAGTGCCCCGTGCCCACCGCCAAGGTGCGCGAAGTGGCTTTGAAGCACGAGATTAACTTCCGCTACATCTGCGACGAGTGCATCGGCATCTCCATTGACGAGACCACCTCGAAGGCCGACCTCGACGCCATCGTGGCATGCTTGGCCGAGGCCGCCGGCAAGAGCGCCAAAGCCATCGAGTGCAAAGGCTGCTGCTGCAAGTTCGCCGACGAGGCTATCCCCGCTGACCTCAAGCGCACCAGCACCTATCTCACTCAGAAGATTTTCAACTCCTACCACGACGAGACCTCCATGATGCGCTACATCAAGATGCTCGAGGAGAAAGACCTCAGCCTCAACCGCGCCATGATACCGCTGGGTAGCTGCACAATGAAACTCAATGCTGCCGCCGAAATGATGCCCCTTTCCTGGAGCAAGTTCGCTGGTATGCATCCCTTCGTCCCCGCCGACCAGGCCGAGGGCTATATCGAGATGATTAAGGACATCGAGCATCGCCTCGCCGTCATCACAGGCTTTGCCGGTTGCTCGCTGCAGCCCAACTCGGGCGCCTATGGCGAGTACAGCGGCCTCACTGTCATCCGCAACTACCACATCGCCAATGGTCAGGGTCAGCGTAACGTCTGCCTCATCCCCGCCTCCGCCCACGGAACCAACCCCGCCTCCGCCGCCAAGGCCGGCATGGTGGTTGTCGTCGTGAAGTGCAACGACAAGGGTGATGTCGACATCGACGATCTGCGCGCCAAAGCCGAGCAGTACAAGGACACCCTCAGCTGCTTGATGATTACCTATCCGTCGACCCATGGTGCTTTCGAAGAGGGCATCCTCGACATCATCAACATTATCCACTCCATGGGTGCTCTCGTCTATATGGACGGTGCCAACATGAACGCCCAGGTAGGTCTTACCAGCCCCGGTTACATGGGTGCCGATGTGTGCCACCTCAACCTCCACAAGACCTTTGCCATGCCTCACGGCGGTGGCGGTCCCGGTGTCGGCCCCATCTGCGTCAGTCAGAAACTCGTCGACTACCTGCCCACGCATCCCGTGGTTGAAGTCGGTGGCAAGAAGGGCAACACCATGGCGGCAGCCCCCTACGGCAGCGCCTACCTCCTGCCCATCACCTACGGCTACCTCCTCATGCTTGGCGGCGAAGGCCTCACCGATGTCACCAAACATGCCATCCTCAACGCCAACTACCTCCGCGCCCGCCTGCAGAAGTACTACAAGATTCTCTACACCAACCGTAACGGCATGTGTGGCCACGAGATGATTGTCGACTTCAACGAGTTCAGCCTCAAGGTCAGTGTCGGAGACATCGCCAAGCGCCTCATGGACTATGGCTTCCACGCTCCCACGGTGGCCTTCCCCGTCCACAACACCCTTATGGTCGAGCCCACCGAGAGCGAGCCCCTCAGCGAGATGGACCGCTTCTGCGACGCCATGATTGCCATCCGTCAGGAAATCGACGACGTGATGACCGGCAAGGCCGACGAGAAGAACAATCCCATCTGCAATGCTCCCCACACTATGCAGGTGGTTTGCGCCGACGAGTGGAACCTTCCTTACAGCCGTCAGAAAGCCGCCTTCCCGCAGCCCCACTGCGAGAAATACTGGCCTACCATCAGCAAGATCGACGACGCCTATGGCGACCGCAACTTGCAGGCCGTTTGGGCAGAATAACGCTCCAGACTATATGAAAAAAGCGGGCATCCTTTCGGATGCCCGCTTTTTTTTTTATAGTTATTGTTCCTGCTGCCGCGCCAGCGCGCTGCGCAGGTGTTCGGTGGTGTTCTTGAAATGCAGTGTGTGGGGATTGTCGGGCAACAGCTCCTCCAGACCGTCAAGCACTTGGTCGTAGTAGTCGATGCTCGCGGGATCGCGCGGGTCAATGAGGGCGCGGTTGTTGAAAGGCTTGTAAAGGGCTATCAGTGTTGCCAGCGAACCGGCGTTCTCCTCCACAAAACGGCACACATACTCTTGCTGCTCGACGAAGGCGGCATGGTAGACCGAGTCCATGGCCTTCTTTTTCACGTCGTAGGTTTTCTTGTCAATCTCGCCGCCGGCAAGCTGCATCTCGTAGCTGTTTACCGAGTCGACCAGCGCGTAGAGAATCTTTGAGCCGTCGTTGGTATATTGCTGCAGCTGCCATAGCAGGACGCTCTCCGACGACCCTTTAATATTGTAGGTCAACGAGAGATTGTCGTAGTTTCCTGTCACCTCGAGGGTCTCGCCCTTGTCGGGCAAGGTGACAATATAGTTGTTTTCCGTGGTGTGGAGGTTGTAGAGACTGCGGTAGGGTGGGGTGTAGCTGAACTTGAAATGTCCCTTGTCGTCCAAACGGATGGAGTCGATGAACATCGGCCCATCGGGAGCTATCTCCTCGAGCCACAGTGTCTTGTTGGCCCCGTTCTCCAGAGTGCCTTCGATGGTGAAGCCGTCGTGCTTGCAGCCGGTGGCTATCATCGCCAGCAACCCTGCCATAATGATTGTTTTGTATTTCATAAAATGTTATTTTTTTAGACCGTTAGACCAAATAATCGGCCAGCACCAGTGCTGTCATGGCTTCGACGACGACAGCGGCCCGTGCCACGTGCCATTTGTCGTGTCGGCCACCCAGGGTGATGGTCTTCAGGGTGCCGTCGTCCTTCAGGCAGTCGATGGGCTGCGCAATGCTTGCCACCGGATGGAAAGCCACGCGGAAGTCGATGGGCATGCCATTGCTGATGCCTCCCTGGATGCCGCCGCAGTGGTTGGTCTTTGTCAGGGTTGATTCTTTATTGCTCCAGCGGTCGATATATTCGCTCCCTTTCATCTGGGCGGCGGCAAAACCGGCACCCATCTCAAAGCCTATGGCAGAGGGAATGGTCATCATGGCCTGCGCCAGACGGGCGTTGAGTTTGTCGAAGACAGGATTGCCAATGCCGGCGTCCACATGACTGACCACGCATCTCACCACACCACCCATGGTATCGTTTTCAGGGATGTCCTTTGGACGTTCCTCCGGACAGGCTTCAATGGTGATGTCGCCCAACAGTTGCTTGGCGATAGCGCCTGCCACCACGCGGGCTACTGTTTCGCGGGCCGAGGAGCGGCCGCCGCCGCGGTGGTCGCGGATGCCGGAACGCTGTTGCCACGTGTAGTCGGCATGCCCCGGACGGTAGCAGTCGGCCAACACGTCGTAGTCTTCCGGACGGGTGTTTTTGTTGCGGATGCAGAAGGCTATGGGGGTGCCCAGAGTGACGCCGTCCTTGATGCCCGACAGCCATTCCACCTCGTCCTCCTCCTGCCTCGGGGCGCCGTAGCGGCGGCGTGCCAGGTCGGCGCGGATGGCCTCCATGTCAATCGTCATCTTCGACGGGCAGCCGTCTATAATGCCACCAACGGCGAGCCCGTGGGACTCGCCGAAGGTGGTCAGTTTGAATCGTGAGCCGAAAGTGTTGCTCATTATTCCTTTGGATTAATCTCCAGCAACTCCACTTCGAAGATGAGGGTCGAGCCGGCGGGGATGTTGCCCATGTCGCGGGTGCCGTAGCCCAGGTTGTAGGGCACATAGAGGATATATTTCGAACCCTCGTCCATCAGCTGCAGACCTTCGGTCCAGCCGGGGATGACCTGGTTGAGCGGGAAGGTCAGCGGGGTGCCGCGTTCGACACTGCTGTCGAACACTTTGCCGTCGATGAGCTTGCCGGTGTAGTGCACCTTCACCCGGTCGGTGGCTGTGGGGAATTTACCGTTACCTTCTCTCAGCCGACGGTATTTCAAGCCGCTCTTGGTGGTATAGACCGACTTGTTGTTGCTGATTTCCATCATGTATTTCTCGCCTTTCTCGATGTTCTCGCGGGCGGCGGCGTTGTTGCGCAGCTCAAACTCGCGCTGGAAACGCTGGAGCAGCGGCATGGCCGTTTCGTCGCCGAAGAGGGGCTTGCCCTCGGCGCAGTCCATCATAGCTTTTCCGGCCATCTTGGCATTGATGCCCAGCTGCTGCGACTCCCAGTTCTTGTAGATGTCGCGGCCTATGGCGTAGGAGGCCGAATCGTTGAAGGTGGCAGGGGCTGCGGCCATGCGGTCGTAGGCCTCGGCCTTGGCTTTCAACTCTTTGTACTGGGCTTCAGTCATCGTGGCCTTGCCTTTCTTGATGGTCACATCCTGTGCGACAGCCGTGCCCATCAGGGCGCAGGCTGCCAGCAGAATAACAGTTTTCTTCATTGTCTTCTTTGACCGTTAACCAATAACCGTTAAACTTTATTTATATTCTTTCACCTGCACGCCGTCGAGCACTTCCTTGCCGCAGATGGCGAGAGCGAGCATCTCGTTCTCTCCCTTGTAGATTTTCACGGGGGCAATCCAACCCACGCGTTCCTCGATCATGGCCATCCAGGGTTTGCTGTAGGCGATGCCGCCGGTGAGGATGATGGCATCCACCTTGCCCTTGACCACGGCGGCCAAACGGCTGATTTCCATCGACACCTGATAGGTGAAGGCGTCGACCAGGAGCTGGCATTTGGCGTCGCCGGCGAGGGCTTTCTTCTCCACCTCGTAGGCGTCGTTGGTGCCGAGGTAGGCCACGAAGCCGCCTTCGGCGGTGACCATCTTCTTCAGTTTGGCCTCGTCGTACTTGCCGCTGCAGGCCACCTCGATGAGCTTCGAGGCGTTGATGCTGCCGCAACGGGTGGGCGAGAAGGCACCGAGGCCGCAGAGGGCGCGGTTGACCTCCACGCAACGGCCGTGCTCGTGGACTCCCACGCTCACGCCGCCGCCCATGTGGGCGATGATGAGGTTGAGGTCCTCATAGTGCTTGCCGAGCTCGCGGGCATAGAGCTTGCCGGTCATCTTCTGGTTCAGGCAGTGCCAGATGACACCCTCGCGCGAGGGGTCGAGGTCGAACACGGGGTGACCGCTGATTTTGGCATATTCGGGACGCTCGTCGACAATGCCGGGGTCGGCGATATAGGCGGCGTCGAGGCCAATCTCGCGGGCTATGGCGTCGCTAATCAAGGCTCCGAGGTTGCAGGCGTGCTTGCCCTGGATACCGGCGTGGCACTCCTCTTTCATCAGGTCGTTGACGCGGTAGCAGCCACTCTCGCAGGGACGGGTAAGACCGCCGCGACCCATGACGACGGCAATCTCGTCGGTGCCCACGCCGTGACGCTTCACCATGTCGAGAATCGCAGCCTTGCGATAATCGAACTGGTCGGCTACTTCATGGAACTTCTGGATCTCCTCAATGGGGTGGGAGAGGTTCTCGGTGAATACTTCAGTCTCGCCTTCATAGATGGCGGCCTTGGTCGATGTGGCACCGGGGTTGATTACCAACGTGTACTTCTTGTTGCTCATAATTATTTTTGTATTATATTATTATATTCTTTTACGAGGTGCAAAATTATAAAAAAAAATTGGTATTACCAAAACTTTTTTTTAACAAATGTTAGCAAATATATATAACCTTCTGACACACAAGGTACAAACTACCTATCATCACCCTACCAACGCCCTACCAACTCCTACCGTGGTAGGAGTTGGTAGGGCGTTGGTAGGTACTTGGTAGGGGGTAGAGGCCTACTCTCCAGTTACCCGTCGCTTCCTATCCCGGACGGCATAAAAAAAAGGGGGCAGCCATCACATGGCCGCCCCGATTCACATAAAAATGGGTTTTATGTTATAACTTTAGCCTTAGTTCCAGGGTGTTCTTTTCAGCTCTTCCACGAGTTCGTCGTTGTCCTCTTCGAGGCAGTCTACATAGGTTTTGAGGCTTGTCAGTTCGAACTGCAGCGAGTCGTTGAGGGCTTCGAGGTGCTGCTTCTCCGACAGCAATGCGTTGTATTCCGTCCGCGAGACGGTGGAGTTGTCGCAAGCGAGGAAAAGTATTGCCAAGGGCAGGTATTTGATTAATCGTTTCATAGTGTTAGTTCTTTATTTTTTTAGAGACGGGGCAGGCCCACGTCTCTACAGGGGTTTCGGCGGTGATGCAGTTACCCGGACTTTTCTCCCAGAAGTTATTCGTGCTGTCATCCGTCCACGTGGGATGTGGCTCGAACCCCTCATCCGTCCGCTCTTCTCTCTGTTTGCTGCAGGAGAGAAGGAGTGCCATCAGGGTTACGATGGGAATTGCAATGTTTTTTTTCATATTTGCTTTTAATAAACAGATAAAAGAAATCCGTGATACTTTCTGTTGTGTACGGAGGTTCTCGACTACCTACTATCACATACAAGAAAGCACACGGATTTACCGCGTGCGTTCTGCTTTCTTGAGTGATAGTAAAGAAATTGTCGAGATTTCCGTACACCTTGAAAAGCAAAAAACGCTTCTATATTATATATTTATCTCTATTTATTTCTCTGTTTTATGATTACTGTTAAGTTGTTTTCAAATTGCAAAGATACGCATAAAATCCGGTTCCGCCAAATTAATAGATCAAGAACCCCACCAGGCCGGAGAGGAGGATGAGGAGGATGGGGGAGGCCTTCTTCCTGAGGGAGAGGAAGAAGACGGCGGCGAAGATGATCACGTTGAAAATGGACAGTTGAAGATTGAAGATGGTGACGGTGCCTGTTGGGGTGGGAGAGAACGCCGTGGGTACGAGCGACAGGGCGGCAGCGGCGATGAGGCCGATGACGGTGAGGCGGAGGCCTTTGAAGATGGTGTCGAAGGGAGCCTGGTCTTTGTGTTTGAGGAGCCAGCGGCCGACGATGAGGATGAGCGTCAGGGGCAGGATGAGGACGGCGAGGGAAGCCACGACGGCACCTGCGACGGCAACGACGGTGGGATAGCCCTCGGCGATGACGGCGGAGTAGCCGGCATAGGTAGCGGTGTTGATGCCCACGGGGCCGGGGGTAATCTGGCTGATGGCCAGAATGTCGGCGAATTCCTGCGTGGTGAGCCACGCGTGGTGGTCGACGACGGCGCTCTGGATGAGGGCTATCATCGAGTAGCCTCCGCCGAAGGTGAAGAGGCCGATGATGAGGAACGTGTAGAAAAGTTCAAAAAGAATCATTTAGGGTTTAAAGATAAAAAGGTTTAAGGTTTAAAGTTTAAGGTTTAACTGGTTCGGGCCGTTTTCTTTGGCGGTTTTGTCGATTAACTTGGAATAAGTCCATCCGGCGGCGAGGGCGATGAGGATGACGAGGACGGGACTGATGCCGAGGAGCCAGATGAGGAGGGCGGCGAGAAGGGGTATCCATACGGTGCGGAGGGTGACGCCGGCTTTGCGTGCCAGGTTGAACACGGGTGCGGCGATGAGTGCCACGACGGCGGGACGGATGCCCATGAAGATGTGCTGCACGGCGGGGATGTCCTTGAAACGGCTGAAGAGGGCGGCAATGAGGATGATGAAGAGGATGGGCATCAGTATGTTGCCGAGCACGGCAACGAGTGCGCCCTTCACTCCGCGGAGGCGCTGGCCCACGATGGCGGCGATGTTTGCCGCGAGAATGCCGGGCATGGTCTGCGACAGGGCGATGGCGTCGAGCATCTCGGTGTCGGAAAGCCAGTGGCGCCGCCCCACGACCTCGCGCTGGATGAGCGGTATCATGGCATAGCCGCCACCGATGGTGAAGGTGCCGATTTTAAAAAAAGTTACAAACAGTTCGCAATATTTTGCCATTGTTGTCGTTATAGGAGAATTCAAAGGTCTGAAAGTCTAAAGGCTCAAAAGTCTTAATGTTTTTGATTGCCTCCGGCTTTTTGACTTTTAGGCATTTAGACTCCAAAATAACGACAACTAAACAATATTATTGTATATGAATGGATTGTTTTTCGGAATGTTCATGGTCTTTGTGGTCGTCATGCTGATGCTCGACCTCTTTGTGTTCCACAAGAAGGACAAGGTGGTAAAGGTGAAGGAGGCGGCTATATGGACCGGAATCTGGGTGGGGCTGGCGATGGCTTTCGCAGTATTGGTTTATTTCTTCGGCGACTGGATGATGCCCCCCGCTGAGGGTGTGACCGACCTGGCGGCCTATCGCGGCGAGATGGTCCAGGAGTTCCTCGCGGGCTATTTCCTGGAGGAGAGCCTTTCGATTGACAATATCTTCGTGATGATAATGATTTTCGTCAGTTTCGGCATCAAGAAAGAATACTACCACCGTGTACTTTTCTGGGGCATTTTCGGAGCCATCGTGCTGAGATTCATCTTCATCTTCGCCCTGGCAGGCCTGATTAGCAAGTTCGCATGGCTGCTGGCGGTGTTTGGTGGCATACTCATCTACAGCGGTGTGAAAATGTTTCTCGACAAAGGCGACGAGCAGATCGAGACTGAGAATCATCCTGTGGTGCGTTTCGCATCGAAGCATTTCCCCGTTGCTCGCGAGAACCACGGCCACGATTTCTTCTACATGGGCAAGATGACACCGTTGTTCCTGGTCCTGTTGGTGATTGAGTTCTCGGACATCATCTTCGCCGTCGACTCCATCCCGGCCGTCTTCTCGGTGACCAAGAATCCGGTGATTGTCTATACCTCCAACATCTTTGCCATCATGGGATTGCGCTCGCTGTTCTTCCTGTTGAGCGACGTGGCCGACCGTTTCTGGCTGCTGCATTATGGCTTGGGTGTGTTGCTGGTGTTCATCGGCGTGAAGATGATTGGTGGCGAGATTTTTGGCTGGCATATCCCGACACTGGTCTCGCTGGCCGTTATCCTGGGTATCCTGGTGGTGAGTGTTGTCTTTTCGATGTTGATTAAAAAGCGTGCCTGATCCGCCATGGGGCGCTATTTCATACATCTGGCCTACAACGGGGCTGCCTACAACGGCTGGCAAACACAGCCGGGGCTGCCCACGGTGCAGCTGACGCTCGAGGAGGCTTTGTCGACGCTGCTCCGGCAGAAGATTGCGGTCGTCGGCTGCGGCAGGACCGACACCGGCGTCCATGCGAGCGATTTCTATGCCCATTTCGACGCCGAGCCTTTCGACTGCAAGCATCTTGTTTTCAAACTCAACAATTACCTTCCTCCCGATATCGCCATTTTCGACATCTATCCTGTGGCCGACAACGCACATGCACGGTTCGACGCCGTTGCTCGCACGTATCAATATCATGTAAGCGACCGTCGCCTGCCGTTTCATCAGGGACAATACTGTCGCATCTACTACCGTCCCGACATGGAAAAGATGAACGAGGCGGCGCAGGTGTTGATGGAATATGAAGACTTTACGAGTTTCGCCAAGTTGCATACACAAGTGAAGACAAATATCTGCCACCTGACAGAGGCACACTGGGACGCAGTGGGGGAGGAGTTGGTGTTTACCATCAGGAGCAACCGTTTCCTGAGAAATATGGTGCGCTCGGTGACGGGCACCCTGCTCGATGTGGGAAGAGGAAAGTTGACCATCAGCGGCCTGAGAGACATCGTCGAACAGAAGAACCGCTGTGCCGCCGGCGTGAGTATGCCGGCATGCGGTTTGTTTTTGACAAAAGTGGAATACCCAGCCACCTTAAAACCTTAAACCTTAAACCAGAATGAAATACATTGAAGTAACATTTACAATGGACGACACCAGTCTGTTCCGCGACATACTGGTCGACACGTTGGGCAACGAAGGCCCCTACGAGAGTTTTGTCGAGACCAAGGACGGGGTGAAGGCCTATGTCCCCGCAAACCAATATGACAAGCATTTCCTCGAGGTGACGGTGGAGACCTTCCCCGTGCCGCTGAAATATAAGGTCGAGGAGATGGAGGACAAGAACTGGAATGAGGAATGGGAAAAGGGCCATCAAGCCGTCCTCGTGGAATACAACGGCGGCAGCGTATGGGTACGTGCACCGTTCCATCCCCATCGCACGGATGTCGACTACGAGCTGATTATTGAGCCTAAGATGAGCTTCGGCACCGCCCATCACCCCACCACCTATATGATGCTCAGCTATGTGGCCGAGCTCGATATGGTGGGCCGCCGTGTGCTCGACATGGGCTGCGGCACTGCGGTGCTTGGCATTCTCGCCAAGATGCGTGGCGCCGACTATGTGGAAGGCGTCGACATCGATGAATGGGCCTTCAATAATGCTCGTGAGAATGCCTCTGCCAACAACGTGGATATCACTCTGAAACTGGGCGATGCCGGCACGCTGCAGGGCAATTTTGATATTATCATCGCCAATATCAACCGCAATATCCTCCTTGCCGACATGGAACGTTACGCTGCCGTGCTCAACGTCGGTGGCACCCTACTGCTCAGTGGCTTTTACGAGGCCGACGAGGGTGTCCTCATCGCTCGCGCCAATGAGCTGGGCATGACCCTGAAAAGCAAGAAAAACCGCGACGGCTGGAGCGCTTTACAATTGATGAAATGATTGTTTGCATTGCTGAGAAACCAAGTGTGGCGAAGGAGATAGCCAAGGTGTTGGGTGCCAATACCTCGCACGACGGCTATATGGAAGGCAACGGCTACCAGGTGACATGGACCTTCGGTCACCTCTGCTGCCTCAAGGAGCCGCAGGACTACTGCGACCAGTGGCGCCGCTGGAGCATCGGCTCGTTGCCCATGATTCCTCTCCGTTTCGGCATCAAACTCATCGACAACCAAGGCTACGAGAAGCAATTCAAGACCATTGAGCGGCTGATGCAGGCCGCCGACAGTATCATCAACTGCGGCGATGCCGGGCAGGAGGGTGAGCTCATCCAGCGGTGGGTGATGCAAAAGGCCAAGGCGAAATGTCCAGTGCAGCGCCTCTGGGTCTCCTCGCTCACCGAAGAAGCTATCCGCGAAGCCTTTTCGCAGCTCAAGCCGCAGGACGAATATCAGAGCCTCTACGAGGCCGGCCTCTGCCGCGCCATCGGCGACTGGCTCCTCGGCATGAACGCCACGCGCCTCTACACCATCCGTTTCGCTCAGGCCAAAGGACAGGTGCTCAGCATCGGACGCGTCCAGACCCCAACACTGGCAATGATTGTCAAACGCCACTTTGAGATTAAGAACTTCAAGCCGGAGAAATACTGGATTCTCAGCACCATATACCGCAATGTGGTCTTCAGCTCCACCAAGGGCAAGATCAAGAATGTGGAGGAAGGGCAGAAAGCCATGGAGTCCATTAAGGGGAAAGACTTCACCGTCACCTCCGTCGAACAAAAGGCCGGCACCGAGGCGCCACCACGCCTTTTCGACCTCACCAGCCTCCAGGTGGAGTGCAACAAGAAATACTCCTTCTCGGCCGACGACACCCTCAAGCACATCCAGAGTCTCTACGAGAAGAAGCTCACCACCTATCCCCGTGTCGACACCACCTACCTCTCCGACGATATCTATGCCAAATGCCCCGCAATTCTGCAAGGCTTACGCCCCTACGCACCTCTCATTCAGCCTCTCATGGGCAAGAAGCTGAAGAAAAGCAAGAAGGTCTTCGACAGCTCGAAGGTCACCGACCACCATGCCATCATCCCCACCGGCACCGATCCCTCGACGGTGAGCATCACACTCGATGAGAAGCGTGTCTACGACATGGTAGCGCGCCGCTTCATCGCTGTCTTCTACCCTGACTGCAAGTTCTCCACCACCACCGTCATGGGTGCTGTGGAAAAACTGGAATTCAAGGCCACCGGCAAGCAGATCCTCGACGAGGGCTGGCGAATGGTCTTCGGCGGCAAATCAGAATCCTCCGAAAACTCTGAAAATTCTGATAATGCCGACAAAGAGCAGACCCTTCCCGCCTTCGAGCAGGGCGAGCACGGCCCCCACGAACCCACCCTCACCGAGAAACAGACCACACCTCCCAAGCCCTACACCGAAGCCACCCTCCTCCGCGCCATGGAGACGGCTGGCAAGACGGTGGACAACGAAGAGCTGCGCGACGCCCTCAAAGCCAACGGCATCGGCCGTCCCTCGACGCGTGCCGCCATCATCGAGACGCTCTACAAGCGGCAGTATATACAGAAGGTTCGCAAGAGTCTGGAGCCTACTCCCACAGGCATTGCCCTCATTGGAGTCATCCAGGAGGAACTCCTCAAGAGCGCCGAACTCACGGGCCAGTGGGAGAAGAAGCTGCGCGACATCGAGGCACACAAGTACGACTCGCACCAGTTCATCGACGAACTGAAGCAGATGGTCTGCGAGATTATCCAGCAGGTGATGTCCGATGGCACCCGCCGCATGGTCTATCAGTAGCCTTATTCTCCGATAAGAAACACGGTGTTACGTTTGTGGAGATTAACTTTCTCTCTTTCCGTTTTCCACTTCCCACTCGTGAGCGAGCGGATTTGCTGCGTCGGCAGCGTCAGGTCGCAAGCCACGCAAATCATCGTCTGCGGGTTCAATGTGGTGCATAATGCCTCGAGCATCTGGTTGTTACGGTAGGGTGCCTCGATGAATATCTGCGTCTGGTGCTCACGGTGCATTCGTTCCTCGAGGTGGTGGATGGCGGCGGCACGCTTGCTCTTGTCCACCGGCAGGTAGCCCACGAAGGCGAAGTTCTGGCCGTTGAATCCCGATGCCATCAGCGCCAGCATCAGCGACGAGGGTCCCACCAGTGGCACCACCTCGATGCCGCGCCGCTGCGCCACCTTGGTAATCATCGCCCCCGGGTCGGCCACGCAGGGCAGGCCCGCCTCGCTCAACAAGCCGATGTTCTCGCCACGCTCTGCGGCATCCAAATAGCCGCCTATCTCTTCATGGGTGGTATGCTCGTTAAGCTCCAGGAAGACAGTGTCATCGATAGGGTAGGGGAACCCTGCCTTTTTGAGGAACCGCCGCGCCGTGCGCAGCTCCTCCACGATAAAGGTATGGCAGGTGGCCAGCAGCTCCAGGTTGTGCGCCGGCAGCGAGCAGCCCATCTCTTCAGCCCCGATGGGCACGGGGAACAGTATCAGCTTTCCTTTTTCCATAGTATTCTTTTTCAGTGTCGCAGTCGGTCGACACCCACCAGCTCACCTTGGTCGTTGAAGGTGTAGAATGCTTCGGTTCCGAATTCATAATCCTTCCGCATGACGGCACCTATCAGCCACTTGCCTTCGATGCGCTCCACCCAGAACACATTCAGCTGCCCTTCGTCGTCGTGCCGCTGCAAGTCCAGCTGCATGATGTTCATCATGGTCTCCAGGGCGGGCATCATCGCTGAGAAGTATTCCTCCATGTCTATCTTCTTGTCCCATGTTTCGGCCATCGATGCCACGAAGTTGCCCGTGCTGTCGAAATAGGCTCGGGGACCGTTGAGTATGTCATAGCAAAACAGTCCGTCTTCTCTGCGTTGCAGATTTTTTGTCATCCGTTGGTCGCAGAAGGTTTTGGCGGCTTCGGGAAGTTCCTCTTCGTCGATGTAATTAAAGGGAGCGTATACCCCTGAGTAGAAGCGGCTTTTCTTCCGTAGCCCACGAGGCTCTTTGCTACGTCCCGGAACCATATAGATGGTGGGGCCGTTGACATCGAACCACTTCAACTTCCGTGCCGTGAGGTCGAAGTCAGCCTGCCAAAAACCGTCACCTCCGTCGCAAACCTTTATTATCCCTTGCAGGTCTTCCGGCTCATTGCCGAAGTCAAGGAACGTGATGAACAGGTGCCGATGGCCCGCTGGGTCGTCGTAGAAGAGGTATTGCCGACTGTGGTCGTAGAATCGCGGCGAGGTGAAGCAGATGTGTACCTGTTGGGCCCAATCTACGTAGTCGTTGAGTATGTCAACCATCTGTTGTTCAGATTTCCGCAACTCCTTCAGCGTGATGCCGCTGAGGGGTGTCACATCTGTTCTGTGCAGATAAAAACTTATGGTCCATCTTGAGAGAAGGGTGTCCGTGGGTTCCATCAGGCAGCCGATGAACGTCTCCCTATCGCGTATGGTGCGGTAGGAGTAGCCGTCGTCGGGGCCTTCGCCCTTTTCGGCGGTCGACAGGCTCGTCATCTTCTTGGCCTTCAGCCGTTCTGACACCTCGGCCGTCTGGCGGAGGCTTCCGCAGGCCACCAGCAGCATCGTCAGCGCTATGATGCTCAGTTTTCCTTTCATCAGTATCTTTTTTTAGGTGTTCCAAGCACGATTATCTCGCTGATGCAGAGGTCGTCATACTTGTTGCCTTTGATAATGTCTGTGACTTCAAAGTGTACATCCTTGATATAAGGTGCTCCTCTATAGACATCTGGACTCCAGTGGGTTTCCTCGTTATAATAGTAGTCTTCGTAACGGAGAGAATACTTTATCGACGCGTCAATCAGCCCCTGCCAGTCAAAGCTCTTTGGAATGGAAACTTTTCGCACGCTGTTCCAGTAACTGTTGAACGCAGCGGCCTTAATGCTGCATATGCGGCTGTTGTTGTACCACGAGGTGGAGTCTTTGCCGTAGCCGGGAACGATGATGATGCCCGTAACCTCAATTGAATCAATCATGTGCAGCGTGAGTCGGTATTTCCCCTCTTTGTCCGGCCGCAGCACTGTGGCGGTTTTCAGGTCAAAGTCCAAGAGGTTTCCGATGGGGTATTTCTTGTCCACTCCCGAGGGGATGATTTCGTAGTGCGACGGGCTGATGCGCATGGCGAGCAACTGGTTGACAGTGCGTTTTGCATTATCATAATATTGATAACCCATTTTGAAAGGCTCGGCTTTCGCCAGATCCACATCTTTCAGTGTCAGCGTCCAGCGGCTGTCAGAGGTGTTCTCCATGGGAAATCCTTTGCCGAAGCCCAAATATTCAGCCTTGTTTCTCATCCCGATCGTGTCCACTTCAATAAAGAGTTCGTCCACATAGCCGTTGCCCCAGTAGGAGGCTGGGCAGAAGTCGTATTCAAAGGTGGCATAGTCCTGAGTGCTCTCAAAGATTTCCATCGCTTCGCCCCAAACACCCACTGCGTTGTGGATGCGATAGCTGACGACAAGCTCTACCACCTCTCCGGCTTTGATATTCAGCGAGGTATAGTACCAGCGGCGGTTCAGGTCGCACTCCACGGTGAAGAATCCGCCGGCATCCCCCACGCTGTCCCACAAGGCTTGGGGTTCTCCCTCCTCATGTAACGATTCCGGCAGCGGATGCCCGTGGCGGAGCACCGTGTCGGCCGAGAAAAACGTGATAAGTTCTTCTCCGTCAAGGGAAAAATAGACATCCTGAATATAGCGTTCTCTCCAGCCCACCTCCTGGCCGTAGTCGTCGGTGAAGGGTTGCACTGTGGCCAACCCGACGCTGTCCTGGCTTCCGTACCAGTCTATCGGGAATCCATACCAGAGGTTCTCCAAGGTCTTCTCCGTGGTGTTCTGCAGCAGGTATTTCACCTCCACGTTGGTATAGCGGCCGTCGGGCGTGAAGCGCGCCTCCTCGCGTATCAACCTCACCTCGGGGCAGTGGCGCATCACCGGAGTTCGTGATAGTCGCATGGCCGACAACTCAATCACCGGGCCGCCGTTGGCATTGGCGGCAAAGGGTGTGAGCATCAGCGCGATAAAGGTTAAAAGGAACAATCTCCTCATCTCTTTTATTTTTTGCAAATATACATAATTTTTTCTTCTCAGGGCAATAAAAAGCCCTTTTTTTTGTTTAAAGGTACGTCGGATTCGGAGAGCGTACATATATAATATAAAAGCCAAAATGCCGTTTCTCTATAACCGACCTGTTTTTTTTAACATAGTTTAACAATAGTGCCCTATGAACAGAATCATTTCAACCATCGCCGTAACTCTCTTGTTTGCAATGCAATCGTGCAACGCTCAACCTGCCGATACGCCTGCTTCCCAACCCTCTGCCATCGAAACCCAGCAGTCCGCTTCCCGTCCCAGCCTCACCCTCACCGACTTCACCGATGTCGCCGCCGCCACCATCGACGGCGTGGTGCACATCAAGACCGAGATGACGCAGCTCACGCCGCTCTACCAGTCGTTCTTCGGCTTCATCATCGAGCGTGGGGTGCAGCGCCAAACCTATAGCGCCTACGGCTCCGGCGTCATCATCACCACCGACGGCTACATCCTCACCAACAACCACGTGGTACAGGATGCCGAGCGCATCACCGTCACCCTCAACGACCGTCGCGAACTGCCCGCCAAGCTCGTCGGCAACGACCCCGCCACTGACCTCGCCGTCATCAAAGTCGAGGCTGAAAACTTGACCTACATCCCCTTCGGTAACAGCGACCTCGTGCGCATCGGTGAGCCTGTCCTCGCCATCGGCAACCCCTTCAACCTCACTTCCACCGTCACCTCCGGCATCATCAGCGCCAAAGCCCGCAACATGCACATCATCGACAACCCACGCACCAATGAAACCCCTCTCGAATCCTTCCTCCAGACCGATGCCGCCGTCAACTCCGGCAACTCCGGCGGCGCCCTCGTCAACTCCCGCGCCCAACTCATAGGCATCGTCACCGCCATCGCCTCCGGCAACAGCGGCAACTACATCGGCTACTCCTTCGCCATCCCCTCCAACCTCGCTCTCAAAGTCGCCCTCGACCTCCAGCACTATGGTTACGTCCAGCGCGGTTACCTCGGAGTCCAGGTCGCCGAAGTCGACGCCTCCGTCGCACGCCAAACCAGCGCCCGCGACACCAAAGGACTCTATGTCTTGAAAGTCAACCCCCAAGGTGCTGCCGACCGCGCGGGCATCCTCACTGGCGACATCATCCTCCGCGTCGCCGGCAAAGAAGTCAACACCTTCTCCGAAATGATGGAAGAGCTCGGCCTCTTCTCCCCGGGCGACCAAGTCGACGTCGAATATGTCCGCAACGGTAACTCTCATGTCACCAAAGCCCAACTCCGCAACCACATGGGCAACACCGACATCATCCGCAAATAACCTCCCCCCTTGAACCTCGAAGACAAATACAACCAGATGACCACCAAGCCCGTCAAAAGCTTGGTCTGCAAAATGGCCGTGCCCACCATCATCGCCATGGTCACCACCGCCCTCTACAACATTGTCGACGCCGCCTTCATCGGCCGCCTCAGCACCCCGGCCACCGCTGGCATCGGCATCTCCTTCGCCTACATGACCTTTATCCAAGCTCTCGGGTTCTACTTCGGACACGGCAGCGGCAATCACATCTCCAGAGCGTTAGGCGCCAAGAATGTGTCTTCGGCGTCGGTTGTGGCCACTGTTGGTTTCATCACTCCCTTCCTTTTGGGAGCGGTGGCAGCGCTATTCTTCCTGCCCAATCTTGGATGGCTGAGCCGCATCCTCGGTGCCCCGGAAGATGTGGTACCCTATGCTAATGATTATCTGCGCTATATCGTTCTTGCTACGCCGTTCATGATGTCTGCTCTTACCCTCAACAACCAACTTCGTCTCCAAGGAAACGCTCAGTTCGGTATGGTGGGTATTGTCAGCGGTGCCATCCTCAATATTGCTCTCGATCCACTTTTTATTTTCACTTTTGACATGGGGGTGAGCGGTGCTTCTCTGGCCACAGCCATCAGTCAGATCTTTGCCTGGTGCCTACTTTTGTCTGGAACTTTCCGTCCTGAAAGTGTGCACATAAGATTGCTCGACTTCAAGCCTTCGTTGAAAGTATATTATGAGATATTCAGAGGCGGACTTCCTTCTCTTTTTCGGCAGGTGTTCAACTGTGCTGCCGCCGTTTCGCTGAACTATTGTGCCAAACTTTATGCCGCTCCGGGACAGGAGGCGAGTGCAGTCGCAGCCTTCGCTGTCGTCACTCGCATCATGATGTTCGCCTTCAGTGTCGTGTTGGGCTTCTCTCAGGGATTCCAGCCTGTATGTGGCTACAACTATGGGGCCAAGCTCTATGGCCGTGTGCGTGAGTCGTGGCTCTTCGCCACCTGTATAGGCACGGCCTTCTTGCTCGTTATCTCTTCTGTCGGCCTATTGTTCGCACCACAGATAGTTGCACTCTTCCGCGCCGAAGACCCCGTGCTTATCGATATTGGCGCCGTCACCCTCCGCTGGCAGTGCGCAGCCTTCCCCCTGGTGGCCCTCTTCACCACCACAGGCATGCTCTTCCAGAACATCCGCTTCACCGGCCCCGCCACGCTGCTAAGTGTCTGCCGCAACGGTCTCTTCTTCCTTCCGGCATTGCTCTTACTGCCCCTCTGGCTCGGCATGACGGGGGTACAGATGGCACAGGCCGTCGCCGACCTCCTCTCCTTCCTCCTCTGCATCCCCTACGCAATCTGGATTAACCGCAAACTAAAGAATCTTAACAATTGTTAAGTTAAATTTCCAAGCGAAAAATACTCCAGGGCACCTCTTATTCCACAGGTGCCCTTTTTTCTTGCCTAATCCTTTGTACCACATACGTATGAACTCCCTACCATCTCCTTACCAACTCCTAACCAACTCCTACCACGGTAGGTGTTGATAGGGTTGTGGTAGGTAGTTGATATTTAAGAGTTGTTAACATTTTGTCTTTCGGGTAGTTTTCATTGTTGATAAAAATACCGCCGTATGTCGTTCTTTTTTCGTATTTTTGCAACCGAAAAGTTATTTTTTTAATATAATGGACAACGACGAAAAAAATATAATTCAGGAAGTTACAAGTGAAGAGTATAAATGGGGATTTACTACCGATATTGACACCGAGACGATCCGCAAAGGGTTGGACGAAGATATCGTGCGTTTGATTTCGAAGAAGAAGGGCGAGCCCGAGTGGCTGCTCGAGTTCCGCCTCGAGGCGTTCCGCCGCTGGCAGAAGATGAAGGAGCCGGACTGGGCCCACTTGGAGTATGAGTCTCCGAACTATCAGGACATCATCTACTTTGCTGCTCCCAAGCAGGAGAAAAAGAAGAGCATGGACGAGGTAGACCCCGAACTGCTGGCCACCTTCGACAAGCTCGGTATCCCGTTGCGTGAGCGCGAGGCGCTGGCCGGAGTGGCCTACGATGCCATCATGGACTCCGTGAGCGTGAAGACCACCAGCCAGAAAGCCCTCGAGGAGAAGGGCATCATCTTCATGCCCATCAGCGAGGCCGTGCAAAAACACCCCGACCTGGTTCGCAAGTATTTAGGTTCCGTGGTGCCGTCGACCGACAACTTCTTCGCCGCCTTGAACAGCGCCGTCTTCAGCGACGGCTCCTTCTGCTACATCCCCAAGGGGGTGCGCTGCCCGATGGAACTGAGCAGCTATTTCCGCATCAACGCCAAGGGCACAGGCCAGTTCGAGCGCACGCTGATAGTGGCCGATGAGGGTGCCTACGTCTCCTACATGGAAGGCTGCACGGCTCCGCAGCGCGATGAGAACCAGCTGCATGCCGCCATCGTGGAGATTGTGGTGATGAAGGATGCCGAGGTGAAGTACAGCACGGTGCAGAACTGGTACCCGGGCGACAAGGATGGCAAGGGCGGCATCTACAACTTCGTCACCAAGCGCGGCATCTGCAAGGGGTCGCACTCGAAGCTCAGCTGGACGCAGGTGGAGACGGGTTCTGCCGTCACGTGGAAATATCCGTCGTGCATACTGCAGGGAGATGATTCCACGGCAGAGTTCTATTCTGTCGCTGTGACGAACAACTACCAGCAGGCCGACACCGGTACCAAGATGATACATGTGGGCAAAAACACCCATTCGACCATCATGAGCAAGGGCATCTCGGCTGGCAAGAGCCACAACTCGTACCGCGGACTGGTGCAGATAGGCAAGGGAGCTGACAATGCGAGGAACTACTCGCAGTGCGACAGTCTGTTGCTTGGCGACCAGTGCGGCGCCCACACTTGGCCCTACATCAAGGCCGACAACCACACCGCCATCCTCGAGCACGAGGCTACCACAAGCAAAATATCTGAGGACCAGCTCTTCTACTGCCAGCAGCGCGGCATCAGTCCCGAGAGTGCCGTGGGCCTCATCGTCAACGGCTACGCCAAGGATGTGCTGAAGAAACTCCCTATGGAGTTCGCCGTCGAGGCGCAGAAACTTTTATCGATATCTCTGGAAGGAAGCGTAGGGTGAGAATTGAGAATTAAGAATTAAGAATTGAAAAGGCTGTGGCTCATAGGTTTTGCGGTGATGCTTGTGTCGTCGTGCGGCAACAAGATAAACGATGTGCAGTATCTGATGAAGAACTACCGTTTTGTTGACAGTGTACTGGAGCGGCAGTTGACTGATGCTGTTGAGGCGATGGAGGTGCCGGACAGTGTGATGTTGGTGCTGGCACAGTATGATTACGACTGGACATCGCAGATAAGATCCGTGGGTATAGGTACATTCCATCCAGAGTATCATTATGGATCGGATATCCGGAGTTGCATGATGCGGATGGACGGTGTGACGGAAATTGCAGGACACAAATGCCTGGTTTCTATCTACCATTTGCCGTTGGAAGAGACGGCAGGGTCGACATTGGTTACCATCAGGGACAGTCTGGACGATGAGATCGAGATGCTACAGATGGAGGATAATCATTTCTTTTTCCTGGACACCACGGGACGCGTAGTGGGAGACAGCCCCATCTACGATAAGCTGGAATTCTTTTTCGACAATGTGTTTACTGTTGTTGAGAACGACCCGGAGTTTCCCGGGGGAGAGGATTCGCTGCAGGCCTTTGTGAATCGCAACCTGCGCAATCCACGACAGGTGGAGGGGAAGGTGTATGTAGAGTTTGTCGTTGAACGCACTGGACGACTGACGAACCTCAAGGTGCTGCGGGGTATCGACGAGGAGACCGACGAGGGAGCTCTGCGTGTGATGCGGATGATGCCCCGATGGGTTCCCGGGCGCCAGCGCAACACTCTTGTCCGCGTGAAGTATTACTATGCCGTCAAGTTTAGACCTACAGAGAGATGACACACAAGCTGACAACCGAGGAGATGCACCGGCTATCGGTGGAGGAGTTTCGCCAGAGCGAGAAGCTGCCGCTGACGGTGGTGCTGGACAATGTGCGGTCGTTGAACAACATCGGGTCGGTGTTCCGCACGAGCGACGCTTTCCGTGTGGAGCACATCGCCCTCTGTGGCATCACGGCTACGCCGCCGCACCGCGAGATACACAAGACGGCCCTTGGTGCCGAAGAGAGCGTGGAGTGGAGCTACCACGAGGACACGGCCGAATACATTCGCGCTCTCAAGGAGCAGGGCTACAAGGTGTATGCCGTGGAGCAGGTGGACGACAGCATCAAGCTGGGTACGCAGGCGTCTCGCCTGCATCATGCAACCGGGACGGTTGCGCACCTGGCCATCATCCTGGGCAACGAGATAGAGGGAGTGCAGGAGGGTCTTCTGCCGCTCTGCGACGGTTGTCTGGAGATACCGCAGTACGGCACCAAGCACTCGCTCAATGTCAGCTGCGCCGCTGCCATTGTGATATGGGAAATGTTTAAGCAGTTAAGATTTAAGAGTTATGACTAAAGAAGAACGAACAGAGAAGGCCCGTGCTCTCCACAAGCAGGGCTGCAACTGCTGCCAGTCGGTGGTGATGGCCTACGCAGACAAGCTGCCCATCGACGCCGATGCCGCCATGAAGGTTGCCGCCCCCTTCGGTCGCGGTCTTGCGGGAATGAGGGAGGTGTGCGGTTGTGTGAGCGGAATGGCGATGGTTTGCGGTCTCACGGGCCACACTGCCGACGTGCGTGCTTTGGTGGAGAAATTCCGCACCGAAGAAGGCGACATCGTCTGTGGCAGACTGTTGTCCCAAGGCAAGAAACCCTGCCCCGAGATGGTGGCCGACGCCGCCGGACTGCTGGCAGAGGTTCTCTAACCAATCTTATTCTCCCTGGGTTGCAGGCTCAGGTGCGAGGGCTTCGTCGAGTTGACGGCTGGTTTCGCCTTTCTCAATGTTGAAAAAGACGTGGTCGTCGTCGGCAGTGATTTCAATGGTGTCGCCGGGAAGGATGTCGGCCTTGATGATTTCATCGGCCAAGTCGTCTTCGACGTAGCGTTGGATGGCGCGTCGCAGAGGACGGGCACCATAGTTCTCGTCCCAACCTTTGGCCACAATGAAGTCTTTGGCTTTCTCGTCCATCCGCACTTCGAAGCCCATCTTGCGGATACGTTCGAAGAGGCCTCGCAGTTCGATGTCGATAATCTTGTGTATTTCTTCGCGACCCAGAGAGTTGAAGTAGATGATATCGTCGATACGGTTGATGAATTCGGGAGCGAAAGCTTTTTTAAGGCTCTTCTCTATGACATCGCGCTGCATCTGAGACTTCTCGGCCTCGCGGGCGGCGGTGGCGAATCCCACGCCGACACCGAAGTCTTTCAGTTGGCGGCTCCCGATGTTAGAGGTCATGATGACGATGGTGTTGCGGAAGTCGACCTTGCGGCCGATGCCGTCGGTGAGTTGGCCGTCGTCGAGCACCTGTAGCAGCACGTTGAAGACATCAGGGTGAGCCTTCTCAATCTCGTCAAGCAGAACGATACTGTAGGGTTTGCGGCGTACACGTTCGGTGAGTTGGCCACCTTCTTCGTAGCCCACATATCCCGGAGGCGCTCCGATGAGGCGGCTCACGGCGAACTTCTCCATGTACTCGCTCATGTCGATGCGTATCATGGCGGCTTCGCTGTCGAAGAGGTATTTGGCCAAAATCTTTGTCAGGTAGGTCTTGCCGACGCCGGTGGGTCCAAGGAAGAGGAAGCTGCCGATGGGGCGTTTGGGGTCCTTCAGTCCGGCGCGGTTGCGGCGGATGGCTTTGGCAATCTGTGCTATGGCTTCGTCCTGTCCCACAACGCTGCCTTTCAGTTCTTTCTCCATACTCAGCAGGCGGTTGCTCTCGCTCTCGGCGATGCGTTCCATGGGTACGCCGGTCATCATGGCCACCACAGCGGCTACGTCCTGGTCGGTAACGGTTACTTGTCGTTCGCGCTCGTCGGCGTCCCATTGGCGTTTCAGATCGGCCAACTTGCCATCGAGGTCGCGTTCTTGGTCGCGCAATTCGGCGGCCTCACTATAGCGTTTCTCGGCCAGCACACTTTTCTTTCGTTCCGCCACGCGTGCTACTTCCTGCTCGAGGTTGACAATTTCCTCGGGCACCTGCATATTGGCAATATGTACTCGAGCACCAGCCTCGTCGAGGGCATCGATGGCCTTGTCGGGCTGCAGGCGGTCGCTGACGTAGCGTTCGGTGAGTTCCACACAAGCCTTCAATGCGGCCTCGCTGTAGACCACCAAGTGGTGCTCCTCGTATTTTTCTTTTATGTTAGTCAGGATCTCAAGAGTTTCCTCGGCAGTGGCAGGTTCCACGAGCACTTTTTGGAAACGTCGTTCGAGGGCGGTGTCCTTTTCGATGTATTGGCGGTATTCGTCCAAGGTGGTGGTGCCTATGCATTGGATGACGCCGCGAGCCAGGGCGGGCTTGAACATGTTGCTGGCGTCGAGCGAGCCGCTGGCCGATCCTGCCCCCACAATGGTGTGAATCTCGTCAATGAAGATGATGATTTCAGGATGCTGTTCAAGCTCGTTGATGATAGCTTTCATGCGCTCCTCGAACTGTCCACGATACTTGGTTCCAGCCACCAGCGAGGCCAGGTCGAGACTCAACAGGCGTTTGCCATAGAGCGTCCGCGGCACACGCCCTTCGCTAATACGGATAGCAAGGCCTTCGGCAATGGCACTCTTGCCCACACCGCTCTCACCAATGAGGATAGGGTTGTTTTTCTTCCTACGGCTGAGAATCTGTGCGATGCGATCCATCTCTTTCTGTCGGCCGATGATGGGGTCGAGTTTACCGTCCTGCGCCAGTTTGGTGAGATCACGGCCGAATGTCTCCAGGGCCGGAGTACCGTTCTTGCCCTTCCCGTTTTCGGCCTTGCTTTTCCCACTTTCTGTCACCGGGTCGGCAAAGGCATCGTCGATATCGTCGTCGCTGGTCTGGCTGCTAAAGTCTGTGTTGCCGGTAGGCTCCAAGCCACTATCGCTACGTACAAGTTTAGCAAAGCGATCGTAGTCAACACCATCGCGATTCAACATACTGGCCACCAGATTATCGTTTTCCTGCAGCATGGCCAGGATGAGGTGCTCGGTTCGTATGTCGGACGATTTGAGTTTGATGCTTTCCAGATAACTCAGTCGCAGTACTTTCTCGGTCTGTCGCAGCATGGGAATTTCACTGTCGGCAGCATAGCGTATGTCGCTCTGTGCCTGACTCACCTGGTTCTCCAGCCGTTCACGGAAAGCGGCTGTATTGACGCCAAGAGTCGACAACATGGTCATGGCCGAGCACTCGGGCAGACGGGCCATGCCAAGGAAAAGGTGTTCAACGCCGATGCCGCCGTTTTTCAGACGGATAGCCTCGTCGCGGCTGAAGGCTATGGCCTTCCTTGTATTATCACTTAGGTTCGCTTCCATTGTATAAAATTTCGTGGTGCAAAATTACTACTAATATTTTGATTGCAACTTTCATGCCAAAGATTATTATCAACATCACAATGTGAATTAGTGTTTTCTGTCTGTCAGTGGAAACTTGGTGCGACTCATCTTTATAAATGTTCTTGTTCTCCTTCGCATAGAAGATTGTTAATAAAAAAAAAGGAGGTCATATTGCAATGTCGGATTTTTTTCGTATCTTTGTTTTTTAGCATAGAAACATAATATGCATATAATAAATTAGAATACAATAATATATAATAATATTTAACGACTGATGGCTTTAGAAAACGACAGAATCAAAAGAGTCGACATAGAGACGACGATGAAAACGGCCTATATCGACTATGCCATGTCGGTCATCGTGGCGAGGGCTCTGCCCGACGTGCGCGACGGTTTTAAACCGGTGCACCGTCGCATCCTCTATTCGATGAACGAGAACGGCATCCTCTACAACACTCCTACCAAAAAGTCGGCACGTATAGTGGGTGACGTGATGGGTAAGTACCACCCTCACGGCGACTCGAGCATTTATGGCGCCCTGGTGCGTCTGGCTCAGGACTGGTCAATGCGCTACACGCTGGTCGACGGACAGGGTAACTTCGGCTCCATCGACGGCGATTCGCCTGCTGCTATGCGTTATACCGAGGCGCGCCTGAAGCAGATAAGCAACGAGTTGGTGGCAGATATCGACAAGAATACCGTCGACATGGTACCCACCTATGATAACGAGGGCGAGGAACCTTCGGTGCTGCCCGCCAAGATTCCCAACCTGCTCATTAACGGATCCAACGGTATTGCCGTGGGTATGGCCACAAATATGCCCACACACAACCTCACCGAGGTCCTCGAGGGCTGCATAGCCTATATCGACCGGGGTCAATGGAAAGCTGAGTCTGGCAAATGGGAATCGGAAATCACCATCGATGAACTGATGCAATATATCAAGGCTCCCGACTTTCCTCTGGGCGGCATCATCTATGGCTACAACGGCGTCAAAGAAGCATACAACACGGGCCGCGGCAGCATCATCATCCGCGCCATCACCGAAATCGAGGAGGATGCGAAAGGCCGCAACATGATTGTGGCGTCGACCATTCCCTATGGTGTCAACAAGTCCGAGATGATCAAGAAGACCGCCGAGTTGGTAAAGGCTGGCAAGATTGAAGGCATTACCGACATCCGCGACGAGAGCGATAAGGATGGCATCCGTGTGGTGTATATGCTTCGCCACGATGTGGTCCCCAACGTCATACTGAACAAGTTGTTCCAATTCACCGAACTGCAGAGTAGTTTTGCTGTGAATAACATCGCCCTGGTGCACGGTCGTCCACAACTGTTGAATCTCAAGCAATTGATTCAGTATTTTGTTGAACACCGCGAAGAGGTGGTCACCCGCCGCACCCAGTTCGAGATGGACGAGGCCATGAAACGTGCCCACATCCTCGAAGGTCTGCTCCGCGCTATCGACATCATCGACGAAATTGTGGCTCTCATCAAGGCCAGCAAGAATCCCGAGGATGCCCGACAGGGACTGATGGACAAGTTTGGTTTCAGCGACCCGCAGAGCCGCGCCATCGTCGACATGCGTCTCGCACAGCTAACCGGTCTGAACCACCAGAAACTGCAGGACGAATACGACGAGAAGCTGCGCTTCATCGAGCGCTGCAAAGAGATTCTCGGTGACCACAACGTGCTGATGAGCGTCATCAAAGGCGAATTTGTCGAACTGAAAGAGAAATATGGCGACGAACGTCGTACCATTATTAAATACGATGCAGCCGGTTTCCGCATCGAGGACACCATCCCCGACGAGCAGGTGGTTATCACCATCTCGCACAAGGGCTACATCAAGCGTACTCCTCTCACCGAATACCGTACGCAGAGTCGCGGCGGTGTTGGTTCGAAAGGCAGCGCCGTACGTTCGGAAGACTTCGTGGAGCACATTTTCACCTGCACCAACCACAACTACTTGCTCTTCTTTACCGAAAAGGGACGTTGCTATTGGATGCGTGCCTTTGAAGTGCCTGAGGGCGAGCGTAACACCAAGGGCCGCCCGATCCTCAATGTCATCAACATCGAGCCCGACGACAAGGTGAAAGCATATGTTAACGTGGAAAGTCTGAGTGACAGCGAGTATGTGGGCAACCACTACATCGTGATGTGCACCAAGAACGGCATCGTGAAAAAGACCCCGCTGGAGGCCTACTCGCGTCCGCGTACCAATGGCATCATCGCCATCGGCATCCGCGAGGGAGACGAACTTCTGACGGCCTGCCTCACCGATGGTGAAAGCTACATGCTTATTGCTTCAAAGAAGGGCAAAGTGATGATATGCCCCGAGAAGGAGTTCAGAGCCATGGGTCGTGGTGCATCGGGTGTGAAGGGCATGGACCTCGATGGAAGCGACGATGCCGCTATCGAGATGCTCTGTCTCCCGAGCGAGGAAGAGAACCTGCTGGTGGTTACCGAGCATGGCTATGGCAAGCGCTCGGCCCTGAAAGACTACCGCGCCACCGTCCACCGTGGCGGCAAGGGCGTCAAGGCCATGCAGATCACCGAAAAGACTGGCCCTCTGGTGGCTGTTACCAACGTCACCGACGACCACGACCTGATGATTATCAATCGCAGTGGCATCACCATCCGCATGAAAGTGGCCGACCTGCGAGTTCTCGGACGCGCCACCCAAGGTGTCAAACTCATAGATCTCCGCGGCAAAGACTATATTGCCTCCATCACCAAAGTCCCGACTGACAACGAGGAGGAGCAGCCTGCCGAAAACACTGAAGGTGGAGAAAATATTGCCCCTGAAAGCAATAATATCGAAACAAACGATACTAATAATCAAACGGAAGAATAAAAACATAAACTTTAAAAAAGATATGAAAATGAAAAAGATTGTCATGACTGCGGCTCTCGCCGCTTTCACGCTGGCCGCAAGTGCCCAATCGCTGAACGTCTCGAGCGCTTTCCAGGATATGCGCAAGGGTTACCTCAACAAGGCAAAGGCTGAAATCGACGCCGCCTGTCTCCATGAGAGTACTAAAGACGATGCAAAGACATGGTGCTACAAAGCCCTCATCTATTCTCAGATAGGTGGCGACGCCCAGGCCAAGAAACCCAAATACAAAAATCTGGCTCCCGACTGGGCCGAGCAGGCCTACACCGCCGCCCTCGAGTGCAAACGCCTCGACCAAAAACAGGAATTTGCCCAACAGGTAAACGAAGTGTTTAGTTTCGTCGGCAACGAGTACTACAAACAGGCTTCGACTTTCTACAATGAGAAGAACTACACCGAATCAATGGCTTTGGCTGAGAAGTCCATCACCTGCTTCAACAACTCCGGCAAAAGCCAGTTTGCTCAGGATGCCATGTACATTGCCGGTCTGAGTTCTGTGGCCACCCACGACACAGCCAACATCAAGAAGTACTTCAACAACATGATTCGCAAGCGCACCGATATCAACTATGTCTATGTCACTCTCTTCGGTATCTATATCGCCGAGAAAGACAATGCGCAAGCCATGAAGGTTGCCAACAACTATGAGAAGAACTGCAAAAACGACTACCGTGCTTATCTGCTGAGTGCCACGGGCTATCTCCTCGACAAGAACGTCGAAAAAGGCAAGATGAAGATCAATACCGCTCTCGAGATGACCAAAGACTCCGTCAACCTCTATCCGGAAGTGCTGGTGCAGTGCGGTACGCTGCTCGATGAGAGCGCTGGCGACTATGAGGCCGCTGAAGCCAAGTACAATGAAAGCCTCACCCTCAAACCCAATCAGTTTGCCGCCAACTTCGGCTTGGGCAAGATGCTCTACAACCGCGCTGTCGACAAAACTAACGCCGCCAACGCCGTCGACCCCTTCGACGAAGAGAAAGCCGGCCTCTTCGACAAACTCAACGAGGAAGCCAAAGGCTACTATGGACAGTCCATCACCTACCTTGAAAAATCCGTTTCCTTCATCGACGGCCTGACCGACGAGAACGCCAAAGCCATGCAGCGTCCCAACCTCATCAATGCCCTCGTCGCACTTGGCAACGCCTATGCACGTGTCGACAAACTTGCTGAGTCGAAAGCAGCCAAAGATCGCGTCGAGCAGCTCATGAAGCAATAAATTTCAGGCAGCTACACAATAAATAAATCGTTTCATTGTTATATATAGCAATGAAACGATTTGTTTTATATCTGGTTCTCTCGCTTTCGCCACTGGCTGTTTTAGGGCAAGGTGTGGTCGAAGGCGTGGTGACCGACGCCAAAAACGGATTGCCGCTCGAATTTGTCAATGTGGGCATTCCTGGCCGTCAAACTGGCACCGCTACCAACTCCAAAGGTTTTTATAAACTGGAACTAAAAGGCGACGACAGCGTCACCGTTCGGTTCTCGTTCACCGGCTACGAGCCGGCACAATTTCGCGTTTCGCGCCGCAATCGCACTGAACTCGACGTGCAGCTTAAACCCATGGCCACACAATTGCAGGCTGTCGAAGTCAGCGACGAAAAAACCCGTCAGAGCACCTTTACACAGATTGAAGTAGGCAAACTTGACGAGACCGTAGGTCCAACCGGAGGTGTCGAAGGTGTTATTAAAATGCTGCCCGACGTGCAATCCAACAACGAACTCTCTTCCCAGTATTCCGTTCGTGGCGGCTCGTTCGACGAAAACCTCGTTTATATCAATGGCATCGAGGTTTTCCGTCCAATGCTCATCCGTAGTGGTCAGCAAGAGGGTATGAGCATCATCAACCCTGACATGGTGGACTTTATACTCTTTTCGCCGGGCGGTTTTGATGCCACTTTTGGAGACAAACTCTCTTCCGTGCTCGACATTACATACTTGCGTCCGCATGACTTCAATGGTAAAGTTAGCGCCAGCCTGCTGGGAGCCTCTGCCACGGTGCAGGGCAGGGCAGGGGAGCGCCTGAACTATGCCGTCGGCCTGCGCCGCCACAGCAACCAATATGTCCTTGGTAGCCTGGATACCCGTGGCAGCTATACCACCGCCTATACCGACTTCCAGGCTCTGATGGGATATAAAGTCAACGACCGACTTGACCTCGGTGTTTTGGCCGTATGGACCAACAACGTTTACGGCCTGGTGCCCGAGAGTCGCACTACAGCCTTTGGCAGCGCGCTGCAGCCCGGCATGGAAATCGACATCTACTTTGACGGTCAGGAGCAGGACCGCTACAACACCCTCCTCGGGGCCCTGAGTGCCGATTGGCGACCGAACGAGGACTGGCGTGTGAAAAGCCACATGGCTTTCCAGCATATCAATGAGGGCGAACGCTACGACGTGCAGAGCCAATATTGGCTCTACCAAATTGCCACCGGCGAGACTACTGACGACACCACACGTTTCAACCGTGGCGTGGGCACCTTCCTTGAGCATGCACGCAATCGTCTCACTACCGACATCGCCACCCTCGACCTCCGGGCCAACCGTTATGCCCGTATCGGCAGCTGGGACATGGGTATCAAACTACAGCTTGAACGCATCGACGACCATCTGCGAGAGTGGAAATGGGTTGACTCGTCGGGTTACGCTCTGCCATCGGTCATCCTTCCTTTCGGCGACACCACCAATTATCCTCTGCCTCCAGTACTTCAACTCTATGCCAACAGCACCAACTCCTTACAGACTCTCCGCGGAGCCGCCTTCCTCCAACGGGAATTGGATTTCCACACCCGCCGAGGCGATGACATAAAAATTCTCGCAGGTGTGCGTGCACAAGTCTACAAAGCCGGCGACAATGAAACCAAGTGGATGGTAAGCCCCCGTGCCAGCATCAACTACAAGCCCCGAATGAAGCAGGATATGCTCTTCCGTCTGGCAGCTGGCATCTATCGTCAGGCGCCTTTCTACAGAGAATACCGCCGCGATGATGGCTCCTTGTGCACCGGCCTCGCCCCACAGACCTCCTATCAGGTCACCGGCACCACCGACTGGCGTTTCCGCCTGTGGGACAAGCCATTCACTTTTACCGCCGACATCTATGGCAAATACATCACTGACCTCATACCCTACACCGTCGACAACCTCCGCTTGCGCTACATGCCCGACCAAAAAGCCGTGGGCTATGCTGTCGGCCTAAGTCTGAGACTCAATGGCGAGTTGGTCGAAGGTCTCGAGTCATGGGCAAGTCTCTCCATCATGCAAACACAGGAAGATATCGAAGGCGACAGCCTTGGGTGGCTTGCACGCCCCACCGACCAACGCCTGAGTTTCAAACTCTTCCTGCAAGACAACGTGCCCGAAATGCCTTGGTGGCGCATGAGCCTCAACCTCGTCTTCGCCACGGGCACACCCATCACCGTCCCCTTTGGTGACAACGGCGGCAACCAGCTCCGACTGCCAGCCTACTACCGTCTCGACTGGGGCAACACCATACGCCTCTCCCAGTTCGAAAAACTCAAACACAAAAAAATCTTCCGCATTGTCGACGACATCCAGATTGGCATCGAAGTCTTCAACCTCTTCAACTTCCGTAACGTCGTCTCTTACCTTTGGGTGGCCGACATCGACAACATGCCGCGCCGTGTGCCCAACTACCTTACCGCCCGTCAGGTGAATTTTAAAATCACCGTCCTGTTCTAATTATCATCTATAATCTTTTAACTATAAACAAATGGTAGAGCTGCCCCCGACCAACACCCTTGCCCCGCACGAGCATAGCCTTGCCAACGGCCGCAAACTTTATTATTTCCCCTCTGCCACCGAGCTGATAAAAATCGACTTGCTCTGCGAAGCCGGCTCGGCCTACCAGCAACGGCCTCTTGTTGCAGCGGCAGCCAACAAACTTTTCACCGTGGCCTCTGAAAACATGGATGCCGAGCAGCTGTCGGAATTCATGGACTTCCGTGGCATCATTGTCGAGAGCAACAACACAGCCCTTCAATCTTCTGTCACCCTTTACACCCTTAGCCGCCACATCGACAGCCTTCTGCCTGTCCTTGACGACCTGGTTCACCAGCCCCTCTTCCCTCAGCGCGAGTTTGACATCTACCGAAACGAGCGGCACCAGAAAATCTTGGCTTCGCAGCAGAAAAGCTCCGATATGGCTCGCCGCCTTTTCTACGAAAAACTATTTGGTTCCGACCACCCATTGGGACGCTACGCCGTTCCCGACGACGCCCTCCGGCTCAACCTCCTCGACGTCAAGCAACATTTTGCCGACTACCACCGTCCTGGCGATACAACCATCGTCCTCGCCGGCCATGTCGACGACCGTCTGCTTGCCGCCGTCGACGACCGTTTCGGCCACGACACTCCCTCCCAATCCCCAAAACATTTGACTCTTCAACCCACACCAATTCTCAATTCACAATTTTCAACTTTCAATTACCCCATTCCCACCGCCGTCCAGTCCACTCTTCGCGTCGGTCGAATATTGCCATTGCGTTGGGATGACATCAACTATGCCCGCCTCACTATCCTTGTCACCATTCTCGGAGGCTACTTCGGATCGCGTCTCATGAGCAACCTCCGCGAGGACAAAGGATACACCTATGGCATCTACGCCCGCACCCAAATCTACCGCGGAGTCATTCTCTTCTACATCACTGCCGACGTAGCAGGCAACGCCACCAAAGAGGCCGAGAATGAAATAATGAATGAGCTGCAACGTCTTATCGACGAGCCCGTTGCAGCCGAAGAACTCGATCTCGTGCGCACGGTCCTTGTGGGCGACTTCCTGCGTTCGGTCGACGGCATCTTCGAACGTTCGGCCCGTTTCTGCGACATGCTGGGCTCCGATATTACCGAACTGTTCACCGACAACCTCCGCGAGGCTATCCATACGACCACTCCCGCCGACCTCCAGCACCTCGCTTCCACCTATCTCGCTCCCGAGCAGATGACCGTCTGTCGCGCCGGTGCCCTCTAACCTTAGACTACCTATTTTCACCCTACGAAAGCCCTACCAACACCCTACCAACTCCTACCGTGGTAGGAGTTGATAGGGTGTTGATAGGGTCTTGATAGGTGGTTCATAGGTAGTTTAACCTTCTCATTTACAAGATGCCCACTTGAAACGGACAGGCGAAATAATACCGTCAGCAGCTACAATAAAAAAAAAGGACAGTCGGGAATACCGACCGTCCTTGGGGTGTCTACATGACGATGACTTTAATTCTCGCGGTTCTTCTTCTCATGATTGATGAGGAGGACGAGCGAGACGGTCTCGAAAACCAGCATCACGGAGAAACCGATACAGAAGGCGATGGCGAAGAGTTTGGCCTGCTGTGTATGCGTGAAGAGGTAGGCCGCGAAGACCACCAGGTGGATGAACAGCGTGGCGACGGTGGTGGCCAGGAAGAACTGCACGAAACGCTTGGGCGATTGGTACATGCTCTTCACCACGAAATAGTGCTGCACGCCGGTGATGGCGGCGAAATAGAGCGCCAGCAGCGGCATGACCGTGAGGAACCGCTCGGGAGCCGTCCACATCACCACAAAGGAGGCCAGTGCCAGCATCAGCGCCACGGCGATGAGCGAAATGTAATATCTCTTCATCTATACTATTATCTATTCACTGAACTTCATGGTTTCCTTGGTGGTGAACTTCTCGCAATAGTGGCAGCGTAGCTTGAGGTTCTCCTTGTCGACGACGTCGAACTTGGTGGGGACCACCTCGGCGTTGGTGATGCACTTGGGGTTGGCGCAGCGCACAAAGTTCTCGATATGGTCGGGCACCTCGGCGTTGAATTTCTTCACCACCTTGTAGTCCTCGATGTCGATAATGGTGGCAAAAGGAGCCACAAGGGCAATCTTGCTGACCTCTTCGACGGAGAAGTGTTTGTTCTTGATTTTGACAATACCTTTCTTGCCCAGTTTGCCACTGCTGAGAAAGTTGCCGATAAGTACTTCGTCTTTGTATTTCTCGAGACCCAGGATGCGGATGACCTGGTAGACGCTCTCGGTGGGGATGTGGTCGATAACGGTGCCGTTCTCGATGGCGCTAACGACCATTTCTTTCTTGTTTTCCATAGTTTACTTTAACCTTTAAACTTTAACTTTGGGTACACAGGCGTCTCGCCTGCAGTTCAATTTATCTAACTCCGAGTATTGCGGCCATGAGTGCCTGACGGACGTAGACACCGTTCTGAGCCTGCTGGAAGTAGTAGGCATAGGGCGTGGAATCGACGTCGGTAGTAATTTCATTGACGCGGGGCAGGGGGTGCAGGATGCGCATGTTGGGCTTGCAACCCTCGAGCATACTGGCTGTGAGGATGCAGCTGTCCTTGACGCGCTCGTACTCCATGGGGTCCGGGAAACGCTCGCGCTGCACGCGGGTCATGTAGATGATGTCGGCGGTGGGGATAATGTCGCGCAAGTCGGTATACTGGTAGTAGCGCAGGCCGGCATCCTTGATGCTCATCTTGACGCTCGAGGGAAGTTTCAACTCCTGCGGCGAGACCAGGTGGAAGGTGGCGTTGAAGTTGCACATGGCTTGGACCAGGCTGTGAACGGTGCGGCCGTATTTCAGGTCACCCACCATGGCAATCTGCAGGTTGTCGAGAGTACCTTGGGTTTTGCGGATACTGTAGAGGTCGAGCATGCACTGGGTGGGGTGCTGGTTGGCACCGTCGCCGGCATTAATAACGGGGACCGAGGCCACTTCGGAAGCGTAGCGCGACGAGCCCTCTTTGGGATTGCGCATCACGATGAGGTCGCTGTAGGACGAGACCATGACGATGGTGTCGTGAAGCGACTCGCCTTTCTGGACGCTGGTGCCACCCGGGTCGGAGAAGCCGATGATACGGGCGCCAAGTTGGTTGGCGGCACTCTCAAAACTCAGGCGTGTACGGGTGGATGGCTCGAAGAAAAGCGTGGCCACCACCTTGTCGCTGAGGATTTTCTGTTTGGGATTCTTCTCGAATCCTTCGGCAATGTCCAGCACCTGAATATACTCCTCCTTCGAGAAATCGGTGATGGAGATGAGGTTGCGTCCTTTTAAAGTACTCATAATATGATGGTTTATTTGTTTTTATTATTTTATCTGTTCCAAGGCCAGTTGCCGGTTGGCAATGGCATTTTTCATCTGAGGGTCGATGGCGAGGGCTTTGTCGAAGCACTCCACAGCCTGCTCATAGTTGTTGTGATAAGTGAGGGCTATATAACCCAGATTGTGCCATGCGTCGGCACTCTCAGGGTTGAGGTCGAGGATCTGTCGATAGAGGGGCTCGGCGTTGGCTATGTCCTGCCGATCCTGATAGAAGAGGGCGAGGGCATACATGGCGTTGGTATTGGACGGCTCGAGGCGCAACACCGTCGAGAGATATTCCACTGCCATGGCGTCGCTGCGCGAAGCATAGAGCACACCAAGTTCCTCGAAGGCGGGAGCATAGTCGGGGAATTTGTCACACACACGACGGAAAAGTTGTACTGCGGCGGCCGTGTCGCCTTTCTCCTTGTAGATGAATCCTTTCATGAAAAGAGCGGTGCGATTGTTGGCATCGCGTTCGGTGACATTCGAAAGATATTTCAACGAGCGGTCATAGTCTCGGCTGTAGAAGGTTATTTCACCCATCTTGAGCTGCACTTCCTGATTCTTGGGAGCCAGTTTCTCGGCAGATTCCAGAGCACGATAACTCTCCTCGACATTTCCATTGGCAAAAGCAATATCGGCCTTGAGCATCAGGTATTCAAGGTTCTCCGGGTCGGCTTTGAGGGCGCGGCTGATATCAAAATTGGCCTCTTTGACACGCTGTAGGTTAAACAGGACTTTTGCCCTGGCGGCGAGGATTTCGGCATTGTCCGGATCACGTTCCAGATTGAGGTCGAGCAACTCCAGCTTAACACTGTCGGGCATGTCGTCATCAATCTCACGCGGCCCGCATCCTACAGCCAGCAACGGCATGAGCATCAGGAGACAGTATGTATATATATATTTCATCTGTGTATATTACGCAAAAAAGTGTTTTTTATTGTAGCAAATCGCAAATCATTTTTTCAACAATTGTCAATTTCTCTTGATGCAGCACCTCTCTTGCCTGCATCTCGCTGATGGACAATGCCTTCCATACCAGGCACCAATATTCCTTTATTTTTCTAATTTTACTTTGCTCCGTAGGAAATGTAGCGAGGATTTCTTCAGTGAGACGACGGACAAAATGCTTGTTCTTCTCTGCCAGATTTTCAATTTTCAATGCTTCATTCTCAATTTCCAGGGGCAGGGTGGGGCGGTAGAGCACTCCACGGCCGACCATCAGATCGGCCACCTGAGGAAACCTTTCCCGTATGCGTATGGCGTCGGCAGCGATACAGATGTCACCGTTGTAAATCACTGGAGCCTTGATAAGCGGCAACAACTGTCCGAAGGTGTCGAGGTCGGGATGTCCGTTGTATTGCTGACGTCCCAGTCGCGGATGAACGGTGACACTGGCTATCGGATAGTCGTTGAGAATAGGGACGAGGCGGAAAATGTCCTCTTTGTCTTTCAACCCAAGACGCACTTTGACACTGAGCGAAGGTTTGAGCTGTGGCACAACAACGTCAAGTATGGCCTTCACCTCGTCGGGATAGGGCAGTATGCCACTACCGCGATGTTTGGCAGCCACTTTGCGCATAGGACATCCCATATTCCAATTTATCTCCTTATATCCAATGTCATAGAGTCTGTTGCCTAAAGTGATGAATTCATTGGGTTCCTTGCCAAGAATCTGTGGAATGACAGGGATGGAGCCCACATTGTTTTCGGGCAGCACATCCTCGATTTTATCCCATGCCTCGGCAAGATTGCCGTGGGTCAGCGAAAGGAATGGCGACACCGCCACACGTATGGCTCCGGGGAAACATTCCTCGTAGACGCGCCTGAACAGCACCTCTGTCAATCCCTGCATCGGCGCCAGAATCATTTTCCTTCCTCCTTTCCGCCAGTGGTGGTGAGCTTGTCTGTCAGATCTTTGTGCTCTTCAATGAAGTCCTTGAGCGACGAAATAAGCAGATTGCCGGTTTTGTAGACAGGGGTGTAAAGGATGCTCTTTTCGCGCATCTCACACGAGATTAGTTCTCCTTTCTTGTCAAACAGGACGATACCGTTGAGTATCACGGCGAGCACACACAGCGCCTTGGCCATCCCGAGCGATGCACCTGCAATCTTGTTGGCCAACGAGAGGTGGACACTCTTGACCATGCGTTCAATGCTGCGCCCAAGCAAATAGGTGAGCACCAGCGCCCCAACAAAGGTGACAAAGAACGCTATGAGGATGGCGCTCTCGCCGGTAAGACCCAGCAGCGAAGCCACGAGTTTGGAGAAATGGACAGCGGCCCAAATGCCCGCTACAATGCCGGCCAAGGTGGCGGCTTCGCGGATGACACCTTTCTTCCACCCAAGGAAAACCAGCACTCCAAGCGGAATGATGAGTATAATGTCGAGTATCGTCATTATTTTAGCCTATAAAAAAGCGCCTTGTCGTTGTCGACACGGCGCCCAAATAACACATTTTCTTTTTCTATCACATGGATAGAAATAAGCAAGCACGTCATATATAACGAAGGATTCATTTTTTTGTTTCGTTTTTCTGCAATTTTTTTTCAATCCATCGTGCAACCCCGTGGACCACAAAAGCCACCAAAACGCCAAACAAGGCACCGCAGATGAGGTCGCCGGGGTAGTGCTTGCCCAGATAAGCCCGGCTGTAACTGGTAAGGAATGCCCACGCAACCATGCAGATAGGCACAACCCTGTCTTTTTTCCAATATCTAAGACAGAAAAACACCGCAATGGCGAAGGCGTTGGCTGCGTGCGAGGAGATGAAGCCGTAGAGGCCACCGCAACCCTCGCGGAACATGTGGACATTCTCCAGCGCATGGCACGGCCGCAGGCGGCAGACGGTGTTTTTGAACAGTTGAACGCTTCCCTGGTCGGCAAGCAGAAAACAAAGTCCGATACCTGCAAGCACTATCCACCAACGTTTCGGTTCGTGGCGCAAGGTGCTGAAACAGAATGCCGCCACGATGACAATCAGCCAACTCCACCTGGCACTGAGCACCCACATCACCCAATCCATCACCGCGCAGTGGTGGCCGTTGATGAAATAGAAGAACTGGGTATCGAGATTGTTAAGGGTTTCAATCATTGGTCAATTTATCGTAAATCAAGTCTTTCAAAACATCGATATTCTGTCCGCTGACGGCGCTGATGAACACCGCTTCAACACCCTTGGGCAGGTGGCGTTTCAACTGTTTCTGCATCACCTCGTCCATCATGTCACATTTGGTAACAGCCAGGATTCTCTGTTTGTCAAGTAGTTCTGGATTGTATTTCTTCAGCTCCTCGAGCAAAATATGATATTCTTTGGCAATTTCCAGTTGTTCGCAACTCACCATAAAAAGGAGAATGGAATTGCGTTCAATGTGTCGCAGGAATCTCAACCCCAAACCTTTGCCCTCGGCCGCACCCTCGATGATGCCGGGGATGTCGGCAATGCAGAACGAGCGGTCATCACGGTATTTAACAATGCCGAGATTGGGAACGAGGGTAGTGAAGGGGTAGTCGGCAATCTCGGGACGGGCAGCACTCACGGCACTAAGGAATGTAGATTTTCCCGCATTGGGGAAGCCTACAAGTCCCACATCGGCAAGCACTTTCAGTTCGATGATGACCCAGCGCTCCACGGCGGGTTCGCCGGGTTGGGCGTAGCGGGGAGTCTGGTTGGTGGCGCTCTTGAAATGGTCGTTGCCCAAACCGCCGCGGCCGCCCTTGGCAATGATTAGTTCCTGACCTTCCTCGGTCACCTCGCCCAGCATCTCGCCGGTCTCGGCATCGCGGCAAACGCAGCCCAGCGGGACCTCCAGAATCTGGTCCCTGCCCGTGCGGCCGGTGCACAGGTTCTCGCCGCCATGCTCACCGTCCTCGGCGAAGACATGCTTGGTGTATTTCAGATGCAGCAGGGTCCAGCGTTGCGTGGTGCCACGCAGGATGACATGGCCGCCACGGCCGCCGTCGCCGCCGTCGGGACCAGCCTTGGCGTTGTACTTCACTCGCAGCAAATGGGCGCTGCCCGCGCCGCCCTTGCCACTCCGCACCAGTATTTTTACATAGTCTACAAAGTTCGAGGTCATGTATTATATTTGTTTTATTATAATAACGACGCCGAGGATGTTTTATTGTGATTAATTTAACAAAAAAATGCCCTCGGAAACGGTTAAGTTTCGGTTAGTGCTAACCACCTATCAACCAGTAACCAACTCCCTACCAACTCCTACCACGGTAGGAGTTGGTAGGGAGTTGACAGGGCGTTGGTAGGGTAATGGGCCTTAGTGGGTACAAAAAAAACTCCGCTTGGTTGAAAGCGGAGTTTTGGGGTGGACCGTAGTCGGGTTTTAACCGATGGCCTGACGGATGCGGGCGGCGATGTCCTCGATGGTGCCGAGGCCGTCGACGACCTTCTGCTTGCCTTGCTTGGCGTAGTAGTCGGCCACGGGTTTGGTCTTGTTGTTGTACTCCTGCAGGCGGTTGTTGATGGTCTGCTCGTTGTCGTCGGCGCGGCCCTGAATCTTGGCACGCTCGAGCAGACGGCGCATCAACTCGTCTTTCGGCACCTCGAGCTGCACCATGCAGGTGAGTTCGCGGCCATGCTTGGCAAGGAGTTTGTCGAGGGTTTCTGCCTGAGCCACGGTGCGGGGGAAGCCGTCGAAGAGCATGCCCTTGGTGTCGGCGGAGATGGCTTTGTCCATCATCTCGACAACGATGTCGTCGCTCACCAGTTGGCCGTTGTCCATGATGTTTTTGATGCGCTTGCCGAGTTCGGTCTGGTCGGCAATTTCCTTGCGCAGCAGGTCACCTGTGGAGACATGGGTCAAGCCGTAGGTCTCAACGATGAAGTCGCTCTGGGTGCCCTTGCCGGCGCCGGGAGCTCCGAAAATAACTATATTCTTCATTTTACGCTAACAATTTCGATATCGAACACAAGGGGAGAGTAGGGAAGGATGACGGCACTCATCTGGCGGGGGCCATAGGCGAGGGCCGAGGGGATGACGAGCTGAAGGACAGTGCCTTCGGGCTGACCCATGACACCCTGTTCCCAACCCTCGATGAGCTTGTCGCGACCCACAACATAGGTCATGGGTTCGTAGGGACGCTGGGGATTGTAGACGTTGCCTTGACGGGCATCGCTTTCAACGCTGGAGTCAAAGATGGTGCCGTCGAGCAGGCGTCCGGTGTAGTTCACAGAGATTTCTTTGCCGGTGGCCACCTTGGGACCGTTGCCGCGCTTCTTGACGATGACATAGAGGCCGTCGGCTGTGGGCTTGGCAGTGATGTTGTTGTCCTTTATGTAGGCGGCGATGTCGTCGGGCTCGCTCTTCATGCGCTCATCCATCGAGTTGTTGAAGTTGAGGCGCTCCTGCTCCATTTCCTCGCGCGAGACAATGTCCTGAAGGCTGATTTCGTAGTAGAGCTTCTGGCCGGTGCCTTCCTTGTAGTTGGCGGGCATCAGGTTGGGGTCGACGTACTTGGCAGCCGTGTCGGCATCCATGGCAAAGGTAGCCACGTCGCCCACATGCATCATCAGCAGACCCTCGCCAATCTTGATTTCGTAGTTGGGAGTGGCCTGGGCAATGCGGCGAGCCTCGCCTTTGTTAGTGAAGATGGTGGTGGTGTCGAAGCGAATCGTGAGCTCGCCCACCAGCACATCGCCTTCCTGGACCTGCTGGCCATCTTTGTTTTGTTTGTCGAACCTGTAATACAGGCCGTTGTCGGTTTTCTTGAAACCTTCCTTGTCGCCGTTACAGGCAACCATCATAGTTGCGGCAGCCACGAAAAGGGCGGCCATTTTGATACTTTTTTTCATGGTATTTTTAATGTACATTAATTTATATTCTATTTGATTTTCAGATTCTTTGTCTTTTTCACCTTCATTATCTCCATATCGCAGACAAGTACCATGCGACTTTTCACTCGGTGGCCGTCGCCAGCCACTCCGTAGGCTTGTTCCGAAGGAAGAATGGCCACGGCCTTGCTGCCTTCATTGAGGGTGAGCAGGGCGGCATCAAGGCCGCGTGTGGGTTGCTGCCGGCCGGCAACGACGGTATCGGTCAGTTTCTCATAAACGATTGTGCCATTGATGGCTTCAACTCGGTAACGGAAGATAACACTGTCCTCATAAGCCACCTTGGGGCCGTTTCCGTGGAACGTTTCCATGATACGGGCTCCGCCAACCAGACGTTTCATCTGCCAGTCTCGACGCGACACATAAGCGTCGATTTGTGTTTCCTCACTGTGTGCGATAACGCGGTTGGCATTGATCAAGTTCTCTTTCAATGTGTCGCCTTTGGCAGGGTGGACTTCCACCACCGGCACATCGCCGCACGAGGATATGGTCAGGCATGCCACTATCATCGTGAGCAGTAGTCCGAGACGTTGCTTCACTTTCTTCACCGTTTCGGCCAACGGGAGGTGGCTTGTAGCGCCGGCGGCACGCTCGTGTCCGCCTCCGTCGAAGAGGCTTGCGGCCAACTGATTGACATCGGTATGGCATTTGGAGCGCAACGAAAGACGCACCCGGTCGTCCTCTTCACGGATGAGCACGGCGCAGTCTATCATATGGAGTTTCATTACCTCGTTGATAAGACCCGTGAGTTCCGAACTCTCAACATGGTAACGTTCCATGTCTTCCTTGCGGATGACCATCACCGCGGCTTCTTTCTCCGGGTATACCTCCAAGAGTTCACTCATGGCGTGACCAAAGAACTTCAGCCTATTGACGGTGAAAACATTTTTTATTTGGCGGTTGATGTCCATGGGGTCGATACCCATCTGCGACAACTCGGCGGCAGCCAGATAGACGCTCTTTTGGCGGTTGCTGTAGCTGAAGGTGCCGGTGTCGGTACAGATGCCGGTGAAGAGACTCTTGGCGGCATCGGCGTCGATGGCCTCGCGGCCAAAGGTGATGCTGGTAGCCCAGAAAATCAGTTCACAGGTGCTCGATATATCAGGGTCGGAGACCACAATGTCAAAACTTTCGCGGGCAGGATTGATATGGTGGTCGAAAAGGATTCTGGGAACTTTTGTCGCACGCAGGCTGTCGGCCAGCACACCCGTGCGGTCGAGGGTGCTGAGGTCCATGCAGACTATCAGGTCGGCTTCGGCAATGGCTTTGCTACAACGTTCGCCATCCGTTTTCCCATTGAGAATAATGTCGGTATGAGGCAGCCAAAGCAGGTCGTCGGGGCAGCCGTCGGGCAGCATGGGCGTGAGTTTGGCGCAGCTTACATGCGAAAGAATGGCATACATGGCCGTCAGCGACCCAACAGCGTCGCCATCGGCATTGGTGTGGGCTGTCATGACAATGCTATGAGCATTGCCGACCATCTGTCGCAATTCTTCAACGCTCCAGCCATCGACAAATCCAACCGTATTGTTGCATTCAATCTTCATGTACATCAAACAATTACGTTATCTTTCCCGTACGGAATCCGAATGCAAAGATACGATTTTTCCCGTATATTTTATGATATAAATGTAAAAAATTAGTTCTCCGCTCCGAACTCCATCAAATAAGCTTTGATAAACTCGTCGATATGGCCGTCCATAACGCCGGAAACATCGGAGGTCTGATAGTTGGTGCGGTGGTCTTTCACTCGTCGGTCGTCCATGACATAGGAGCGAATCTGCGAACCCCATTCAATTTTTTTCTGATTGGCCTTGATTTTGTCTTTCTCTTCCATGCGGTGCTTGAGCTCACGGTCGTAGAGCTGCGAGCGGAGGAGGCGCATGGCGTTCTCCTTGTTCTTGGGCTGGTCGCGGGTCTCGGTGTTCTCGATGAGGATTTCCTCTTCCTCGCCGGTGTAGGGGTCCTTGTACTGGTAGCGCAGGCGCACGCCCGACTCGACCTTGTTGACGTTCTGTCCGCCGGCGCCGCCGCTGCGGAAAGTATCCCATGAGAGTTTCGACATATCAACCACCACTTCAATAGAGTCGTCCACAAGCGGTGTAACACTGACACTTGTAAAACTCGTCATGCGCTTACCTTGAGCATTGAAAGGAGAGACACGCACCAGGCGATGAACACCGGTTTCGGACTTGAGGTAACCATAAGCAAACTCGCCTTCGATTTGCAACGTACAACTCTTGATTCCCGCGCCGTCACCGTCGAGACTGTTGGAAACAACCACCTTGTAGCCGTGGGTCTCGGCATAGCGTATGTACATGCGCATAAGCATCTCGGCCCAGTCTTGGGCTTCAACGCCACCTGCACCGGCATTGATGCTGAGGACGGCATCGAGACGGTCGCTGTCATTGCGCAGCATGTTCTTGAATTCCAAGTCCTCGACTTTCTTTTGTGTAATAGCAATCTGAGCTACGAGCTCCTCCTCGGTAGCGTCGCCGGCATCGAAGAATTCACCCATCACTTCGAGGTCGCCACAAGCGTTCTCGACATCTTTATAGGCTGTCACCCAGTTCTTTTTGGCATTGATTCCTTTTACCACCTTCTGGGCTTCCTTGGGGTCGCTCCAAAAGTCGGGGGCTTCGGTCTTTTTCTCCTCTTGGGCAATCCATGCGGCGGTAGTGTCGATGTCAAGGAATTTCTTCAATGCGTCCTTGCGCGCGACGAGATCTTTTATCTGTTCCTGGTTGGTCATATATGTACATTAAAAAAGGGCAAGCTGTTTATATCGCACCGCTACAACCAAACACCCTTGCTGTATTCCTACCCTGGGGGATTCAATGGGAGCTGGTCGTATAAGACTTGCCCCTCTGAGGTTTGTGGAGTTATTCTATTACTCCATTGCCTTTACGAGTTGCAAAGATACGACTTTTTTTTTATCCTGCAAAATTATTCTGCAAAATACTTGTAGAACAGTGGTATCGTCTCGATGCCCTTGAAGAACTGCTGCAGGGGGTAGTTCTCGTTGGGGGCGTGGATGTCGTCGCTGGCCAGGCCGAAGCCCATGAGGATGCTCTTGAGGCCCAGTATCTTCTCGAAGCCGGCAACGATGGGGATGCTGCCGCCGCTGCGGGTGGGGATGGGGCGCTTGCCGAAGGTGTCGGTCATAGCCTTTTCGGCGGCCTTGTAGGCTTTGAGCTCCAAGGGACTGACGTAGGCGGCGCCGCCGTGGCAGGGCGTGACCTTCACGGTGACGTAGTCGGGAGCTACGCTCTCGAAGTAGTTCTTGAACATCTCGCTTATCTTCTCGAAGTCCTGGTTGGCCACCAGACGGGTGCTTATCTTGGCATAAGCCTTGCTGGGGAGAACGGTCTTGGTGCCCTCGCCGGTGTGGCCGCCCCAGATGCCGCACACATCGAGGCAGGGACGGATGCCGGTGCGCTCCTTGGTGGTGTAGCCTTTTTCGCCCTTCAATGCCTTGACGCCGAGGTCCTTCTTATACTGTTCCTCGTCGAAGGGAGCCTGTGCCATGAGGGCGCGCTCCTCGTCGCTGAGCACCAGCACGTCGTCGTAGAAGCCGGGAATGGTGATGTGGCCGTTCTCGTCGTGCAGGTCGGCAATCATCTTGCAGAGCACGTTGATGGGGTTGGCCACAGCGCCGCCGAAGATGCCGCTGTGAAGGTCATGGTTGGCGCCGGTCACCTCCACCTCCCAGTAGCAGAGGCCGCGGAGGCCGCTGGTAATCGAGGGCACGTCGGGGGCAATCATCGAGGTGTCGCTCACCAGGATGACGTCGGCTTTTAATAAATCCTTGTTCTTCTCGCAGAAGCCGTAGAGGCTGCCACTGCCAATCTCCTCCTCGCCCTCGAGCATGAACTTGACGTTGCAGGGCAGCTGGTTGGTGCGCACCATGTATTCGAAGGCTTTGGCGTGCATGAAGCTCTGACCCTTGTCGTCGTCGGCACCACGGGCCCAGATGTAGCCGTCCTTGACCACCGGCTCGAAGGGCTGCGTGCGCCACAGCTCGAGCGGCGCCACGGGCATCACGTCGTAGTGGCCGTAGACCAACACGGTGGGTTTCTTCGGGTCTATAATCTTCTCGCCATAGACCACGGGGTTACCGTCGGTGGGCATCACCTCTGCCTTGTCTGCACCTGCCGCAAGCAGCAGCTCTTTCCAGCGCTCGGCGCAGCGCACCATGTCGGGCTTGTGCTCCTGCTCAGAGCTGATGGAAGGAATACGGATTAAAGAGAAAAGTTCTTCAAGAAAACGATCTTTGTTCTGTTCAATGTATTGTTTCATGATATATTATTGTTTGATTATTTTTCTATCTGACAATGACTTTCACGCCCTCGCGTTCCATCTGTTGGGAGGGACCGTTAGGATCCAGCTCTATCATAGGGATGGTGGACATTCCAATAATAATTTCCTCGGGCAGCGGTGCGTCGAGCGACATCAATTGAAGGTCTACCACAGTGAAACCCGTCTCTTTTACCTTGATTCCAACCTTCTCATAGAGAAGGTAGCCAACGGAAGACACTTTCATGTCATAGGTTCCGGGGTCGAGGCCTTCAATAAGATAGTTGCCGGTGGAGTCAGAAATCTCTTTCGCGAAGAAATTTTCCTCGCCGTCTTTGTAAAGCAGCACATTGGCGTATGGTACAGGATTTCCAACTTGGTCTTTGATGAGGCCCTTGATTTTGCCTGTGGCGTTTAACGAAACACTTTTGTGGATGGGTAACACCGTCGGCAGGGTGTCCACCGGGATGTATTTTATTTTTTGGGGGTCATCCGAAATATACCCCATAAAATATTCACCTGATGGAATCTCAATGATTGGAATGTTTTCTGCATTCTTCGTGCTGATGGTGTCCTGCGCCGTGGCGGCACCCGGCGCGGCCAACCCCAACGCCAACCCGGCGACGGTGGCCACCTTTCCGAGCTTTATCCTCTCGGCCAGAGTGTTTTCCAAATACCGCACCTCGGCCTCGCACCGCGGGCAGGTCCCGAGGCACTCACCCTTGTAGGTGCACTCCTTAATCTCCAGAGGGATGTCATTTTCCTCGGCGATGCGTCGCCGCACCTCCTTTAGTGCTTCGCACAAGACCTTTCCTCGGCTCGACAAAACAAAACGTTTTTTGCTCTGCTCTCGCTCCTCTGAAAGGTTTAACTGCTTGCAGATGTTCTTCCCGTGGTTCATTTTTACAATAAAAACATAAATAATAACGTCGAAGGGATAATTATATTGTGCCGGGAGGGAAATTGTTAAAATCATCTTGGGTCGAAATGCCTACGAAGGCCTTACCAACACCCTACCAACTCCTACCATGGTAGGAGTTGGTTAGGAGTTGGTAGGGAGATGGTAGGTGGTTTATACGTCTGAGGTAGTTGGTGTTAGGCATGAAAAAAGGCGCCCGATATCCGTCGGGCGCCTGAGGGTGGTATTTCGTTCCGGTTTTAACACTTTTTTTGTTAAAGGAATTCAGCTGCCGGAAAGGATTTTCGAAAGCATTTTGGCGGCGGGCTGGTTGAGGCGGTGTCCGAACTTGTCGCACCAGTGAATCTCGTAGCCGAGGCGTTGCAGCGCGGCGGCGTTCTGCTTGGCGGGTTCGCGGCCCACCAGCTCGTCGTCGGTGGAGAAGAGCGCTACCATACGTTTCGCGGCTCGCGGGGTGCGCTGGTCGCGGAGGACCATGTAGCGTTTCACGAGGGGTTCGTCGATGGTGTATTCGGTGGCACCGTCCTCGCGCTCGCAGTGATAAGGATGTTTGCCATAGCCTATGCGGCGCAGGGTGGTCTCGATGTTATAGGTGGGGTTGATGGCGACCTTGACAGCCTCGGGAGCGTCGAGATAGAGCAGGTAAAGTCCGCCGAGCGAGGTGCCTGCGATGAGGGCGGGGGAGAAGACGTTGACATAATCCTCCAAAATGGCCATGGCCTCGTCGGGTTCCACGGGCAGTTCGGGCGAGAGCCACTCGTAGCCGTCGAGGTAGTGGCCGAGCGACGACTTGGTGCCGCTCTTGGCTCCGCTGCCCATGCCGTGGACATAGAGCGCGTAGGGCTTTTCCTTGGGCATATAGGCATAGGGGTCGTAGCTCATAGGTGGCTCAAATTTTACTACGTTTCAAAAGGAACGGGAGGAGTATCTGATGAAAACCCTGGGCGATGTCGACAGGGACATAGTCGATGCGGTACTGCATGGCGCGCTGGCGCAGGGTGGCGAAGAGGTCGGTCATCTGTCGACGGTAGTTGTCGGCGACCTCCTCGGGCTGAACTTTCAGCTGGCGACCGCTCTCGAGGTCAATGAAGAGGTGTGGCCGCGAGTCGTAGTCGAGGTTCACCTCGTGGGCGAAGTCGTAGGTGTGGAAGATGATGACTTCGTGTTTGTTGTGGCGGAGGTGGCGCAGGGCGTCGAAGAGGGGTTCCTGCTCGTCGGGACGCACAAGGGCATCGGTGAAGAGGACGACGAGGGAGCGCTTGTGGAGTTGCTCGGCGGTGAGGTGGATGGTCTCGGCCAGCGATGTCTCGCGATGGGATTCCTTGTCGACAGGCTGCAACAATCCATCGAGCAAACCCAGCAGGTATTGCTGGTGGACGCTGTTGGAGCGGCAGGGTGTCTGCTGGTCGATCTGGCCGCTGAAGAGGCTGAGGCCGAAGGCATCGCGCTGGCGGTGGAGAATCTCTATCAGCACGGCGGCGGCATAGACGGCGAAGGTGAGCTTGTTGGGGTGCTCGATGTCGCCATGGCATTCGGTGGGGAAGAGCATGGAGCTGCTCTGGTCTATCAGGAGCTGGCAGCGCAGGTTGGTCTCCTCCTCGAACTGCTTGACATAGAGGCGGTCGGTGCGGCCATAGAGATGCCAGTCGATGTTCTTTGTGCTTTCGCCGGTGTTGTACTGGCGGTAGTCGGAGAACTCGACAGAGAAGCCGTGAAAAGGACTTTTATGCCTGCCGGTGATGAAGCCTTCCACCACCTGACGGGCATAAAAGTCCAATGATTTGTACCTGGAAATGTGCTCAGAGGAGAGCATTAATTTTCTCAGCAAGGGTTTCCTTGGCCACGAGGCCGACGCTCTTGTCGACGGGCTGGTCGCTGCCGCCTTTGAAGAAAAGGACGGTGGGGACGTTGCGGATGCGGAACTTGGCAGCGAGGTCGCTGCACTCGTCGACATCGGCGGTGCCGATCATCACGCGGCCTTCATATTCTTTCTCGAGTTCCTCGATACGGGGGGCGAGGGCTTTGCAGGGGCCGCACCAGGTGGCGCCGAAATCGACCATCACGGGCTTGCCGGAGGCAATCATTTCGTTGAAGTTGGATTCAGTGACTTTCATAATGATATCTTTTTTTTCGTTGTTTCTTTATTGTTATTATGTTATTTTGCACGGAAATAGATGGTCATGGGGACGCCGTGGAAGTCCCACAGCTCGCGCATGCGGTTCTCGACGAAGCGTTTGTAGGGGTCGCGGACATACTGTGGCAGGTTGCAGAAGAAAACGAACTGGGGGTAGGCCGTGGGGAGCTGGGTGATGTATTTGATCTTGACCCATTTGCCCTTGACCGAAGGCGGAGGGTTCTGCTCCTTGACGATAGGCAGGAGGGTGTCGTTGAGTTCGGCGGTGGAGATGCGGCGGGAGCGGGCTTCGTAGACCTGCTTGGCGGTTTCCAACACTTTGAAGATGCGCTGCTTGTTGATGACCGAGGTGAAGACGATGGGAACGTCGTCGAAGGGGGCGATGCGTTCGCGAATCAGTTTTTCGTAGTCACGGTGGGTATTGGTTTCTTTCTGGACGAGGTCCCACTTGTTGACCACGATGACGACCCCTTTGTGGTTGCGCTGGATGAGGGAGAAGATGTTGAGGTCCTGCTGTTCGAGACCCTGGCTGGCATCGAGCATAAGAATGCAGACATCGGAGGCCTCGATGGCACGGATGGAGCGCATGACAGAGTAGAATTCGAGGTCTTCGCTAACCTTGGCCTTGCGGCGCAAACCGGCGGTGTCGACAAAGTTGAAGTCGAAGCCGAAGAGGTTGTAGTGGGAATAAACAGAGTCGCGCGTGGTACCCGCAATGGGGGTGACGACGGAGCGGTGCTCGCCGGTAATCATATTGATGAAGGAGGACTTGCCAACATTGGGGCGTCCGACCACGGCGATGCGAGGGAGGCCGTCGGTGGGGTCGTCTTCGCCGGAGTCGAAGTCCTTGACCAAGGCATCGAGGAGGTCGCCGGTGCCACTGCCGGTGACACCGGCAATGGGGAAGGGGTCGCCAAGGCCGAGGGAATAGAACTCGGCGAGGGTGTCCATCTGGGCGCTGTTGTCGACCTTGTTGGCCGCCAGCACCACGGGCTTGGGACACTTGCGCAGCATCTCGGCCACATCTTCGTCCATGGGGGTGAGACCCTCGCGGGCGTCGACGAGGAAGAGGATGACATCGGCCTCGTCGATGGCGAGGGAGACCTGTTTGCGGATTTCCACCTCAAACTCGTCGTCGCCACCCATAACATAGCCACCGGTGTCGATGACGGAGAAGCGTTTGCCGTTCCAGTCGGAGTGGCCGTACTGGCGGTCGCGGGTGACGCCGGCGGTCTCGTCGACGATGGCGTTGCGACTTTCGGTGAGGCGATTGAAGAGGGTGGACTTTCCGACGTTGGGGCGTCCAACAATTGCTATAATGTTCAAGGTTTAAGGTTTAAGGGTTTAGTTTTTTATTCGGCAGTGACGACAGAACGGCCACCTTTGCCAATGAGGATATTGAGACCGAATTTAATATTGAAGGCTTTGGATTCGACGAGGTAGAAGTTGCTGATGTAGTCGGCCATGAGGTAGAGCTGGACAATGGTGGCGGGGGTGAGGACAAGGCCCACACCGGGGTTGAACGGGTCAAAACTGGAACCATCATAGACAAGGGAATTGGCAGCAATGACTTCGGCCCAATTGAAGAGGTTGGCACCGATAGAGAGGGTGGTGTTGAAGCGGAAGGTGTTGGAGACGTCGGAACCGGTTTTCTTGCAAAGGAGACCGCGGTCGAGTTGACCATGGAGCAGAAGACCTGCGCGGAAAATCTTTGCAAAGCTGTAGCTGGCACCGAGGTTGATCTTGGTGGGGACAGAGAACCAGTAATCGCCAGACTGGCTGCGCGTGGGCGTCATGTTGGAAATCTGGTTGCGGAGGTAGGTGGTGAGGGAGTCGATGTTGAAGTCACCGCTATTGAGGATAGTGGTGACGTTGACGCCGTTGAAGTTGATGACACCCTGGCCTCCGTCGGGACGCCAAGTGGTGACATTGTTTTTCCAATGTATGCCGGCAGTGAGGTCGTTGATGGCGAAGGAGAATGTGAAGGGGCCCATCTCATATTTGGCACCAATGTCGAAGGAGAGTCCCATGTTTGTGTTGCCAAAGATGTTGCCCATGGTGACATCCATGTGATGCTTGCTGGTATCGTAAGGGGCAAAGGTAGAGGACTGAATCTCGTAATAGACACTGGCGGAGACAGAGTCGAAGTTGGAGTTGGTGTTGAATACAATCTTGGTATTGTCGGTCTGCACGTTGGCAATGCCATAGAGGAGCTTGATACGGGCACCAACGGTGAGGTTGAGCGGATCAAACGTGTAGGCGGCGCCAAGGGCGGTCTCGAGATAGGAGTTGACGTTGAGAATGTCGCCATCGGCAAGATAAACCTCTGGGACGGGAGCACCATTCTGGTCGACGTTACCATCTACCAAGGCCCTGATGGCAGAAACAGGAAGGGCGGCATTGATAAAATTGACCATACGGGTGTTGAAGGTGAAGAACATATTCTTCATTTTGAAACCAAAGCCAAGGATGTTGACGTCGGCTCCCAAACGGAAGGTGTTGTTCTCGCTAAGGTTGTGGAAAATGGTGTCGAGATTGATGAGTGTGCGCTGTGTCGGCTTGTCATAGTAGATGACATTGTTCAAGGCCAGAGGGCTGCCAAACTGGAAGTCGACGCCGGGAAGCATCAGGTAGAAACTATTGTTGGTGGGGAAGAAGGCAGCGTTGGATAAGTTGGACTGTGGGGTGCGCAGGGTATGGTAGAAGAGATTATTGGTTTCGTTGAATCCCATTTGGGCGGAAGCGCGCATTCCGAAAACGAGAGCCAAAACTGCGATAAAGACTAATTTCTTATTCATGGTATGTTCCTCCTCGTTTTAGGGTTAGAAAATGCCGTTATCGATGACGGGAATATCGACGTTGACAGATGGTTTTACAATGATGTAGCCTTTCAATTTCAAGAAGTCAGACCGCCGGATGGACACATGTTTGTTGTTGCTATCGGTTTTCAGGTCGACTTTGATGTAGCGTGCCTGGTTGAGTTTGTCGATGTCATTGTTGTTCAGAACCGTTTCTGCCGAGGTGTTTCTGTCCCCAATGGCAACCAGGATGGCGGGATTGTCGCTGCTGGGGCCTACGTTGGCCGAGGCGATGGGGACATCTTTGAAGAGGCCGATGATGGAGTCGCCATTGGCGTTCAGCATGGAAGCATTGAGAACCATGTCCAACGGGATGCCATTGTCGAGGGAAAGACGGAACCGCATCTTTTCGATGTCGACATTGACACCTTGGGAGATAGAGGCAAGGATGGAGTCGAGGTTGACAGAGGAGAGACCACTGCCAAGGTCGAGGTTATAGGTGAAGTTCAAGTCATTGAACTGGACGCTAAGCGGCATGGTAACCTTCAAATCGGCGGCATAGATGAAGCGCGTCATCCGGATGGTGTCGAGGAGCTCGCTATAGGTCATGTTGGCCATGTTCTCGTCGAGCAAGGCTTCATTGACACGGAATTTCATCCTGTAGGTGGTAAAAATGCGACGAGGCATGTCGTTGACAATGTCGGAGATGTCGATACTGTCGAATTGGCGCTGAAGGCCGTCGGTAATGTCGTCAATATCGATGCGGCCAACGGAGAAGTTGGTAAACGACTTGCGGTTGCCATCATGGTCGTCGTAAGAAATGGTGAGATTCTCGAAACGAGCCCTGACGTGGGGCCTCACAATCTCGGAGCAAATACCATAGGCACGGACGCCAAGATTGAGCCAAATATGCTCAATGTCAATTTGTCCACGGTAGTCGACATCGTTGAAGAAGTCGATGTCAATGGTATCGACGATGGTGGTGTCTTTGGAATACCAAATATCACCCTTGCTGCCTTTGATGACACCCTTGCCCATGTTGGTATACTCGATAGCACCACGGATGGTGTCGGAGTAGGCTGTGTCATACTCCACCGTGACAACCGGGTCAGGGGTAATCATTCCCTGATAGGTGGCACTGAGGCTCGACAGCAGGTCGTTGATGTTCAGTTCGCCGGAAACAACAGGAATTCCATACTGGGGCTCCACAGTTCCGGTAACATGTATGGGATGGCGGAGAATTTCCAAATCATCGCTGCGCAGACAGGATGTCATGGCAACTGCGACGACAAGAAACACTGAAAAAAGTACAGTTTTCTTCATGATATAATTGTTTTAATGTTTATTTTTCAATCTGTTATATTTTCCGTATTATAATATTACCCATGCAAATATAAAAAAAAAATCCAAATTGACGGATATTTTTTTCAATCGCACATGATATATAGGTCGTCGCGCTGATTGAGGAAAAGGATGGGAATGGTTGGAGCGTGCTTGAGAAGACGCAAGGCCGGGGGGATGGAAAAAAGGTCGACAATATCGCGGTCGCGCTGATCGGGGACGAGCGCAATGAAGAGGTCGATCCCGGGTTGTACAATTGCCTTGAGATCGGGATTGGCAAACTGATTGCCTTCAGGAAGGGTCTGTAAATCATATTGTCCGGCTTCGCGCGTAATGTTCAGCGAAGAGAAGATTTTCTCCATATAGCGAACATTGTTGTCAAGTCGGTGACGGAAAGCGAGGTCGGTATAAGGATGGTGGAAGACCATCGCCTTGCTCCTGCAGAAACGGATAAAATAGGAAGCCCACAATAGTTTCTCCTTGCTCTCGCGTTGATGGTCGAGGGTCAAGGCGACGTTGACAGGTGGATTGGCCGGTCGGACAAGGGTTTGGAGCGGATAGACCAAATAGGCGATCTTGGATTGGCGGAAATTTTTTAATACCTGTCTCGGATGGGAGGAACAGCCTCGCGGGGCGTCGAAGTCGGCCAAAGTCACGGCCAGCACCACATTGAATGCCGTGGGCAAGGCTTCCACTACCGAGGGCCAGTCGCTCTTTAGCGCAGCAAAAGGAACCCCCAATGTTTCCACCCAGTTGTCGGCATCGGGACTGACGGTGAAAAGGATAATGCCTTTGCGCAGACTGGCCGCCAGTTGCTGCACCATGGGCATCAACCGTTCGGCATCGTCCAAACTGTCGGCACAGAGGGCCACAAACTGGTCTTTCTTCTGCTTCTTCTGCTCGGCCATGGGTTTATAATATTATTGTGATGTCGCCTTTCAGTTCGGTCTCCACCTGGTTGTGGCAACGGATGCGGCAGGTATAAGTATAGACTCCCGGCAGGCACCGTGTATTTTTGTAGGTGCCGTCCCATCGGCAGTTGGTCAAATCTTCGCTCTCGAAGACACATTCACCCCAGCGGTTGAAGACAGCCACATGTATCTCGCTCAGTATCGGACTGCCGAAATCGACCACGTCGTTGACACCGTCGCCATTGGGAGTGAATGCGTTGGGGATGACATATTCCGGTGGGCCGCAGACGAGTATGCTTCCTTTGACACAGACGCTGTCGGTGGCTTTGCATCCGTCGGGGATAGTGACGGTGACTGTGTAGCAGACCATCGTGTCGGAAAGGGTGGCCACAGGATTTGCCACATCGGGCCGGTTAAGGTCGCTGGCAGGTGCCCATAGGTAGGTTGCGCCGTCCACCTCCTGCCCCAAGTCGGCATGAAGCTGCACCTCGGCACCGACATACAAATGGCTACCCTCGGCCCATGCATGGAGGTTGTCGAGCTGGTGGTTGCGGACAATGACTGTAGTGTCGGTGAGCGGACATCCGAGGGAGGTGAGATGCGTGATATAGGTGCCGGCGCAAAGTCCGTCGATGAGGGTGTCCAGGGCGGAAACTTCAGGTATGGCACTGAGGTTGTAGTGGATATTGATCCAACCCGTACAGCTGTCGTTGCACAGCACACCCGAAGTGGTCTTTTCGTAATAGGGCAGGGGAGGATTGTCGAGGGTGATGTCCTCCTCGAAAAAGCATCCATAGCCCGAGGCAACGATGTGATAGTTGCCGGCTGCAAGGCCCGCATAGGTGTAGGTCGTCCCCTCGGGTCCCGTCTGTTGCGTCGGGGCATAATGAATCGCACCACGCGTGAATGTCATCGACACCGAATCGGGATCGAGGCCTGTTCCAAGCACAAACACCACGCTTCCGTCGGCCGAGTCGTGGCACGAAATGGCCGTGGGCTGCCAACTGCTGATCAATGTATGGGTCTGCACTTCGAAGGTATCGGTCTCACTGCACCCCGGCGCCGAAACACGCAGCAGGTAAGACCCCGCCGCATCAACCCATGGGTTGGCCACCGTGGCGTCGCTCACTCCTTCGGTAAGCCATTCATAGGTGGCGCCTATCTGTGGCTGGAGCCCTATCTGTATTCTTTCGCCGGCACACGAAATGAGGGGGGCAAAGCTGTATCCGCCGTCGCCTATCACATGCAGCGTGTGGCGCTGTGTGTCGGCATCGGCGCAACCGCCGGGCATGCGGGCTATGAGTGTCACGGTATAGATGCCGCCTTGGGTATACGTGTGGGTGGGATTGCGTTCGGTCGAGGTGGCGCCGTCGCCAAAATCCCATACAAAAGAGGTGCCGCGCCCTGTGTTGCGGAAGGTCACGCTATAGGGGGCGCAACCCGCTGTGGGCGGCACAAATTCGGCCACGGGGAAGTCGTTGGTGACATTGAAGCGGAACAATGCATTGTTGCAGTTCGACGAGCGGTTGCTGTCGCTCCAGGCCATGGCGGTGGTGGGGAAACCCTGTGTGCCACCACACGAGCCGCAAACCGACTGATAGAGCGTTGCCAGGCGGTCGAAACGCGACGTGCCGCCGTCCACATGGTCGGCCCCGTTGTTGCTGCGGCCCGAAGGATTGTGCAACTGGCCAAAGAAGGAGGCATATTCCAGCGTGTTGGCATCGGCGTCGATGCTCATGATGTAGAAATCCTGTCCGTCGGTCGAGTCGCTCCAGGCGTCGGCGGTGGTCTCCATGCCCCAGGACCCGGCGCTGTACCACTGCACATTGGTGTAGCCCACAAAATCGCGCCCCCAGCCCGCAAGGTAGATGCGGTTGCAGATGTCGGCTGCAAAAGCCGTGGGCGAGAGGTTGATGCGGCCCGGAGTGCCGAAAAGGGTGCTCCACACCCGGTTGCTCAAGTCGGGCAGCATACGCATCAGCAGCATGCCGCTATTATATACGCTGTAGCCCGCGTTGTAGATAAAGTTGCTGCTGCCCATGGGCTTCGTCTGCCCGAAGAGGAACACCTCGTCGCGGCGTCCCGTGCGGACAAAATAGAGCTGGTCATAGAAACGTTCACCAACAAACGATGACGCCATCAACCGGTCTCCGTTATAGGATATCTTGCACACGAAGCCGTCGGCCGAGCCTCCGCCGTAGGTGGTCTGCCAGGCCCCCTCTGTGGTTGGGAAGTTCGCACTGTTGGTGCCGCCGCACACCAAAAGGTTGTACGACGAGTCGACGTCGATGGAATACACCGCGTCGTCCTGATTGCCGCCCAAGTAGGTACTCCACAGCAGGGTGCGCAGGTTGTGGTCGAGCTTGAACACCACACCGTCCTGACGCCCGCGGTGGGTGGGCTGAAGCGCTCCGGCGCTGGTGGGGAAGTCGGTGCTCATGGTGGTGCTGCCCACATAGATATTGTTCAGGTTGTCGGTAATGATTTCACCGCGTGCACCGTCGCCATAATTGTAGTAGAGCGAGTCGTTGCCCGCCATCACTATCCGGTAATTGTAGTTGTTGCTTGAGTCGGGAGTGAAATCCTTGCGGTAGTTCAAGCCGTCGTTGCCGCTGCCGCCGATATAGGTCGAGGCCTGCAGTTGGGTTCCGTCGGCACTCAGGCGGCTCACAAAAATGTCGCTGCCGGCGGCATAGGGGATGGAATTACTCTCATATCCGAGCCGCACCCCTCCGCCGTGCTGCCTCTGGTAGGCGCCCTCGGTTGTCGGGAAATCGATCGACCCCGTCGTGCCAAGCACTATCAGCTCGTCGAACGAGTTGACAAACAAGCTGTGCGGCATGTCCGTGCTGCTGCCGCCCAGATAGGTGGCATACATCCGGTTCTGTCCCACGCTGTCAAACTTGAAGATGCCCAGGTCCACGGTGCCGCCAGGCGTCTCCATATAGGCACCCGTCGACACCGGGTAGCCCACGCCGAACACCAGGCCCGCCGTGTAGACATTCTTCTCCGAGTCGTAGGCCGCCGTGGTGCCCCAGTTGTCGGCCGGCGACCCCGTATAGGTGCTGAATATCAATACCGGGTCAATCACCAACTCGCGCCTGCGGTCATATTCGCCAAGCTCAATCCACACCCGCCAGCGTCCCTTCTCAATCCTCTTCACCTTCCATCCGGCCTCTATCTCCTGTTCTCCGCGGCTACCTTTTTGATACACATAGGGCTTCAACTCTACCACATCCCTCACCGAAGTCTTCACCACCAGGTTGCCCTCACGACCCACGCTCACATTCTCCGCACCCTCGTATTCCAAAGCTATGGCCGACGCATCGGCTCCGGCCTCGACAATGAAGTTGTATTTCAACGCGTTCTTGCCTCCATAAATCTCTAATGCCACACCGGGATAGAGCCCGTCATAGCGTGTCGAGACAAAACTGCCCACCTTCGAGCGCCACCGCGATGGGTCGCTGCCAAGAAAATAGTTGCTGTAGCCCTCCATCCGGTCGTAGCCCATGGGCAGGGTGGGGGTGGCACCGACAAAATGCATCTTGTAGGCATGGCACCTCACGCCGCTTTCGCTCCCGTGCGACGGGTAGGGATGGGTGTGGCCCTCGCGCAACGCCACCATGATGCCGTCGGTCTCCAAAAACACCGCCGCATCCTTCAGCTGCACCTCGTATCTCACCCGTGCATCCCACTGGCCCGCGTTCTCCACGAAACTCACCATCGTCCCTGCACCCAGCGTGTCGCGCTCATTGCGCGCCCACGCCGCAAGGCTGACAATCAGCATCATGGCCGTCAACAAGCCCCGTGCCATATGGTGTCGTTTCATGCGTGTATCCTATAAAATGCAAATGCAAAGATACACATTTTTTTTCATTCGCAGCAAAAAATCTTTTTTCACTCCACCACCAGCTTCCTCGTTGCCGTCCCCAGCTCGCTGCTGAGGCGCACGAGGTAGACGCCCGGTGCCAGGTGGCTGATGTCTACCGTGGACGGCGACCCCGCCAACGGCCTCTCCCCAATCACCACGCGGCCCTC
>CACXXO010000003.1 GCA_902771735.1 uncultured Bacteroidota bacterium
CTGGCGGTGACGGCGCAGCTCAAGCCCGCCGTGGTGATGGCCCTGAGCGTCACCGTGGTGGTGGTGCTGGCCAACGTCATCATCTCGCTGCTGCGCAACACCATCCCACCGCGTATCCGCATCATCGTGCAGCTCGTCGTCGTCTCCACCCTCGTGGTGCTGGTTGACCAGGTGCTGAAAGCCTACGTCTATGACGTCAGCAAGCAGCTCTCCGTCTTCGTGGGCCTCATCATCACCAACTGCATCGTCATGGGCCGCCTCGAGGCCTTCGCCATGGTGCAGAAGCCGTGGGCCTCGTTCCTTGACGGACTTGGCAACGGCCTCGGCTACAGCGTCATCCTCATTGTCCTCGGCTTCGTCCGCGAACTCTTCGGCAGCGGCACCCTCTGGGGCTACCCCGTGGCGGAGAAACTCGGCCTCTACAGCATCGGCTACGAGAACAACGGCCTGATGATCATGCCTCCCATGGCCCTCATCCTCGTCGGCCTCATCATCTGGTGGCACCGCAGCCGCAACAAAGACCTTTGCGAGCAATGAAACAGTCCAAAAACATACTCTGCCTTCTTCGATCCTTCGGCGATCCTTCGACGATCCTTCGGCAATGCTGCGGCGGGGTGGATTTGTAATCCTATAACATCATAAACAATATGAGTAACGTTAATCTACCAAAAAACGCCGTACTTGACGAAGCCACGCTACATGACCTATGCAACCGCGATGCCTACAAAATCTCGTTCGGTTCGGTCGCAGAGTGGGATGTTTCCATCCGCTATGTGCTTGATGAAAACTGTTTCGGCTACAAACCATACGGTCAGTTCCTCGTTAGTGAATTTTCTCCCGAGGAATACGATTTCTATGTTTTTGACACAAATGAGATGTGGGAAGAAGACCACAACGAAAGTATCTGCGATGTTTTTTTCCACGGCCAGCCGCACCACATAGGTTATGCTCACCGAGTGCTGTTCGCAGGTATGAGAACTGTTTTTAAGGACGATTTCGGTGATGATATTTATACTGGTGACATCGTGTGGGCTGATAAGAATCCCGAATTGATATTCCCTGTCGACAAGATGTTGGATTCCGGCGAGCCGGCCTTGATGAAGAGTTATTGTGAGGCAATCCCCCTCAAAGAGTTCAAGAGCCTGATACGCGTGGGAACGGTGCTTTACGACCTTGACTGGAGCGACCCCATGTCGCTGTGTAAAAGAAACGTGAAGTTCTTGTATGAAGCCTACGGCGAGAGATCCAACCTCCCACGCCTAAAAAGAATGCTCACAAGGGCACAAATCACACCATCGTTTATGCAGAATTATGAGGCTTATGAACTGATGAGCCAGTTTGGAGAAAAATACGGTTGGCGTAACAAATGGTGGCAGCAGCGCAATAAAGAAGAATAGCCATGAACAATGCACAAATCGGACTAATCGGGGAAACAGCGGTGAAACTGAAACTGCTGGAAATGGGTTGGAATGCCATCAACCTCAATGATGCCATACGGAACTTTAAAGGTGCCGATTTAATTTGCATAAACGGGAAAGAGACTTGCTTGATACAAGTCAAGACCTGCCCGAACCCAGGTAAAAACCCAAACATACGGACAGGTCTCATATCTGACTGCAAAGGGCACATCAAAGACCTGAAAGAAAAGGTGGTCGGTCCGTGGGTATTTGTGCATATCAACGGAGAAGGGCCAAATGCAGAATATGACTTTTACATACTCACACGCCAAGAGGTAATTGAGTTGATAACCACAAGCAATGATTGGTATGTAAAGCAAAAAAAAGATACGGGTAAAGACATACAGATTGGTTTGTATCTTTCGTGGATACGTGGTATCGGATACAACCGCGACGCCAAAGACTATCACGCATACGAAAGCGTCATAAAAGAAGACCCGAAAGACAAATGGGAGAAAATATGGTTAAATTGAGTCATTACAACATCAAGAAAAAAATGATAACGGCTGAAATGACACACTAACGCATTAACACATTCACACATTAACGCATTCGCAACATGGACTACATTAATATATTCATCAAGTCGATTTTCGTCGACAACATGATTTTCGCCTTCTTCCTCGGCATGTGCTCCTACCTTGCCGTGAGCAAGACGGTGAAGACCTCGGCGGGCCTCGGCATCGCGGTCACCTTCGTGCTGCTTATCACCGTGCCCATCAACTACCTGCTCAACAAATTCTTCCTCGCCCCCGGAGCGCTGGCGTGGATATCGCCCTCGCTGGCCGAGGTGGACCTCAGCTTCCTGAGCCTCATCATGTTCATCGCTGTCATCGCGGCCATCGTGCAGATGGTGGAGATGATAGTGGAGAAGTTCAGCCCTGCCCTCTACAACTCGCTGGGCATCTTCCTCCCGCTCATAGCTGTCAACTGCGCCGTCATGTCGGGCTCCCTCTTCATGCAGGAGCGCGGCTACGCCAACATCGGCGAGGCCACCGTCTTCGCCCTCGGCAGCGGCATCGGCTGGTTCCTGGCCATCGTGGCCATCGCCGCCATACGCGAGAAACTGCGCTACAGCCACATCCCCCCGGCACTCCGCGGCGTGGGCATCACCTTCATCATCACCGGCCTCATGGGACTGGCATTCATGAGCTTTATGGGATTTAAGCTATAGCCTCTCGTGCGAACGTGATAACGATATAACGTAATACCGAAGACAATGACACAAACACTTATCATCTCAATCATACTCATTCTGGTGGTCATCCTGCTCCTCGTGGCGGCGCTGCTCATCCTGCGCGCCAAGCTCATCCCTCAGGGCAACGTGAAGATTACCATCAACGACGACAAAGAACTGACCGTTCCCACGGGCGGAACGCTGATATCCACATTGAGTGAGCAAGGCATACACCTGCCTTCGGCCTGCGGCGGAAAAGGATCTTGCGGCCAATGCAAATGCCGCGTCGTCAAGGGCGGCGGCAGCATCCTCCCCACCGAGACCCCCCACTTCAGCCGCAAGCAGATACAGGAAGGCTGGCGCCTCGGCTGTCAGGTGAAGGTGAAGGAAGACCTCAGCATCAAGCTCCCCGAGAGCATCCTCAGCATCAAGGAATACGAGTGTACCGTGGTCTCGAACCGCAACGTCGCCACCTTCATCAAGGAGTTCAAGGTGCAGCTGCCCGCCGGCGAACACATGGACTTCGTGCCCGGCAGCTACGCACAGATCAAGATACCCACCTTCCGCATCAAGTACAGCGACTTCGACCGCAGCCTCATCGGCGACGAATACCTGCCCGCATGGGAGAAGTTCAAGATGTTCGACCTCGTCTGCGTCAACACCGAGCCCACCGTCCGCGCCTACTCCATGGCCAACTATCCTGCCGAAGGCGACGTGTTTATGCTCACCGTGCGTATCGCCACGCCGCCCTTCACGGCCGACCGCAGCGGTTTCCAGAACGTCAACCCGGGTATCGCCTCGAGCTACATCTTCTCGCTGAAGCCCGGCGACAAGGTCATCATGAGTGGCCCCTACGGCGAGTTCCGCGTACGCGGCACCGAGGACGGCACCTGGAGCGACGACCCCAAGGGTAACGAGATGATATGGGTGGGCGGCGGCGCCGGTATGGCACCTCTCCGCGCACAGATTATGCACCTCACCCGCACGCTGCATTGCCAGAATCGCCCGATGCACTATTTCTACGGCGCCCGCGCCCTCAACGAGGTGTTCTACCTCAACGACTTCCACCAGTTGGAGAAAGATTTTTCCAACTTCCACTTCCACTTGGCCCTCGACCGTCCCGACCCCGCTGCCGATGCCGCCGGAGTGCCCTACACCCCCGGCTTCATCCACCAAGTCATGTACGACACCTACCTCAAGGACCATCCCGCCCCCGAGGACATCGAGTACTACATGTGCGGACCCGGCCCCATGAGCAGCGCCGTGGTCAACATGCTCGACAACCTCGGCGTCCAGTCCGAGAACATCGCCTATGACGACTTCGGCGGCGGCGCCCCAAAGAAATAAAATATTAGAAACTAAACTTGTACGACAGTACAACAGCATCGCTCGGCGCCCAGGGAGTATCCTCTCTGAGGCGCTGAGCCACATAATGGGACAACACCGCTACTCCGACGCCAATCAGCGCGCCGACAAGCACGTCGCTCGGATAGTGTACCCCCAGATAGAGGCGCGAATACCCCACCGCCGCCGCCCACAAAAACGACGGCGCTATCACATACCAGCGTGGATACAACAGACTCAGTGACGTAGCCGTAGAGAACGCCAGCACAGAATGTCCCGACGGAAACGACGGGTCGGGCTCGGTAGACACCGACACCAGGTCGCCTTCATATTTAATATATGGCCGCGGACGGCGCACGATATACTTCGTTCCCATCACCAACCCGAACGACGTCCCCATCGACGCCCCCACCGTGGCAGCATCGGCCAACAAAGGCTTGTCGTCTGAAACCCAGCCCCCTATAGCCATACCTGTCGGCACCAACGGCGCCAGAATCACACTGTTCGACGTCCACCACATCACCCTGCTGCCGGTCTCCGTGCGGCACTCCTGCAGACTCTTCAGAATCCTATAATCAAGATTTTGTCCCTCGCAAACCGTACAAACCACGGGAGCGATGGTCGTTATCAGCAGTATACAGATTTTCTTCCTTAATATCACAACTGCAAAGATAAGAAAAAAATGCTAACGCAACAACAACACCGTACCCATCTGCTGCTTGGTGACTCCGTTCGCCAGGCGGTAGTCGCATCTATAGGCATAGGCGCCCTGCTGACAGGCGTTGCCACGAACGTCGCGTCCGTCCCAGCCCTCGCCATACGAATCGATTCTGTAGACAAGCAGTCCGTTACGATTGTATACGTACATGTTATATTTCACCACCTCCTTCGAGGCCACCATCCCGAAACGGTTGTTCTCCTCCGCGTCGGGAGTGAACACATTGGGGAACCAGACCACCGACAGCTCCACCGCGAACGCCAGCATCGTGTCGCTGCAGCAGCCATGTCGCGTGCAGCCCGTCGCCGTGACCCGCACGCTGTCCATCGAACTGACATTGTACACATGGCGCACCTTGCGCCCTTCGGCTCTCTCACCGTCGCTGAACGACCACGTGGAGACAGCCACCTCCTCTCCACGCTCCTCAAGCGTAAGCACAGGGTTGTCGAAATCAACCACCTCGGGCTCAGCCACCACGCGAAGCCTCGGGAAGCGCTCCACCTCCACCCTCATGCTGTCCGCCACCCCGCCACTGGGTCCCAGCAAGTAATAAGTCGTGGTCACCGTTGGGCTCACCTCCACCCTCCGCTGCCCCTGCTGGGCATCCAGCGCAGAGTCCGTTGGCTGCGAGGCCCACACGTAGTAGTCTGTCTGCTCCGCCGTCAGCTCCAACGTGTCACCCTCGCAGACCACCTCACTCTCGGCAGCGATCACGGGTCTGATACTGTGGGAGACAATGAGTACCGAATCCGTCGCACGACAGTAGCGCCGCAAAAAGGCCTCCCTCATACGCATCGTCCAGGGTGCGACGACGGAGAGTGTCCGCTCCCAATGCTGGTAGGTGAAAAATTCCACCTCTATCCGTCCCGACGGCGCGATGCCGTCGAACAGCAAATACCCTTGCTCATACACCTGCACCTGCACATCCGCCCCGTCGCCGATCGCCAGCTCCAGACGATAGTGTGTCTGCGGCTCCACCGGTACCTGGAAATCCATTCGATAAGCCATGCTGTCAAGCTCCGCGCCGCGGTAGATATGGTTCACCGTGTCCATCCTCTCCACCGTCAGCCCCACCCACTGCTGGCTGTCGGGAGGCAGCACAAACGAAACGTCGCGCGAACTGTCGTCCCCGAAAACCTCCGGCGGGCTCCAGCGATAGTTCCCTTCCTCCTGCTCGGCCCACAGGTGCACCGTGGCAGGCTGCGAGATATACCACTCCGTCTGCTCCACCCCGATGTCGGCACCGCAATCCATTGGCGGCAACCGCCTGATGGTGAGCACCAGCGAATCTTTGATGGGACAACCATACGCGTTCAGCCCCAGCTCGTTCACATAACTACCCGCCAACGTCAGCTCCTCCCCCCCGAAGGCGTAAGCCTCACCCGGGAAGATACTGTCGCGGACAAAGGTGATACTCGATGGCAAAACCCTCAACGTGAGCACCTTCACATGACACAGGCAGGAATCGGAAGAGTAAAATACATAGTCATGAAGCACGAAGGTGCGCGTGCCGGTGTCGGCCGTTTCGCTGGCCGAAAGGGAGATGCCGTTCCTCTCATAGGCGCTGTACTGGCAGATGCTGTCGGTGATGTAGACAGTGTCGGTCGATGCAGGCGGCTGGCACGCGGCAGTATCCATCGTAATCTGCCAAATCTCGAATTCATAGTAAAAATGGTTGGTCGAAACCATGTTATGTGCCGGTCCCTGCGCCTTGCTGCGCATACGTAGCGCGAAATGGCTTCCGGCCGGGGGATTGCCATGCATGGGTATACATAAATGATACAACGAGTGGTCCCCAAGAGGGTTCGAGCGTATGGCAAACGTACCCGTATGAAGAAAAGATTCCGCCGGATGCGCCATATCCGTCACCCATCCCATCTCCAAACAGCCCCAGTAGCGCTCCTCTTCACTCCCCTCCGGGTAAGGGGCGGAGGGATTGAAATACCTTTCCAGCCGCCCGTGCACCCGGATAGCGGCAGGTGCGGTGACAAACTCAGGGGCGATGAGCATAGCTAAGCCATGATGGTTCGAATCCTTCACCGCCATCTCTGCATAATAAGGCCATGCTTGACCATCGACATAAATGTTGAAACCAAAACGCCCCCTGGCCGAGTTGGCGTCTAATGGGTAAGCATAAGGTGGGTCACCACCAAAGTCGAGGTATCCCGCCCAGCAGTTGTTGCTGTACAGCCCCTCCGTCCAAGGGTATTCGAACCCTGTCGGATGATCGGATGGGGGTTGGAAACCCGTCAGCAGGTCGGTCGTGTAGGGCAGACGTGTGTCGCACTGCCCGTGGACCATCGCCACCGGAAACAGCATCGCGACCAATAGCAGCCTGCGAACCGAGCACAAAACCTTGCCAGCGCTTTCCATTGTTTTTTATACCATTATTATAACGGCAAAAAAGAGAAAATAGTATATGCCTTCTCCTTCCGCTTTATATAAAGAGTGCAACGAGGCGATTTTGGCTCACACTTTTAACATTCAGACACAATATTTAACTTTTCTTAACACAAAGGCCATGTAAAAGGCGTACCACAACCCTACCAACTCCCTACCAACTCCTACCGTGGTAGGAGTTGGTAGGGAGTTGGTAGGGAGTTGGGTAGGAGTTGGTAGGGAGATGGTACTGATTATGAGTCAATTATAGGTTAGCTTATCCAAAATAGCGTTCATGCTGATTTCCAACTACTTGTGTTTTTTAGTAAAAATCTTTGTTTTTCGGTGACAAAAACGGTTTTTATTTCGTATATTTGCATTTTTAATATAATATTACAAAAAAACGTATAACATTAAAAAATATGGACTTACCAAAGATTCACTCGATCACTAAGAAACTCTTTGTGGCACTGGTGGGCAGCTTCCTGCTGGCGTTCCTGTTGTTCCACATGACGGCCAACCTCTTCATCCTGCGTCATGACGACGGAGCGTGGTACTCGGCTTTCTGCCACTTCATGGGCACCAACTGGGTGGTGAAGATTTTCGAATTTGTGCTCCTCGGTGTCATCGCCCTGCACATCCTGCTGACCCTCTGGCTGGCGGTGACCAACCGTCTGGCACGCCCGGTGCGCTACCACGAGGCATCGCGCTCGAAGACGCATGGGGGCTCGAAGCTGATGGTATGGACGGGCATCCTTATTTTCGTCTGCATCGGCATCCACTTCTACGACTTCTACTTTGTAAAGGTTGGCTTGGTGAAGGGCGACTACATGGTGGAGGTGGAGAAGTTGCAGAACGAGGAGGTGAACACCATCATGCAGTATTCGGCCCAAAGCGGCATGTCGCCGGCCGACGTGGTGGCGACTGTGGAGAACCAGATGGCGATGTATGCCGACCAGATATCGCCCGACCAACAGGCGGAGATGCATGACAATCTCGACAAGCTGCGCAACGCCGTTCCTGTTGCGGAACTTATGAGCACGGCGATGATGGAGAAGCGGCTGTCGGAGGACGGCAAATGGATTCGCCACCTCGACTACGAGGAGCGCACGATGCTGAAGGAGAGTGTTCCGGACTGCGGCGTGGAGCCCGACTTCTACTACATGGCACGCGAGAAGTTCAGCCACTGGCATATCGTCGTGGGCTACCTGTTCTTCTTCTTTGTCATCTTCATGCACCTGCGCCATGCCTTCCCCTCGGCCTTCCAGACGCTGGGCCTGAACAACTACAAGTACAACCCCATCATCGAGGCCCTCGGCAAGATTTACACATGGATTGTCGTCCTCGGCTTCGCCGCCGTCCCGATACTGGTCTATTTAGGATTGTAAACCACTTACGCATTAACACATTAACGCATTAACGCAATGAACTTAGACTCCAAGATACCCGAAGGTCCGCTCAGTCAGAAATGGACCAATTACAAAGCCGCGCAGAAGCTGGTGAACCCGGCCAATAAGCGCAAGCTCGACATCATCGTCGTCGGTACCGGCCTGGCCGGTGCCTCGGCCGCCGCCTCGCTCGGTGCCCTGGGATTCCATGTGGACATCTTCTGCATCCAGGACTCGCCGCGTCGCGCGCATTCCATCGCCGCCCAGGGCGGCATCAACGCCGCCAAGAACTACCAGAACGACGGCGACAGCGTGGAGCGCCTCTTCAAGGACACCATCAAGGGTGGCGACTACCGCGCCCGCGAGGCCAACGTCTACCGCCTGGCCGAAGTCAGCGGCAACATCATCGACCAGTGTGTGGCACAGGGCGTGCCCTTTGCCCGTGACTATAGCGGATTGCTGGACAACCGCTCCTTCGGCGGTGCGCAGGTGAGCCGCACCTTCTACGCCCGCGGCCAGACGGGCCAGCAGCTGCTGCTGGGAGCCTATGGCGCCCTGAGCCGCGAGATTGCCCGCGGCACCGTGGTGCTGCACGAGCGCCACGAGATGATGGACCTCGTGGTGGTGCCCGACAAGGAGGGCAAGCCCCGTGCACGCGGCATCATTGCCCGCAACCTCGTCACCGGCGAGCTGGAGCGCTATGCCGCCCATGCCGTCGTTGTGGCCAGCGGTGGTTACGGCAACGTGTACTACCTGAGCACCAACGCCATGAACAGCAACGGCAGCGCCGCCTGGGTGTGCCACCGTCGTGGTGCCGCCTTCGCCAACCCCTGCTATGTGCAGATCCACCCCACCTGCATACCCGTGCACGGCGACTACCAGTCGAAGCTCACGCTGATGAGCGAGTCGCTGCGCAACGACGGCCGCATCTGGGTGCCCAAGAAGAAAGAGGACGCCGAAGCCATCCGTCGTGGTGAGAAAGGTCCGCTGGACATCCCCGAGGAAGACCGCGACTACTACCTGGAGCGCCGCTACCCCGCCTTCGGCAACCTGGTGCCGCGCGATGTAGCCAGTCGCGCCGCCAAGGAGCGCTGCGATGCCGGCTACGGTGTAGGTCCCACGGGCCTGGCCGTATACCTCGATTTCGCCGATGCCATCAAACGCCTCGGACGCGACGTGGTGGAGCAGAAATACGGCAACCTCTTCCAGATGTACTATAAGATTGTCGACGCCGACCCCTACAAGGTGCCGATGATGATCTACCCCGCCATCCACTACACCATGGGCGGCCTGTGGGTCGACTACGAGCTGCAGACCACCATCCCAGGCCTCTTCGCCGCGGGTGAGGCCAACTTCAGCGACCACGGAGCCAACCGCCTCGGAGCTTCGGCCCTCATGCAGGGTTTGGCCGACGGCTACTTCGTGCTGCCCTACACGCTGCAGAACTACCTGGCCGACCAGATATACGTGGGAAAAATCAAAGCCGAAGGCCCCGAGTTCGACGAAGCCGAGCATGCCGTGCGTGAACGCCTCGATGGACTGATGGCCATCGCCGGAAATTCCGGAAATTCCGATCAGCACTCCGTCGACCATTACCACAAAGCGCTGGGCAAGGTCATGTGGGAATACTGCGGTATGGCCCGCAGCAAGGAGAGCCTGGCCACTGCCAAGGAGAAGATTGCCGAGCTGGAGGCCGACTTCTACCAGCATGTCTTCATTCCCGGCAAGGCCGCCGAGATGAACCCCGAGCTGGAGAAAGCCTACCGCCTGGCCGACTACTTCGAGCTGGCACGCCTCATCGTCGACGACGCCACCCAGCGCGAGGAGAGCTGCGGCGGACACTTCCGCATCGAGCACCAGACAGAGGACGGCGAGACCCTCCGCGACGACGACAACTTCATGTTCGTTGCCGCTTGGGAATACCAAGGCCACGACAAGCCCGAAGTGATGCACAAGGAAGAACTCAACTACGAGCACATTAAGATTGTGAAACGTAATTATAAATAAAGTAGTCAAGTAGACAGTAGTTAAGTAGTTAAGACAATACCCCCCTGCCGGAACAAATGTCTTAACTACTGCCCGAAGGGCGAGCGAAGCGATAACTACTTTCCTACTTAACTACTACATAAAAATAAACAAACGATGAAATTCACACTACATATCTGGCGTCAGGAGAACGCCCGCGCCAAAGGTCATTTCGAGACCTATGAGATTGACAATATCTCGGCCGACTGCTCGTTCCTGGAGATGCTCGACCAGCTGAACGAGAAACTCATCAACGACCACATCGCCCACCCGGTGTGCTTCGACAATGACTGCCGCGAGGGTATCTGCGGCATGTGCGGCCTCTACATCAACGGCCGTCCCCACGGCAACGACGACGGTGTGACCACCTGCCAGCTCCACATGCGCCACTTCAACGACGGCGACGAGATCTGGGTAGAGCCCTGGCGAGCCAAAGCCTTCCCCATCATCAAGGACCTGGTGGTGGATCGCACCGCTTTCGACAAGATCATCCAGGCCGGTGGCTACATCAGCGCCACCACCGGCGGCGTGCCCGACGCCAACAACATCCTCGTCCCGAAACACAAGGCCGACCAGGCTATGGATGCCGCCGCCTGCATCGGTTGCGGCGCCTGTGTGGCAGCCTGCAAGAACGCCAGTGCCATGCTCTTCGTCGGCGCCAAGGTGAGCCATCTCGCCCTCCTGCCCCAAGGCAAGCCCGAGGCGCAGGACCGCGTGAAGAAGATGGTGTGCAAGATGGACGAGCTCGGCTTTGGTTCCTGCACCAACACCTACGCCTGCGAGGCCGAATGTCCCAAGCAGATCAAGCGTCAGAACATCGCCCGCCTCAATAGGCAGTGGATTGGTCAGCTGTTCGGTCGTGACCGCCGAGATTGAAAGGCGAAAGCATAAAAACAAAAAAGCGCCCCGTTTGGGGCGCTTTTTTATTTTCTCAGTCGGAGCTTGTGGTAGACCACACGGTCGTGGGTTCCGGCGCGGCCTTCTACGTAGAGCCAGCCGTCGCGAGACCAGAAAAGCTCGCCGTAGGGGAACCACGTGGGGGTCGTTTGGTAGACAAGGCTCTGTCTAACACTTCGGCGGTCGGCGCTTAACAGGTAGAGGTAGATATAACTTGGGCTATCTTCTTCCACTTGCACCCAACAGCCAGCGAAGACTCCCTCGTGCGAAAGCGCCATCAGGCAGGTCTGCATCTCCGTGGTGTCGCCGGACATAAAGGTACAGCAGTAGTCGCCAATGGCAACCTCGACGATGTCGATGTCCGTGCCCTCAAGGTGGAAGTACTCCACATCCTGCGAATCTGCACCCAGGGGGTCCCACCACGTAATATTGCTCTTTTTCTTGTAGCGGAGCACCGCGGCGGTGTCGGCCGCCGTGGGGGCATGCTGAATGCGGGCATGGTTGTATTTTGCAAAATCGGCTTTGGCGGCAAGATATTCGGCCTCGCTGACCTCCACATCCACCAGCCGGCAGTTGGTACTTGGGTGCATGTCGACATGCACCTTATAGCATCCACCACGCTCGGTGCGGAAGTAGAGCCATCCACCCTCGGCCCACCGCAGGCCTACAAGGAAGCCTTGTGTGCTGTCGAGGGCGAGGTCGTGGAATCCGGAGACCTCATATCCGTCGATGAGGGAGATGTGCAGGTGGTCGCGGAAATCGCCTGACGAGGGCGTTTGAGAGGCGAAGACACCCTCGGGCGAGAGCGCGAAGAGGCGGTCGGCATCGAAGTACGTGTAGAGCATGCCGTTGAAGTAGAAGCTCCGGCGGTCGTCGATGGGCCACAGCATGTGCACCCCCAACGTACCCGAGGGCAAGAAACGCCCGATGCGGCAACGCAGTCCCTCGCTCTCCAGCCAGGCATACTCGTCGCACCCGGGACATGAATGGAACACCTCGTAGTATTCTTTCGTCAAGCGGTCGCGCTCCTCGGGGCCGACGGCAGCGGTGTCGAAACGCTGGCTGACGTCGCGTTGCATGAGGTATTCGTGCTCGCTGACGGCAATGGTGTCCCAATGCTCCTCGAAGAGCTCGGGCCTATAGCCGGCGCACCAGAAGGCCAGCATACGCTGGCTCAGTGCCGGACGGCGGAAGGAGAATCGCCCGAGACTGTCGGTCACCGCCAGCTCCACCCATGGCACGAAGGTTTTCTCGTCATTTATTTCAAAAAGGCTGCTCACCATCACGTAGGGCAATGCCTCGCCAGTCTTGGCGTAGGCTACCGTGCCACTCACCACAAGGCTGCCGTCCTGCTGTCGCTGGCAGGTGTAATCTATTTTCATTCCCTCCTCGCCGAAGGTGATGCCCAGCACAAGCGTGTCGCCGTGCATTGTGAAGGTGGTGGGATAGCGGTGCCCGATGTTCTCCATGCATTGCGCCGCCGCGCGGCTACCGCCGAAGGTCCACATCAGCAAGACCACCATGATAATTCTATAAGAACTTGTTCGCATAACAATCACTCTAAACATTTACTTCTCAGCTTCTTTGATAATCTCGCGTAACGAGTTGAGGAAAATCTCCGGAGCTCCCTCGCGCTCGAAGCATTCGATAGCCGTCCGCAAGTGTGCGATGTCTTCACCGTTGGCCTCCATGAGCTGGAAAAGGTAGAGGTGGCAGACACCGAGTTCATAGTCCTCCTTTGTCTCGTTGCAACGCGCCTCCAGAAACGATATGGCGAGGTTGCTTTTATCGTTCTTCACGCATTGGTCAATAATGTAGCGCGTTTCCTTAAACGTGTTGCCGCTTTGCATAGCCGCACGCCATGCGGACCGCAACACGGCGAGCACGTCGCCCTGCGCGGACGGCTGTCGAAGGAGGAAATCCAACAGGAACCCCCAGCTGGTGACATCGGTACTGTCGTCGGCAACGGCCTGGCGATAGTAGCGTTCGGCCTTGGAGGCGTTGTTCAGCGACTGGTCGTAGATGATGGCCATCACGCGGGCGGCATCGCCTTTCAAGCGCGGCACACGATAGCCTTTCCAGGCACGCTCCATGTGGGCCAGCGCCTCGACGTTGTGTCCCAACCGGTGCTCCATCACCCCCAGATTATAGTGCGCGCCCCAAAGGGTGTCCTGTAGCTCGACGGCTCGACGGAAATAGTAGGCGGCGCTGTCAATCGTGGACTCATCTGAAGTATAAAGATACCCCAGCTGCGAGCAGGCATCGGCGCTTTGCGTGGCCTGTTGCAACAGAGCCTTGCAGTCGGCCGTGAGGTTGAATATCCATAACTCGTCGCCATAGTCGTCGAGCAACGCCTGATGGTAGGCGGCATGGGTGGCCAGCAGCGACTGGTCGCCGGGATGGGTGGCCAGCAGACGGCGCGAGAGGCTGTCCACATTGAAGGGGAATACTGCCCCCTGCTCGAAGTTGGCACGCACGGAGTCGAGACTCTCTCCTTTTTTCAGGTCCACCAGCGAGAAAACCATGTGGTTCATGCTCTGCGCAAAATAGTGCAGCACGATGTCAGCCTTCATGGCCAGCACGGCGGGTCGGTCGTTCGTGGGGTCGAGTTCCTCCAGCATAGCGAAGGCCGACGCATACTGCCGCTGGGTCACCAGCTTCTCGGCCTTCTTGAGCGTCGAGTGCTCATTTTGGGCCTGTGCAGTACCCACAGCCGCCACCATCAAAGCCGCCACCATGCAGCAGCGTACAGCAAAAGATTTATTCTTCATTTTCATGTGCTTATTTTTTGTATTAACGTCATTATTACATTTTTATTGTTGATTCACCCCTCCCCTATAAGAAACATCACCCCCATATACTATTATAACCGCTTTTTTCCCGAAACTCTACAAGGGGGTATCGTTTTTAACATTTTTTAATCCAAAGAAAATACCCTCATAAAGCCACTTCGGCGCCATTTCCATTGCTTCCACCGGATGTGTGCAAGGTTTAAGGTTTAAGGTTTAGGGTTTAAGGTTTAAGGTTTTCGCACTACAAACCAACACTTTAAACATTAAACTTCAAACGATGAGAGATAAAACACACTCACCAGCAATGGTGACGCTCCCATGTCGGAAAAAGTTCGTAATTTTGCAAACTGAAAAACGAACAAAAAAAACTATTGAAATATGGAACACGAACACCATCATCACGACCACGACCATGAACACGAGCATGGTCACCATGAGCATCATCACGACCATGAGCACCACGACCACCATGGTCTTCACCATCACCACCACGCGCATGCGATAGAGAAATTGTCTACTATCTATATAGTGGCGGTAGCGCTGAACCTGGCCTTCGTCATCGTCGAAGCCGTCGCGGGCTTTGTAGGCAACTCCCTCGGCCTGCTCTCCGACGCAGGTCACAACCTCTCCGATGTCTTCTCGCTCCTGCTGGCCATGATAGCGCTGAAGCTGGCATCGAGTCACGCCACCAAGCGCTTCACCTACGGCCACCGCAAGGCCTCGGTGCTCATCTCGCTCCTCAACGCCATCATCCTCCTCGTCGCCGTGGGCGCCATCATGGTGGAGAGCGTGGAGAAATTCTTCAACCCCGCCGAAGTCAACGACTCGCTCATCATCTGGACGGCCGCCGTGGGCATCGTCATCAACGGTGTCACCGCCTGGGTACTCAGCCGCCAGCAGCAGCACGACATCAACACCCGTGGTGCCTTCCTCCACATGCTGGCCGACACGCTGGTTAGCGTGGGAGTGGTGGTCTCCGGCGTGGTCATCCACTACACCGGCTGGTACATCATCGACCCCATCATCGGCATCATCATAGCCGTTGTCATCCTCGTCTCCACATGGGACCTCCTGAGTGAGAGCCTGCGCATGAGCACCGACGCCGTGCCCGAAGGCTACGATGTGGACGACATACATAACCGTATCCAGGCCCTCGAGGGCGTGCTCAACGTGCACCACATCCACATCTGGGCCATCTCGACGACGGAGACGGCGCTCACCTGCCACATCGTCATCCCCGAGGCCACGATGCTCGAAGAAGTCACCGACCGCGTCAAAGAGCTGCTCGACTCCATAGGCATCCACCACAGCACGCTGGAGCTGGAGACCACCAGCAGCCACTGCCACGATCACGACTGCTGCACGCGATAGGTGAAGCGGTCGATACGCGTCGCGCCCATCGCCTTGAGGCGGGCGGCGGTAAGGTCGCAGTCGGCCTCGGTATTGAAATCTGGAATCAACGGGACCCGGACAGTCACATGTTCGGGCCCTTTCTTTTGTATGAGCCATTCGAGGTTGGCCCACGAGAGGGCGGCGTCTCCACCCGTATAGGCCTTGTATATCTCGGCGTTGCTCTCCTTGATGTCGACGATGAAGTCGCCCACCACCTCGGCGGCGCGTTCCACACTCTCGCGCGGCACCTGCAGCGAGGTCTCCGCCGTGAGGTTCCACCCCCGGCCGCAGAGAGCCTTGAACTCCTCGAGGAAGTCCACCCGCAGCAACGGCTCGCCGCCGCCGAAGCAGACACCGCCACCCGTGGCGATGAAGTAGAGGTTGTCCACTCCCACACGGTCGTAGAGCTGCTGCGGAGTGTAGCGCGGCAGGTCCTCTGGCGGCTCCAGACAACGGCGGTTGAGACAATACTTGCACCTCAGCGGACACCCATGGAACGCCGCCAGGGTGGTCACCCCCACCCCGTCGACACCCAGCCGGTGCCGGTCGATGCCTATGAACGGTACCGCCTCCATCAGTATTGCACCCTTAGAATCACACCGTCGACTTCCGTGCTCGTTGCCCCTTCGGGGCCAATCTCTATCATAGGTGTCGAACCTCCCTCGATAATCACATCACCCATAAGGTCACGTGCCGAGGGTTCCAGCTCGATGGCCTTGAGCGCCCCCTTGTCCGGAACCTTCACGGGGACCCGTCTCTGCATATAACCAATTGAAGAGAAAAGAAACTCATACTCCCCCTCCTCCAGCTGGAGCTTGAAGTTCCCGTCGAAATCAGTTACGCCGCCTCCGCATTGTTTTCCGTCCTTCAACACAACGACGTTGACAAAAGGCAACGCCTCCTTTGTCTTGCTGTCGATGACAGAACCTTCCACGTAATACGTAACTACAACAAGCCCCATCACCGGAATCGTCATCCTCACCGTGTCCACCATCGGTCGTCCGTAGGTGTCATAAAGGCTCCCGTTGTAAACCAACTCCATCACCCCTTGATCCTCGGCAGAGCGTCTGATGACCACATCGCGGCGGTAGGCATTATAGCCCACAGACATCACCTCAAGAGAATAGGAACCATTGGGAACGCTGAAACGATAGCGGCCATCGAAGTCGGTTTGGGTCACCATCGCCGTACTGTCGCGCTTATAGAGCTTCACCGTCGCCATCGGTATCGGTTCGCGGGTCCTCTCGTCGACCACCACGCCCGTCACTTCGAACATGCCCGTCTGGCGCTCGTGCGAGGGAGGCACCACCGGAACCGTGTCCGTGCTCTGCGCGGCAGCCGAACCCGACACACCCAGCGTCAGCGCCAACCCCGCCACCGTCGCCACCTTGCCCATCTTAATCTTCTGTGCCAATGCGTTCTCCAAATATCTCACCTCACTCTCGCAACGCGGACAGGTGCCCTTGCATGGACCGTGATAGGTACACTCCGGTATCTCCAGCGGAATGCCGTTCTCCTCCGCAATCTGACGGCGGACGGCTTTCAGTTCCTTGCAAATATCCTTACCTCTATTCATAATCATTACAGTTCAGGTTCGTCAGTCTCTTCCACTATCAGCAACGGCCCTTGGCGCACCACACGCACTGTCGAGGGCACCCCGTCAAGGTTGGGGACTCCAATAGCGCCCACCAATTTCCCATCCATTACATGCTTTGGAATAGGTGAAGGATCGCCCGCCCGACTGGCTTCCGTACCCGGCAGATGCACCTGTATCTCTCCCATCATCGGTTGCAACTCTTCCATCCTCGCCTCTCTTGCCATCTCTTCTATCGTATAATCCAGTTTATCACCATCCACCACCACCCTCTTCGTCCGGGGAGCTTCCTTTGCCGAAGTCCCTATTGTCACAGGTCCGCTAATAACAATTGATGGAATACCCGTTGTATCCGCCGCCATGGAGACATCCATCACCGTGAAGCCCTGCTTGGCGACAGTGACGCCCTGCTCGAAGCGGACATATCCCATCAGCTGAACGGAGAGCGTATAGTCGCCAAAGGGTATCTTCTTGAATGTATACATACCGTCGAAATCGGTAGCGCCACTGGCGACAACCGTATCGCCCTGACGCAGACTCACCTTGCAGAACGGCAGCGTCTCGCCCGTCTTGAGGTCAACCGCCCTGCCCTTCAAAGTCCCATAACTTATCTCCTCCCCTGAGCTAGGGGAGGCGTCAGCCATCGGCTGACGGAGGAGTGTGTCCGTACTTTGTGCCTTCGCGCCATTGCTCACCGCCAACCCCAACGCCAACCCCGCCACCGTGGCCACCTTGCCCAGCCGTATCCTCCGCGCCAATTCATCCTCAATGTACTGAACCTCACTCTCGCAGCGGGGGCAGGTCCCTTTGCAGGGCCCCTGGTAGGTGCACTCCGGAATCTCCAGCTCGATGCCGTTCTCCTCCGCAATACGCTTGCGGACGGCTTTGAGTTCCTTACATATATTTTTGCCTCGACTATTCATATCATACTGATTATAACCGTAAACCGTAAACCTTAAACCCTAAACCTTAAACCCCTTTCACCACATCCTGCATCACCAACCCAGCCAGCGTAAAACCATAGATCGCCGTGATATGGGCCAACGAGCCATTAATCTGAGCCTTCGAAGTGCACCACTCATGGTTCAGCAAGTCGGCACGTCCTTCGCCATGCTCGGCCTTCGGGCACATGCACGACGCCGTGCCGCAACTGCGCACCCCTTCCCCGAGATTTGGCAACACCTCTGGACTCCACACACACTGGAACTTGCGTCCCGGAAAGCGCTTCTGCTTGCGCATCCTCCTCCGCAGCACCGCCGCCAGCGGGCAGCCGTCCACCTCCCAAAACTCACTCACCCTCACCTGCGTCGGGTCCATCTTCAATGCCGCCCCCATCGAGCTGAAAAAACGAAAACCAGCATCCCTCCGCGTCCCTCGCAAAATCAACTCCAACTTGTCCTTCAGACTGTCGATGCAGTCTATCACATAGTCATACTCCTCCATGTGGAAACCCTCTGCCGTCTCCGCACTGAAAACATCCTGCAGCGCAGTAATCTCGGCATAAGGGTTGATCTCCTTCAACCTCTCGCGCATCGCCTCCACCTTCACCCGACCCACCGTCCTCGTAGTAGCCATCGCCTGCCGGTTGATATTCGTCACACACACACGGTCGCTGTCCACAATCGTCAAACGACCTATACCACTGCGTATCAAGCTCTCGGCACACCACGATCCAACACCCCCCACGCCGAACACAATCACCCTTGCAGCACCCATACGCTCCATCGCCTCTCGGCCGATCAGCAACTCCGTGCGATTCAAAATACCCTTTTCTGTAGTCATATAGCAATAACAGAACAGAATAAAAAATATTGTTAATTGCTATGTTAAAAATAGTTAAACACAACACATAACAACCTGATTTACAATGAAACAAAGCACAAAAAGACACATAAACACCTGATTCTTAACACCATGTCCCTACCAACTCCTACCCAACTCCCACCCAACTCCCTACCAACTCCTACCACGGTAGGAGATGATAGGGGCATGGTAGGGGGATGATAGGGAGAAGGTGTTAACAATTTCTTTTCGCGGTATGAAAAATAATTCGTATATTTGCATTTTTGAATTTATATATAAAAGAACTGCACAACATGAAGAAACTACTTGTTCTTATGGCATTTGCACTGATGGGAGGCATTGGCGTGGCCGATGCCCAGACCAAGAATATCACGCTGGAGGACATCTGGACGAAGGGTACGTTCCGAGCCAAAGGTGTCTACGGCATCCGCTCGATGGCCGACGGCGAGCACTACTGCACGATGAGCCGCACGGGCATCGCCAAATACAGCTACGCCACGGGTGAGAAGGTCGCCGACGTGTGCATCTTCAACACCCCGCAGATGAGCAAGAAAGCCAAACCCCTGCCCCCGATGGAAGGCTACGAGTTCAGTCAGGACGAGCAGAAGATCCTACTGAGCAGCGGCTTCGAGCCCCTCTACCGCCACAGCGGCGTGAGCGACTACTACCTCTATGATGTCAAAGAGAAGTCCTTCACCAAGATAAGCAACAGCGGCAAGCAGCGCCTGACAACGCTGAGTCCCGACGGTACGAAGGTGGCCTTCGTGCGCGATAACAACCTGTACTGGATGGACCTCAGCACGCTGGAGGAGCATGCTATCACTACCGACGGCAAGGTGAACGAGGTGATCAACGGCACGACGGACTGGGTGTACGAGGAGGAGTTCGCCATCACCAAGGGCTTCGAGTGGAGCCCCGACTCGAAAAAGATTGCCTATATGCGCTTCGACGAGAGCAAGGTGAAAGAGTATAATATGCAGATGTGGGGATCCTTGTATCCTGAGGATTACAAGTACAAATACCCCAAGGCCGGCGAGGATAACAGCAAGGTGTCGCTACATGTGTACAACATCGAGACCAAAGGCCAGTTCACTCCTGTACTTGACGGACGCAGCACCACCGTGGCCGACGGCAAGTCGCAATGGGAGTATATCCCCCGCTTCCAATGGACCAATACCCCCGACGTGTTGGCCGTGATGGTCATGAACCGTCTGCAGAACACAATGGAAATACTGGCCGTAAATACCTCGAACAACGGCCTTAACAGCAACACAATAAGCAAGCTCTACGCCGAGCAGTGCGACACCTACGTCGAGGTGCCTGACACTTGGCAGTTCATCACCGTGGGCAAAGGCAAGAAAGCCAAGGAGCAGATGCTCATCACCAGTGAGAAAGACGGCTACCGCCACATCTACCTCTACGGAATGGATGGCAAGCTCGTCAAGCAGGTGACCAGTGGCGAGTGGGAGGTCTGTGACGTTCCCGGCATCGACGTGAAGAACCAGCGCCTCTACTACACCAGCCGCGAAGACGGCGCCATCAACAAGAGCCTCTTCGTCATTGGCTTCGACGGCAAGAAGAAGGAACGGCTCAACCCGCCCTGCACCGGCACCTACAGCGCCACCTTCAGCCAGGGATGCAAATACTACATCCAGACCTGGAGCCATGCCGCCCACGCCCCCGTCTACACCCTTCACGACGCCAAGGGCAAGCTGGTGAAGACGCTGCAGGACAACGCCGAGTTGGAGCAGAAGATGAAAGACTACGGCGCACAGAACAAGGAGTTCGGCACCTTCAAGACCTCGGGCGGCACCGAGCTGAACTGCTACTTCATTCTCCCGCAAGGCTTCGACCACAACCAGAGCAAACAATACCCCGTGCTGATATACGTCTACGGCGGCCCCGGCAACCAGCAGGTCTCGAACAGCTACGGCTATTCGGACTACTACTGGTACCACATGCTGGCCGAAAAGGGCTATGTGGTGATGTGCTTCGACGGTCGCGGTACCGGTGGACGTGGTGCACAGTTCAAGAGACAGACCTACAAGGACCTCGGCCGCATGGAATGCGAGGACGCCATCGAGGCCGCCCGCTGGCTGGGCCAGCAGAGCTGGGTCGACAAAGACCGCATCGGCATCTGGGGTTGGAGCTTCGGCGGCTATCTCTCCACCCTCTCGCTGCTCAAGGGCAACGATGTCTTCAAGGCCGCCATTGCTGTGGCTCCGGTGATGAACTGGCGCTACTACGACAACATCTACACCGAGCGCTTCCTCGGCCTGCCGCAGGACAACGCCAAGGGCTACGACGAGAACTCGCCGCTTAACTTCGCCGACCAGCTGAAGGGCAACTACCTACTCATCCACGGCACCGGCGACGACAACGTCCACTTCCAGAACAGCGCCGAGATGGTGGAGAAGCTCGAGAATGCCGGCAAGCAGTTCGAGTTCCGCATCTACCCCAACAAGAACCACAGCATCTACGACGCCACCGGCAACACGAGACTGAACCTCTACCAGCTGATGACTGACTTTCTGATGAGAAATTTATAACCGACACACTCCTCAGTCACTTCGTGACAGCTCCCCTAACTTAGGGGAGCAGCAAAGGGAGAACAAAGAAAATTATAAACGATTATGAAGAAGATATTTTTATTGGGCTTAATGGGTCTAATGGGTTTAATGGGCGCTCAGGCGCAGTTTGGCGACTACGGAGTGAAGGCGGGCATAGGACTGGCCACGATGAACGATGACCTGTCGACAAAATCGCCAGTGATAGGAGCTTCGATAGGAGGCTACCTGAACTACACTTTCGTGAAGAGCGCCAGCGTGCTGGAGGAGACGTTTTTCCTGCAGACGGGATTGAATCTGACGCGCAAGGGAAGCAATTTCCAGGAGGTTCGGGAGAACGGAGCGAGCCTGATGTTCCGCGAGGGCTACTACCACGCCTACTACCTGCAGTTGCCCATCCTGGCATGCGTGCATTATGAACTTCCCATCCGCTCGAGCGGACATGTGGTGGGGCTTTTCATAGGACCTGCCGTGAGTTACGGCCTCTTCGGCCGCTATGGCGACCGCAAGATTACCCCGGGAGTCACGTCGCCGACGGCGAACTACGATGTCAACTTCAACGGCTCGAAAGAGGACCGACAAGTCTTCAACCACCTGAACCGACTGGATGTCAGCGCCATCCTCGGCATCAGCTACGAATACAAACACCTGAGAGCCTCGTTCTATATCGACCACGGATTCATGGCCACTTCGGAGGGCGACGACATTCTCCGTATACTGGAAAACGGTACGAGCAACAAGGTGAATGTGAAGATTCCTAACGGCAACAACGTAAGTTATATGCTGTCGGTAGGTTACAGTCTGGGCAGTTTTGTGAAAGAATAACAGAAAGTTTAAAAGTCTAAAAGATAAAATGGTAAGAGTAAGATTCGCCCCCAGTCCGACGGGGCCGCTCCACATTGGCGGCGTGCGTACCGCCCTCTACAACTACCTCTTCGCCCGCCAGAACGGCGGCAAGATGATTCTCCGCATCGAAGACACCGACCAGACACGCTTCGTGCCGGGTGCCGAACAATACATTATCGAAGCCCTCGACTGGCTGGGCATCAAGTTTGACGAAGGCGTGCATATCGGCGGTCCCTACGGTCCCTACCGCCAGAGCGACCGCAAGGCGATGTACCGCCAGTATGCCGAGCAGCTGATCCGCGACGGCTGGGCCTACTACGCTTTCGACAAACCCGAAGCCTTAGAGGCCAAGCGCAAAGAGTATGAGGCACAGAAGAAGACCTTCCAGTACGACTGCAACACCCGTTTGCAGATGGAGAACAGCCTGAGTCTGGGGATGGAGGAGACGCAGCGCCGCATCGTGGCGGGCGAACCCTACGTGGTGCGTTTCCAATTCCCTGACAACATCGACATCACGGTGCACGACATGATCCGCGGCGACGTGACGATGAACAGCCGCCTGCTTGACGACAAAGTGCTCTTCAAGAGCGACGGCATGCCCACCTACCACCTGGCCAACATCGTCGACGACCACACGATGGAAATCACCCACGTCATCCGTGGCGAGGAGTGGCTGCCGAGCGCGCCGTTGCACGTGATGCTCTACAAGGCCTTCGGCTGGGAGGCACCGCAGTTCGCCCACCTGCCCCTGCTCCTCAAGCCCGAGGGCAACGGCAAGCTCAGCAAGCGTGACGGCGACCGTCTCGGCTTCCCCGTCTTCCCGCTAGAGTGGCACGACCCGAAGAGTGGCGAAATCAGCAGTGGATACCGTGAGAAAGGCTACCTGCCCGAGGCGGTGGTCAACATGCTGGCATTGATGGGGTGGAATCCCGGTACCGAACAAGAGATTATGTCCATGGACGAGCTGATAAAGCTCTTCAACGTGGAACACATCAGCAAGAACGGCGCCAAGTTCAACCTCGACAAAGCCAAATGGTTCCAGCACGAATACTTCCAGAAACTCAGCGACGAGGCTGTGGCCGACATGCTCGAGGTTCAGATGAAAGAACATGGCGTTGAGGCCGACCATGCCTACGTGGTCAAGGTGGCCGGCATGATGAAGGAGCGCATCACCTTCCCCGGCGAGCTGTGGGAGACCTGCTGCTACTTCTTCCAAGCCCCCACGGAGTACAACGAGAAGGACGTGGCCAAACGCTGGACACCCGACATGCACATCCACATGTCCAAGGTCATCGAGATTCTCAACACTGTACCTTTCGAATATGACGCCATTCACAAGGCCCTGCTCGACGACTATATCGCCGCCAACGGATTAAACACAGGCAAGGTGATGAACTCGCTGCGCATCGCCGTGGTGGGTCGCACCGTGGGTCCTGACATGATCACACTGGTGATGATGCTCGGCAAGGATGAGACCATCAGCCGCATACAGAAAGCTATCGACAAATTGAAAACGGAATAATCATGGAAAACAACAAACTCAGCAAAATTTTACTTGCCTGCAACGCCGTGCTATTGCTCGGTCTGGTGGGCATTTACATTCTCCATTTCACTTCGGCCCCCAAGAGCAAGGTGAATGCCGAAGCCACCGCTCCTTTACAGAAGGAAGGCGGTCTGACCATCGCCTACGTCGACACCGACACACTGCTGGCCAAGTACGAGTATGCCAAAGAACTCGAGGCCGACCTTCTGGCCTACAAGAACCAGCAGGAAGCCTATGGCAAGCAGCAGATGGAGAAATTCCAGAGAGACTATCAGGACTATCTGCAAAATGGCGACAAACTGACACGCACCCAGCAAGAGGCCAAGGAGGCCGAGCTGAAACAGCGTGCCGAGCGCATGTCGACCCTCGAGCAGGAGCTGACGGCCAAAATCATGGAACGTCAGATTGCAGAGAACACCAAGCTCCTCAATGCCATCTTCGCCTATGTGCGCGAATACAACGCAGCCAACCAGCAGTTCGACATCATTATGAGAAAGACGTTCGAAAACTCGCCCACACTTTACCTCAACCCAGGGATGGATATAACACAAGAAATCCTCGACGGTCTTAACGAGGAACACCGCAATCTGAAGTCGAAACAGGAGTAAAAAAAATCCCGCCAATTGGCGGGATTTTTTTTAGTTCTTTGTTTTCACAAAACGACCTCTCAAAGCCGTGAAGACTGTGCGGCGGAGAAGGTAGTATTCCGTCAGGATGAGTCGATTGTAGACTCCCGAGACAAGATGATGCTTCAGCTGATTTCGTTTGAGTACCAAAGAAGGCTTGAGCATGCGGAACTCTCGATGAGCACCTCCCACAGCAGCAAACTCACCCCAATGGCCGGAGAGAAGAAACTTAAGGGCAGCAACCCAGTCAAGCACCATACGAAGCCGAATGACCTTGTTGAGACGTTCCTCGGGCAAATTCTTGTAGAGCATGCAGAGATTATTACGGAAGTTGAGACGGGTCTTGAATGGGGAACTCTTGGGGAGTGTTCCACCTCCGACATGGTAAACCACCGACCGTGGACAGTAACGCACAGAATAGTCGTTGTTCTTGGCTCGCCAGCAGAAATCTATCTCCTCCATGTGGGCAAAGAAATCGCCGTCGAGTCCGCCCAATTCATGATAGACTTTGGCGCGGACAAACATAGCGGCGCCTGAAGCCCAAAATATGTCGCATTCATCATCATACTGACCATGGTCTCGCTCAAGGGTCGAGAAAAGCCGACCACGACAGAACGGGTATCCATAGTGGTCGACGAAACCGCCAGCGGCACCGGCATACTCAAAAGTGTCCTTGCGGTCGAACATCATGAGTTTAGGCTGAGCGATGGCAACCGACTCCTCGCGTTCCATCATGCTCACCACAGGCTGAATCCAATGCGGTGTGCATTCCACATCGCTGTTGAGCAATACATAGTAGTCGGCCTTAAGTCCACAGAAAGCCTTGTTATAGCCTTCTGCAAAGCCGTAATTCTTGTCCAACAATATCAATTTTACCTGCGGATAGTGATGTTGGAGAAAAGGCACGGAATCGTCGGTCGACCCATTGTCGGCCACCACCACTTCGGATGTCATTTCAATCTCAGGAACATTGGGCATATGCCAGCCTCGCTCGGTCTCGCTATCCAAGAGTGAATACTTGAGCACCAATGGCAGAAAGCGCTCCAACATGGCGCGTCCGTTCCAGTTCAGAATAACAACAGCTATATGTATCATTTTCTATTCTTGATTCTTAGTTCTCTTTAGTTTCCAACGGCGATGGCTCCATAGCCAATATTCAGGCTTTTCTGCAATATCCCTTTCCAATGTCCGAACATACTTCTCTATAATCTCATATTGAGGCACCGACTGTGGATGCTCACAGAGAAGACTGAGTGTCACCTCATAGCGTCCACGCCTCACTTTGTCAACTCGGTAGTAGAACACGGGATAGTCGTACTTTCGCGAAAAATATTCCGCTCCATAGAGGAACGCGGTGTCCTGATGGAAGAAGGTGGTCCAATAGGCCTTGTCGGCATGTGCAGGGGACTGGTCGCTTAGCATCATCAGGGCACAGGGCACATGGTATCGGTCGTAGAAATCCACAACCTGTCGTACAGTGTCGGCATAGACCACTTGGGTCCCGAACCTTGTCCTGCGCCTGAACACCCATGGTTCAAGCACCTTGTTGCTCAACGCTTTCCCCACTCCTATCCCATGGTGGAAGAACTGCATATTGAGCGAGGTGACCATATACTCCCAACTATTGTAATGGGCGGACATGAGGACAACCGTCCGGCCCTGGTTGAAATAAGGAGTCAGGAGTTCCCGATTTTTCACCCGGTAGCGCTTCATAATACTGTGGGGCGATGCAAAGAGGTTGTAGATGCCCTCCACCAACAAATCACACAGATGGTGGTAGAAACGGTGCTCTATACCCCGCAGTTCTCGTTCATTCTTCTCGGGAAAAGAAGCAGCAAGATTCCTTCGAACAACTTTCTTTCGATAGCCTATGAGCCTGTATGCAAGCCAATATAATATGTCCGACAGCAAAAACACTGCTTGGTGTTTAGTAACCTCTTTCAAATTGTTCGCCTACTTCACCGACTTCGTTGTCGCCCAGCTGCTGACGGCACAGACGGCGTTCCCAACCGGGATCCTGTACTTCGCCGCGAGCATTGCTGTTAAGCAGTGTATAATAGCCGCTTCGATGCTCGTCCCAGAAGAGGAAGACGCGCTCGGGATCGTCCATTGGCAACTTGTTGTAGCGCCACAATTGATAGGGCAGGTAGTATATATGTCCCTGAGAAGAGGTGGCGAACTGGTCGTTGCCGTCGGAGCCCGACTGCAACATGGGATTGACTTTCCCGCTGTGGGTCACTCCAAGACGTCGCGTGGAAACAAAATTCTTTTCGTCTCTCACAAAGTCGGGCGGCCCATACTGCAGATATACCCTGCCACGGTCGGTGTGAATACCCATCGTTCGCGGATAACTGAAGTTTGCCTGAACAAAGTCTATTCTCTCTTTGTATTTCAGCCACTCTATCTCAGCATTCATTGGTGCCCGTTCTTGCCAGAACCGGTACAGGAAGGCCTGCTTTTCCTCCAAACCGGGGCGTTTGATTAAGTCGCGAGACACTCGCTTCTCATACTCCGAAGCAATCGGATACAATGCATCCAAGTAAACGTTCAATTGTTCTTCATCAGTATATCTTCCGACGAAGGTACTTGCAAAGTCACTTATCTTCTCACCTCCCTTCACACCGGGGTTAGAACGGAAAAACGGAAGTTTCTTGTACATCAGAAGCTCGTTTTCACTGTTTCTCAATTCCACAACCAAATTATAGTTTCCCGATGGCAACTCAGCAATGTCCAAACTGCCATATACCGGCACCATCGCAGAACTATACTTCCTCATCATGCTCCGTTGACCCTCATATCTCATCCCAGTCTCCTGCTGTTCCACGTAGGCTACCGCCAAAAAGGGTTTCTTACCCAACTCTTGGTTGATATTGTAGACCTCATAGTAGAAATTCAACTGTTTGACTTGTTCGGGGACAAAATCGCTCACATAGGGTTCCATGTCGTAGCCACCGCGGGACAGGACATTCTCTTCCACCGTAGGGGTGGCCGTCGCCATCATTACCAACGACGACATAGCAGGATGTGTATCATCATAGTTCAGCGCCAGTTTCTCTGTCACCGTCGCCGCCGGAACGTCGTTTCCTTTGTCTCTCAGGGTCAATTCAAGATCATAGATGCCGTTCTTAAGTGAAAAACGATGCACGTCAATAAAACTAAAATCCAGTTCCTCCAATGTGGCCACTGTAGGGCTGTGGAGGTCGTACTTATTTACATAACATACGGAGTCGCCTTGACGTGCCACAATCACGACCTCTGCCGTTGCACGGTATACACCATTCGGCTGCTGATCAAAAACCATCGTCCATGCGTCAAACGAAAGATAGGTTTCCACATACGGCATTTTCGTCGCTGCGGAATAGAACGTGCTATAGCTGAACATCGCTCTTAAGTCCTGCGCTTGCATCAAATGGGAAGAGACCAATGCCAAAAACAAAAATGCAATCTTTTTCATTGTTTCACCCGTTAAACGTTAAAAAAATACAACCTCAACTGATTGGCCAGCGGCGGTCCAGACCAAAACTCACAGGGCTTACTTTCAACTGAGGGGCGAACTGCAGACGTTTCCACTCGTTTTGAGCAACCTTGCGGATGACCCGTTCCACCAGTTCACGGTCATAGCCTTCCTCGACAATTTCCTCTTCACTCATAGACTCATCAAGGTAGAGGTTTAACACCGCGTCGAGGGTGTCGTAGTCGGGCAGCGAATCACTGTCTTTTTGCCCCGGACGCAATTCGGCGCTCGGCGCCTTGTCGATGGTGTTCTGCGGGATACGAATACCTTCACGATTGATCCACTCGCTCAGTTGGTAGACCTCCGTCTTGTAGAGGTCGCCAATGACGGCCAAACCGCCGCAGGAATCGCCATACAACGTTCCGTAGCCCATGGCTGCCTCGCTCCGGTTTGTTGTATTCAAGGCCATTGCGCCGAATTTGTTTGCATAACTCATTACAAGAGTTCCGCGGATTCGTGCCTGCATATTTTCTTCCGTCACATCCTCAGCGAGGTTGCCGAACACGGGTTTCAAGCACGCCCTCATCTGGTCGAACATGGGCCTGATGGGCACAATGTCATAGCCCATATGCAGATTGTGTGCCAAATCCTCAGCATCTCTCACAGAATGGTCGGTCGAATACTGACTCGGCATGAGCAAACCATGCACATTCTCCGCACCCAAGGCGTCAACTGCCAGCGTCGCCACCAATGCCGAATCGATACCTCCGCTCAATCCCAACACTGCACGCTGAATGCCATTCTTGCGGAAATAATCTCTCAGACCACACACCAATCCTTTATATACCAGTTCCACCGCTTCGGGTTTTTTGTCATCCATCTCTTCTATCTGCTGCATGTCGACGGTGTGACAGGCATCCTCAAAATAAGGGAGCTGGCACAACACTCCTCCGGCAGCATTCATTGCCAAACTTCCACCCGCATAGAGCCAGGACCCCTCGCCGCCCGTCCGGTTGACATATACCAGACCTGCGTTCAAACCTTCCACAATCTTTGTCATCCTGTATCGTGTTCTGTAGGGTTTCTGATAGTCAAACACATTGCACCCACAACAGACTACCACGTCAGGTTGTTCGACATGGCCGCGTGTCAATTCTTTGAGGTCCTCGTAAAAACCTATAGCAATTCTCTCATCGTGGAATTGCACAACCTGCACGCCCTCACCTCTCACAAAGCAGCGTTGCTCATCAGGAGCCAGATACTTCTTAGTCACAATGGCTCTGATGGCGCAATTCTGCACAAAAACAATCGCATTGCAGAGACCCTTGTCTTGAATCTGTAGCGGTAGACCCACCAAGAAAGCCCTATGCTCACTCATCGAGACCAATTCCTGAAGGGCAGCCTGCGCACGCTTCTGCAGATCGGTGTAGCCCGCCGAAGCATAGAGGGGTGCACCGCACAGAGTACAGGCGGGAAAGACGGTCAACATTGCGCCTTTCGACCCTTCGCTTTGCAATTCCGCCTTAATCCACTCCAAATTCTCCTCGGGACGGTTGGTCCGGATATCGTGCTGAACAATGTGTATATTCATAATCTTAAATATAATTGTCTATTATTTTTTGTTAACGCCAAATGCGTCCTTTTATTATTTCAAGTCCATCTTTTCGTCAAGATTTTGCGAATGGGTGACAAGAAGAATGATTTTTTGAGGTTGAAGGGTGATGAGGGTTTCGGCGAGGTGGTGGCGGGCATCGGCATCGAGCCAGGCGGCGGGTTCGTCGAGGAGGAGAACGGGGCTGTCGGTTGCCAAAGCGCGAGCAAGGGCAATGCGTTGCCATTGACCCATGCTGAGTTCGGAGCCACCGTCGAAGAGGCGACCGAGAATGGTTGCTTCTTTCTGCGGAAGACTGTCGACAATCGATTGTGCTCCGGCAAGTCGCAAAGAAGTGTTTAGCTCTAAGTGTTTAGCGTCATGTGTTTCATTTTGCGTTGCAGGTTGTATATTGTCGGAGACGGAGAGGTTGTAACGCACAAAGTCCTGAAAGAGGACTCCCATGCGAGAGCGCAGTTCTTCAGGACGGAAGCGGCGAACATCAATGCCGTTAACCAAAACCGTGCCCTGCTGCGGGTCATACAGGCGCAGGAGTAACTTGATTACGGTAGACTTACCAAAGCCGTTGCGTCCGTCGATGCGGGTAATCTCACCGCGGCGGGCGCGGAGCGAGAAATGAGAGAGCACATCGCGATCCATATCGGGATAGCGGAAGGTGACGTCGCGCAATTCCACTTCAGAAATCTCCTCAGGCACAGGCAGCGGCTCGTCGGGTGCGAGGATGGTGGGTTCGAGCGTGAGGAACTCAAATAGATTACCCACAAAGAGGCGGTTATCATAGAGTCCTGCGATGCCACCGACGAGCGACGAGAGATAGCCCTGTCCTCGGCGGAAAGCTTCGAAAAGCATGACAAAGGTGCCCAATGTGATGGCGCCCACATAGGCCTCACTGATGAGGAGCGAGACTACAGCGAACATGGCGACAGTCTCGATTAGGCCACAGAGGATGTCGAGGGCCCCAAGGCGACGAGAGATGGAAAGTAGTCTACCCACCAGCTGCTTACGTGCCTCAACAAAGCGTCCGCGAAAGAGAGACGCAAGACGGAAGGCTCTTATCTCCTTGGCGAATTCGCGAGCGGAGAGGAGGGCTCCGTAATAGGTGGTACGACGATATAGCTGAGTGTTTTCACGACGGAAACGGTAGATTTTCCGAGCTTTGTAAAGTCTAACCCCAAAGCCAGGCAGCACCGCCACAATCATCACCACAATGACCCACCATGAAGCGGCTGCCAGCATGATAACGACACCTGCAATGGAAAGGAGCGCCCCTCCAAGCGACATAAAATTGTTCAAAATCTGCAAAGGCCGGTAGGTGGCCTCCTGCTGCGCGCGATGGAAAGTGTCGTGATAGGAGGGATTGTCGTAGTACTGCATGTCGAGCCGTGCGGACTGACGCTGGATCAAGTCGCTGACATAGTCTATCAGGCGCTGACCCAACACGTCGTTGTTCACCGCGTTGAGGGCGGTCACAACACGGTTAATCAGGAATACTCCACACATGGCCAGAAGGTAATACTGCACATGGCAGGCTCCAAGCGGCATCTCGCCGCCGGAGGTGACAGCTATGGTAACGGCATCAATGAGCAGCTTGAGGAGATAGAGATTGAGTAGTGGGAGTACACTCTGTAACATCACATACAGCACCCGAAGCCAGAACGACCGGCGGTTGCAGTGGCGTACCATCATCAGTGCCTTCCAAAGATTTTTCATCTTATATATATTGTTTTGATAGCTTCGGAGCCAAGGTGGTCGTTGATATTCTGACGGAGGCTCTCGCGACGCATCATCATCTCGTGGCGCAGGGCAGCCGAAGAGAGGCGCAGAGAGAGTACGCCGTGGGAAAACTGGACGGAGGAGGTGAGACGGCTGATAAGGTCACCGGCAAGCTGACGGTAGACACGCTCGACACGCAACTCATCGGCAAAATCGCCGTGGTCCAGTCGCCGGAGGGCGCTCTGCAGGTAGTAGTCGAGTGTACGGTCGGGTTGCATGGAAGTTAAGAATTAAGGATTAGGCTGCCGTTTTCAACTGTGAAAATCTTATGGTCGAGAGAAGGCATTTCGTCAAAGATGGCCTGCACGCGACCGGGTTGGGTGTCGGTGAGGAGCACTTGTCCAAAGCGGTCGCTGCCGACGAGCGCTATAAGGCGCTTGATGCGAAGAAGGTCAAGTTTGTCGAAAATATCGTCGAGCAAAAGGATTGGTTTTTGCCCAGCATGGTTCATGATATACTGGAACTGAGCCAATTTAAGCGCCAGTGCGAAACTCTTCTGCTGTCCTTGTGAGCCGAACTTCTTGAGTGTAAAATCGGGATTATCGTTACCCAAAAGAAATACCAAATCGTCTTTATGGGGACCGGCGTTGGTATATTGCGAATATTTGTCGGCTTGCCGACATTCCTCCAGCTGGAGAATCATGGGGCGGGAGTCGTGCCGATAGTCAATGTTGCCCGGTTCCTCGCTGCCTGCTATCCAGTGGTAGTATTCGGAAAAAAGCGGCAAAAAGTCGTGCACAAATGCCACCCTTTTATCGGTAAGGTACTCACCATTGACGCTCAGTTGTGTGTCCCAAATGGAGACCATTGCGTCGTCCCACATCCGGTCGTCCCACATCTGCTTCAACAGGCGGTTACGTTGTTCGAGGGCTTTCGTATAGGCTATAAGGTGCTCAAGGTATCGGTGGTCGGTCTGCGAAATGACGCCGTCCATGAACTTGCGCCTCAAGTCGCTTCCGCCGGTGATGAGTTGTTGGTCGTTGGGAGAAACCATCACCAAGGGAATCTTTCCTATGTGTTCCGCGAGAGCCTTGTAGGTTTTCTTGTTCCACTTCATCTGCTTTCCCTGTCCGCGGCGCAATGTAAGCGACGCCATATCACCGCCATAATGCCCATGGATGGCAAAATAATCCTCGCCGAGACGGATATTCTGGCTATCGACAGGGTTGAAATAGCTCTTGCAGAAAGAGAGATAGTAGACAGCGTCGAGCAGGTTGGTTTTTCCGGCGCCATTGTTGCCCACAAAGCAGTTGACGTTGTCGCAAAGGGCGACATCGGCCTCCGAATAATTCTTGAAATTACTCACTATCAACCTATCGAGCACCATAATGCTTAGTTCTTGGTTCTTAACTGTTCCGCCACTTCTTCCATCAACCACCTCGGAGTCGAAGTGGCTCCGCTGATACCCACACTCGTAGCTCCGTCGAACCACTCGCGTTGCAAATCGGTGGCATCGGCAATGAAATAGGTGCTGGGTTGCACCTTGCGGCAATATTCATAAAGGTAATGGCCATTGCTGCTGTTGGCACCGGCAACAAAAAGCAGAACATCGACACTGCGGGCGAAGCTCTCCAACTCGTGGGCACGGTTGGCCACCCGGTTGCAAATGGTGTCGAAGGCTACAAAGTCGGCCCCTTGCGGCAATCGCGATTGGATATTGGCGATGAGTTGCTGGTATTCCTCGCGGCTTTTGGTAGTCTGGGAATAGAGTCGTATGGGACGGGCGAAATCGATGTCTTTCAAATCATCAGGGGCACTGGCGATAATGGCAGTGCCATCGGTCTGGCCCGTAAGGCCAACCACCTCGGCGTGACCGGGTTTCCCAAAGATTACTATCTGCCCCCCGCTACTCTTCATCTCATCATAGCCCTTGCGGATGCGCTGCTGAAGGGCAAGGACAATAGGGCAGGTGGCATCGATGAGGCGGATACCCAATTCGTCGGCAGTGCGATAGGTAGCGGGAGGCTCTCCGTGTGCACGGATGAGCACCTTTTTGCCCGTGAGCTCCGGAAGACGGCGATGGTCGATTACCTCCAGTCCCAAGCTACGCAAGCGCTCTACTTCGGCGCTGTTGTGCACGATGTCGCCCAGGCAATAGAGACTGCCGTCGCGCGACAGCTCTTCCTCGGCGGCTCCAATGGCTTTCACCACCCCGAAGCAATAACCCGCATTATCGTCAATCCTAATTTCCAATTCTTTATCCTTTAACTGTTACCCTAACTCATTGATTGGTTCTCCTGACGTGCCTGCTCGAGGACCTCCTCGTATTCTGCCGGCGTGAGGTCGTTGAAGAAATAATAGACAGGGTCGACCTTCTTGCCATTGAGAATCACCTCGTAGTGGAGATGCATGCCCGACGACATGCCACTGCTACCCACGGTGCCTATCTGTTCGCCGCGCTTCACTTTCTGTCCACGGCGGACCGAGGCGTTGTTCATGTGGGCATAGAGGGTTTGGAAACCGAAACCGTGGTTGATGATGACCACCACGCCATAGCCCGAATAGCCCTCGGGATTGCGTCCGGCCACCATCACTGTGCCGTCGCCGGTGGCGTAGATGGGCGTACCTTGACGCGCCGTCATATCGATGCCTGTGTGCATGCGATGATGCTTCAATATAGGATGGAACCGCATACCGAAACCACTGACAACCTTGCACTTGTTCTTTGCTACCGGCAGGATGGCCGGCATGGCTGCCAAGCGCTCGTTCTTTGTACGCGCCATCTCGTATATTTCGTCCATCGACTTCGACTCGACATAAAGGCGCTTGGTGAGGTCGTCGACACGCTTGGTGGTCGACTTGAGCAGTTCGCCGTTCTCCAACTCATCGAATTCGGCATAGCGTTCCACGCCGCCTATGCCGCTGTGGCGCTCTGACGTGCTAACTGGCTCGCTCGAGAAGATGGTGCGGTAGAGGGCGTCATCGCGCTCCTCGAGGTTCGACAGCACCTTCTCGGCCCGTGCTACACGGGCATTGAGCACCTTCGACTGACTCTTGAACTTGGCCAGCTCGCGCCTCATGGCTCGCTCGGAAGGCGACTCCATGAACTGCATACCCACCACCACTATCACCACACCGAGGACAACGCCGAACAGCACATTGAAACTGATGCGCCGCACCTTCTCGCGCAACGACACAAAAACCTTCTCATACCTCAGGGTATGAGGATTGAAGCGGTATGTATGGCGTGGTTTCTTCACGTCGTCAGAGGGTTTCCTTCAAACAGTCCACCGAATGGACAAAGTCGACAATGGCGCGGACGTGGTTGAAATAGAACGTCAGGTCAAACTCAGGAATCTTGATCATGCTCGCTGCATCGCCCAGTCGGCCCAGCATCGACTCGTTGGCCTCCTCGATGGCGAGTTCCTGTGAGACAATGGTCAGCGTCTTCAGCGGCACAACGTCGAAATCGGCGTTGCTGCGGGCCACAATCATGGCGTCGGGCAACAGGTAATAGTGCGTGCCGTTGGGGTGGCGCATGACGGGGATATAGTTCTCCGAACGGATGTAGTCGAACACGCCCAGGTCGAAGAACACCTGTTGGTAGCCCTTCCTGGAATTTTCGAGGAACCAGATACGGCGGCAGGAGGCCACGCGGGTGAACTCATCCACCACCTTGCAGTAGGCCTTGTAGGTCTCTTCCGAGCAGTGGTCCTTCACGTGCCAAATCACCGACAACATATCGTGTTCCATCTGGCGGATTTTGCTCTTGTAGTGGCTCATCACACTCACCATGAATTTGTTGCTGTGGTGACCCATCTTGTCCTTGATGCCGCGCACCACGCGCTCGATGCGCTCCTCATTGCGGGCGACAGTGAGGGCATTGACATAGCACTCGAGCAAATCGCGTTTATACTTGTCGCTGCTCTGCACCATGGCCTTGTTGGCTTCGGCAAGGGCTTTGTCGAAGTTGGGCTCCTTGCCCATAAGCATACGCCAATAGCTGGGTTTCTGCTTGGCAAGGAGGTTGCGTACAAACTGGTGGTAGCTGTGGCTCTCGCTCTCGCGCTCGATGAAACCCGTGCCGGGAGTGCCGGTCATCACGAAACGACGACCGCCATAGCGCATCTCGGAATAGTCGCGGATGCCGAAGTCATTGTAGTAGAAGTGATTGGATATGTTCACATGCAAACCTTCCGTCACTTTCACCCTCTTTTTGGGAAGTATCTTCATAGTCGTTGTTTATTGATTCAAAAAAAACATGCTGTCATGAGGCGCGGCCGGAAGGCCGCGCCTCATCATCAACCATGGATGGCCTCGCCGTGGACAGCCTCCAGAGCCTCCATGACACCCTCGCTCATGGTGGGGTGCGGGTGGATGGCCTGGGCCAACTCGCGGGCCGTCATACCCTTTTCGCGGGCCACAACCGCCTCGGCTATCATCTCGGTGACATTGTCGCCGCACATGTGGCAACCCAAGATAAGGTCGGTCTTGGCATCGGCCACAATCTTCACAAAACCGTCGGTGTTGCCGGCAGCCGTAGCCTTGCCGCTGGCCTTGAAGAAGAATTTGCCCACCTTCACCTCGTATCCGGCGTCGACGGCCTTCTTCTCGGTCAGTCCCACGCTGGCCACCTCGGGAGTAGTGTAGGTGCAACCGGGCACATTGCTATAGTTCACCTTGTGAGCCTCCTTGCCAGCCAGATGTTCCACGCAGCAGATGGCCTCCTTCGAAGCCACATGGGCCAGGGCCGGGCCATGCACCACGTCGCCAATGGCATAGTAGCCGGGGACGTTGGTCTCGTACCAGTCGTTGACCTCTATCTTGCCGCGCTCAAACTTGATGCCGGTCTCTTCCAATCCGAGGTTCTCCAGGTTGGTCACCACCCCCACAGCGCTCAGCACCACGTCGACATCGACTACCGTCTCTGTGTCCTTCTTCAGGTCCTTCACGGTGACATGGCACACATCACCCTCGATGTCAACCTTTTCCACCGAGCACGAAGGCATCACCTTCATGCCCATCTTGCGGAACGAACGGCTCATCTGGGCAGCCACCTCCTCGTCTTCGTTGGGAAGAATCTGGGGCATGAACTCGACGAGAGTCACCTGAGTGCCAATGCTCTGGTAGAAGAAGGCAAACTCGCTTCCGATGGCGCCGCTGCCGCACACCAGCATGCGCTGGGGCTGCTCGCGGAGCGTCATGGCCTCGCGATAGCCGATGATGCGGCGGCCGTCCTGCGGCATGGCGGGCATCACGCGGCTGCGGGCTCCAGTGGCGATAACAATGTGGTCGGCCTCATACTCGGTGCCGTCCACGTTGACAATGTGGTTGGGGCACACCTTGGCGGTGCCTTTAATAACCTCCACATTGTTCTTCTTCAGCAGGAACTCGACACCCTTGTTCATCGTCGAGGCCACACCGCGAGAGCGGTCGACCATCGCATTGAGGTCGGGCTCCACCCCCTCGGCCTTGAAGCCGTAGGTGGCGGCATGCTTGGCATAGTTGAACGCCTGGGCGCTCTTCATCAAAGCCTTGGTGGGGATGCAGCCCCAATTGAGGCAGATGCCACCCAGGTTTTCGCGCTCCACAACGGCAGTCTTCAGGCCCAGCTGGGCTCCTTTCACGGCAGCCACATAGCCTCCCGGGCCGCTGCCAATCACCATTAAATCATATTTCATAGCCATTATCTCTTTAAATATTATATGTACTAAATAAAATGCAAAGTTACACAATTCCCCCGACATGGCCAAATTTTTTTTCTACCACCCCCTCGATTCGCCCCTCCACCGCCTCCCGAACCGGGCAAAAACACTCCCGAAACGCTTCAAAACCGCCCTAACACCCAAAAAGCACCAACTACCTGACAATCACCTATTAACTCCCTACCAACTCCCTACCAACTCCTACCGTGGTAGGAGTTGGTAGGGAGTTGGTAGGGGTATGGTAGGGGTATGGTAGGGTGATAACACTATGTGTCCCCCACCCCATCCGATAGCCGGATGATGGAGCGGAAAAAAAATCCGACGACCGATTTCTATTTTTTCAAAAGTAAAAACCTCCTCCGGAAGAATAATTTTTCAACCTCCACCACGTGCATATCTTAGGGTTTTTTCACGCTACCAAGCACTTATAATTAACAGCCCGAAAAAGCCGTTTTGATTTTCAAACATTTATGCCAAAGTATTACTTTTCAATGGTTTAAAAAAGAAATCAACAAACAAGTGGCACATTTCCAACCAACTATTGAGTTATCAACAAAAATGCCTTTGGAAGGGTCAAAGCAAGTAAAAAAAATTTTATATTCAAGAAAAAACTCGTATATTTAAAAGCGGTTTGAAATGTTAAAAAATTTTGGTGAAGTTGTTTTTTAGTGAGTTATGAAAAAGGGGGTCGGAGGCAGGGGCGACAGTGGGCGGAAACTTTACAAAATTCTTGTTAAAGATGCAAATTTTTTTTTTCAAAATTATGCACAAAAAAAGAGTGAACTTTGCAAGCAGAACAGTGAAGTGTTCGATTTGTATAAGTATCTGAAAATAGAGCATAGTAATATTAAAAATGATTGAGGAAGACTACAAGAGAGTATGGGCTGAATGCCTGGAAGTGATTAAGGACACCCTTGGACCGGAGAACAAGAAAGCCTTCGACGTGTGGTTCGTACCCATCGTACCCCTCCAACTCGAAGGGAGCACGCTGCTGCTGCAGGTGCCGAGCCCGTTCTTCTATGAATATATAGAGGAGCACTACATCGACTTGCTGAAACGTGTCATCCGTATGCAGCTGGGTCCCAACGGCATGCTGAAATACAGCATCGTCATGGACCAGACCATCCCCACGGAGCCGTTGAAGACCACCCTGGCGTCGAACAGCCGCCGCTCGGTGCAGAACCCCCTCATCGACATGCCTATCAATATTAATAATGATAACGCGCGCGAGCTCCCCAATCCTTTTGTCATCCCCGGCATCCAGAAAACCCGCGTTCCCTCGCAGCTGAGTCCCAACTACACGCTGGAGAACTTCGTCGAGGGCGACTGCAACCGCCTGGCCCGTTCGGCCGGCTACGCCGTGGCCGAAAAACCCGGCACCACGAGTTTCAACCCCCTGTTGCTCCACAGCAATGTGGGTCTCGGCAAGACCCATCTTGCCAATGCCATCGGACTGAAGACCAAGGAACTGCATCCCGACAAGACTGTCCTCTATGTCACAAGCGAACAGTTCATGCAGCAGTATGCCGAGGCCGGCCGCGCCGGCACCACCAACGACTTCATCCACTTCTACGAGCAGATCGATGTCCTGATTATCGACGACATCCAGTTCTGGGCCGGCAAGGCACAGAGAACCCAGGAGGCATTCTTCCACATCTTCAACCACCTCCACCAGCGCAACTGCCAGATTATCATCACCTCCGACAAGGCGCCCGGAGAGCTTCAGGGCTTGGAGCCCCGCCTGCTCAGCCGCCTGAAATGGGGTCTCAACGCCGACCTGCAGGCTCCCGACGTGGAGACCCGCAAGGCCATCCTCCGCCAAAAACTGCAGAACGACGGCATCGAAATGAGCGAAGACGTCATCGAGTACATCGCCTATAATATTAATACGAACGTGCGCGAACTCGAAGGTGCCCTCATCTCCCTCATCGCGCAAAGCTCGCTCAACCGCAAGCAAATCACCCTCGAGCTGACGAAGCAGATGATTGACAAGTATGTGCAGAGCAGCACCCGCGAAATCACCATCGACTACATCCAGAAGGTGGTGTGCGACAGCCTCGACCTGCCGGTGGAGAGCATCCAGATGACCTCGCGCAAGCGCGAGATTGTGCAGGCACGCCAGCTGAGCATGTACTTCGCAAAAAAAATCACCAAATCCTCCCTCGCCGTCATCGGCATGCAGTGCGGCAACAAGGACCACGCCACAGTGCTCCACGCCTGCAAGACCATCGAGAACCTACGCCAGACCGACCGCTACATCCGCAATCTGGTCGACGAGCTGGAGAAGAAGTTCAAAGAGGCATGAAGACCGCATTTAAACCCGGGACAATGATTTACCCGCTGCCGGCCGTCATGGTGAGCTGCGGCGACACTCCCGAGAACTACAACATCATCACCATCGCATGGACGGGCACGCTTTGCAGCGACCCGCCCATGTGTTATATCAGCGTGCGTCCCGAGCGACACAGCCATGAGTTGATTTCGCGCACAGGCGAGTTCGTCATCAACCTCACCACCGAGAATTTGGCTCGACAGACCGACTGGTGCGGCGTGCGCAGCGGACGCGACTACAACAAGTTTCGCGAAATGGGGCTCCACGCCGAGCAAGGGCAGATTGTCAAAGCTCCTCTCATCGTCGAAAGCCCGTTGAACATCGAGTGCAAGGTGTTCGACATCAAGCGCCTCGGAAGCCACGACATGTTTATGGCCAACGTGGTGGCAATCGATGCAGAGGAAACACTTATCGACAAGACTACCGGCCAGTTCCAACTCAACCATGCCGGCCCCCTCGCCTACAGCCATGGCAAATACTATGGGCTCGGCGAGAAAATCGGAGGCTTCGGTTTCAGTGTAAAGAAAAGAAAATGATATCAATATGAAGATTGTTTGCGTTGAATCCCTGGGAATACCCCAGACGCGCTTCGAGCAGTTGCAGAAGCACTATGCCGCCATGGGGCACACCTTTCAATACTATATGGACCGCCGCGAAGACGAGGATACCCTCGCCGAGCGTATGCGCGAGGCCGACATCGCCATCATCAGCAACATCAAGCTTCCCGCAGCGGTATTGTCGCAGTGCCCGCAGCTGAAATATCTCAGCGTGGCATTCACCGGTTTGGACCACATCGACCTTGCCTACTGCGAGAAGCACGGCATCCGTGTGCAGAACGCCGCCGGCTACAGCACCACTGCCGTCAGTGAGCTGGCCGTTGGGATGATGATTGACCTGCTTCGCAACATCGTCACCCTGAGCGAAGCGATGCACCAAGGCGGCAGCCGGGGAGTCTTCCTCGGCCGCGAGTTGAGAGGCAAGACTGTCGGCATCGTCGGCACCGGCGCCATAGGCACCGCCACGGCACGCCTGCTGGTGGCCTTCGGATGCAAGGTGATTGCCTGGAGCCGCACCCGTCGGCCTGAGGTGGAAGCTATGGGAATCCAGTATGTTGAATTCGACGACTTGCTGAAACAGAGCGATATCGTCAGCCTGCATGTGCCGTTGTGCGACGCCACCCGCGGCCTTATCGGAGAGAGGGAGCTGGCGCTGATGAAGCCCACCTCCCTGCTGGTGAACACCGCCCGTGGCCCCGTGTGCGACATCGCCGCCGTGGGCAAAGCACTGATTGAGAACCGCATCGCCGGTGCCGCCTTCGACGTCTTCGAGAAGGAACCGCCCCTGCCACTCGACCATCTGCTGCTCTCCACCAACCGCTGTCTGGTGACGCCGCATGTAGCCTTCGCCACCGAGGAAAGTTTCGCCTCCCGCGCCGACATTGTCTTCGGCCACGTCGACGATTATCTGAAATAGCAAGCCATGAGAGCAAAAGAAATCATATTGGCGGCATTGCTGCTCTTTGCCGGAACAGATGCTTTCGGACAGATAGAAAAAGGCAACCAGAACGTGGGACTCTACCTGATTTTTTCGTCGAAGACCCAGGATGTCTTTATCAACGACAACCCCACGAGCCAACTGCCCGCCACATTGGAGCTGGGAGCAGGTGTGGGATACAACTACTTCGTCTCCAGCCGGTTCTCCATCGGGGCCACACTTGCAGTGACCTACACCAGCACCCCTATCGGCAAGAAGGCCAACGGCAACTATATGTACACCAAAACATACGGCGTCGCTGTTGCCCCGGAGGTGAGACACTATCTGCCTCTTACCGACCGTATCTACTGGATGGTGTCGGCAAGTGCCGGTTTTGCCTACGGTAATTACAAGGAAGACCAGAATCCGGGCGACCCCATCGAGACCAACTACAAAGGCTGGCAAGTTGTTGTACAACCCATCGGTTTGGAGTTCAGGGCGTCGGACAAGATTTCAGTGGGCATGACCGTCGGCGGTTTCGCCCGCACATCAACCTCGATGACAGCCAACGGCGTCACAGTCAAAACAAACCAAAGTGTGTGGCAGCTGAACAAAGCCGACCTGAGCCTGAACATCTGGTTCTAACAAGAAGGTATTAAACAAAAAAAGTGCCGCCCATGGAAAATGAGCGGCACTTGTGTTTGCAGAATTGTTATTTCACAGGATGATCCTTGTGGAAGGCCTCGAGGCGAACCTCGAGGTCGGGGAACTGGTCGCGCTGCACCAGAGCCACACAGGCGCGGATGCCCTGCTTGTGGCTGCCCGTGATGTCGAGGGCAATGGCGCTGATGCCATAGCGGATGAGTTCGTTAAGCAGATCGACACCCTCGTAGCCGGGGTAGCAGAAGGTGAAGTAGAAACCATCTCCGATATCCTCGCCCATATCTTTGTCATAGACGATATAGAAGCCGTTGTTGGTGAAGAGTTTCTTCATGATGCCGGCCTTCTCGCCGTACTCCTTGATGTCCTTGACGAAGTTGAATGTGCCGTCGTTGGCGCCCTTGAGCATGGCGGCCATAGCATATTGGACACTGTGAGCAGTACCTGAACTGAGGCAGTATAACGTGCCGAAAATCAGAGCGCGACCGAGCTGCGTCTGGCTGTAGTAACGCGAGAGGTCAGGGCACTCCATATTGAACAGCTTGGGCGAGCAGACCATCATGGCGATACGCTCACCAGCATAGCTGAAACTCTTGGAGCCGGAAATCATGATGACGTAGAGATCGGTATACTTGGCCACGGTGGGTTGGAAGGGAGCCTTGCCGGGAACGCTGTAGTCCTTGCGGAAGTCCATAAGGAAGTAGGCCGAGTCCTCCATGACAACGACGCCATACTTGTTGGCCATCTCGCCAATAATCTGCAACTCGTGCTCGGTGAAGCAGAACCAAGCGGGGTTATTGGGACTGCTGAAAATCATGCAGGCAACATCGCCGTCTTTAAGTTCTTCTTCAAGTTTGTCGCGCAACTTGTCGCCACGATACTCATAGACGTCGAAGGCCTTCATGGGGATGCCGAGAACACGGCACTGCTGCTTCTGCACAGGGAAGCCGGGGTCGATGAAGAGCACCTTGGTCTTCTTGGCGTCGTAGCGGGTGAGGGTGAGGAAGCTGGCGAAGCCTGCCTGCATGGAGCCAACGGTGGGCACGCAGCAGTCGGGAGTCACGTCGATATCGAGGAAGTTTTTCACAAAACGGGCGGCCTCGCGCTTGAAGTCGGCGGTGCCATAGATCTCAGGGTAGATACTGGCAACGCCACTCTTGAGAGCCTCAATCTGGGCGTTGACACCCACCTGCGGTGCGGGCAGACCGGGAATGCCCATTTCCATCTTAACAAAGCGAACGCCGGTTTCCTTTTCCACATCCTGGATCATCTTGCGCATCTCTCGGATGCTGGCCTTTCCGGGATTCTGGATTTTGTTGGCCGCGGCAATGCGGTCTATCGTTTCTTTTTGTATGGGGATTTGTGTCATAATGTATTTGTTTTATTTTGTATTGAATCCTTTGAGTTTCATGACATTGATAGGGCTGATTTCGCGTATCAGATTATATACCACTTTTTGCTCTTCAGGGGGTGCGGGGGTGAAGATGGATACAATCTCCTGAATCTTCACGTCGACAAACTGTTGGAGTGAGAGCATGCTGGTGTTGCGTTTGTGTGCCTTCTGGAGACTCTGCAGGCTTTGGATGATGGCCTGGCGGGCCTTGGGCTGGTCCTTGGTCATCATGTCGAGTCCGAGGCGATGGTAGGAATAGTAGGCGTCGCGGAGGTCGGAATAGGCACTGTTGGTGTGGTTTTCCATGAACCAGTAGCGGCTACGCCCGCTCTTGGAGTCCCATCCGGAGTATTTGGCAGCATCGACAGCCTGCACGACAGTCTGAGCCATTTCGAAATAGGGCTGCCCTCCATAGGGAGCGAAACTGTCGAAATAGATGCCGAGCATCACGTAGCAATAGTAAGCGAGTGTGGACGAGAGTATGCTGTAGAAGTTGTTGGGGTCGAAGTCGAGAGGCTGGCTTTCATTATATGAAAAAGAGAAGTTGGGCTGTTCCATATAATTGAAGAGGCCGGTGGTGTAGGTGGAGTTGAAGACAGGACGGCGCATCTGCACAGAAATCTGGGCCACGAAATCGGTGGCCGAAGTGCGCTGCTGAAGGATGAGGGATATGGAGCAGTCGATTTTTTCGTGCTGCTCGAACTGGAACTGCGACCACTGACGACCATTGACGAAGTCCTCGATGGCCTGCTTCATATTTTCGAACACCTTCTTGTCTGTACTCTCGTAGCCCTGAGTGGTGGTCATGAGCTTTTGGCTGTTCACCTGGACAGAGCAACGGAATTCCTGCCCCCGTACAACACAGAAGCAGAACATTATCAATGCTATAGACAATATTCGGCGCATACTTTATCTTGCAAAGATACAAAATAATATTGATATATAGGAAAATAATTATTGACGGACCGCTCTTTTTCCCGTCACGCACCGCGTGCGAGAGGGTTGTTTATTATATGTTGAAAACATTTATATAATATATTCTTCCCCATATCAAGATTTTTTCGTATCTTTGCACTTTAAAACGAAAGAAACAATACTACTATATGAGCGAAAATCAGAATGTTGACTACAGTGCGAGTAACATTACCGTACTTGAAGGACTTGAGGCTGTGCGTGTGCGTCCGGCCATGTATATCGGCGACGTGAACGAGCGCGGCCTGCACCATCTGGTGTATGAGGTGGTGGACAACTCTATCGATGAAGCACTTGCGGGCTTTTGCTCGAAAATCGACGTGCATATCAACGAAGACAACAGCATCACGGTGGAGGACAACGGCCGCGGTATCCCCGTGGACATGCACGAGAAGGAACACCGCTCGGCCCTCGAGGTCGTGATGACGGTGCTGCATGCCGGCGGCAAGTTCAACAAGAATTCCTACAAAGTCTCCGGCGGCCTGCACGGCGTGGGCGTGAGTTGCGTCAATGCATTGAGTGACCACATGATTGTCAACGTATACCGCGACGGCAAGGTCTACCAGCAGGAATACAGCAAGGGTAAGCCTCTCTACGCGGTAAAAGAGGTGGGCGTCACCGACAAGCGCGGTACCAAAATCACCTTCCACCCCGACGGCACAATCTTCACCGTCACAGAGTACAAATACGACACCTTGCTCGACCGCATGCGCGAACTGGCCTACCTCAACAAAGGTATCGAAATCAACATCACCGACCTCCGCGAGATGAAAGAGGACGGTGTGACACCTATGCGCGCCGACCACTTCTACAGCGAGAAAGGTCTGCGCGACTTCATCAGCTACCTCGACGAGAACCGCGAGAAGCTCATGCCCGAAGCCATCTATATCGAGGGAGAGCGCAAAGGCATCCCCATCGAGATTGCCATGCAGTACAACACGGGCTACAGCGAGAACCTACACTCTTATGTGAACAATATCAACACCCACGAGGGCGGCACCCATCTGGCAGGCTTCCGCAGCGGCTTGACGCGCACGCTGAAAGCCTATGCCGACCGCTCCGGCCTGCTGCAGAAAGCCAAGGTGGAGATTACGGGCGACGACTTCCGCGAGGGCTTGACAGCCATCATCTCCGTCAAAGTCGCAGAGCCTCAGTTCGAGGGCCAGACAAAGACCAAGCTTGGCAATGCCGAGGTGCGTGGTGCCGTCGATGAGGCCGTCAGCGAGATGCTGGAGAACTACCTCGAGGAGCATCCCAACGAGGCCCATACCATCGTGGACAAGGTCATCCTGGCCGCCCGCGCCCGTCAAGCCGCCCGCAAGGCCCGCGAGATGGTGCAGCGCAGCAACGTCTTCAGCAGCGCCGGCATGCCCGGCAAGCTGGCCGACTGCCAGAGCAACGACCCCGCCGAGTGCGAGATCTTCTTCGTCGAGGGTGACTCGGCAGGCGGCAGCGCCAAGCAGGGCCGCGACCGCCGTTTCCAGGCCATTCTGCCGCTGCGCGGCAAGATCCTCAATGTGGAGAAAGTAATGCGCCACCGCGCCTTCGAGAGCGAGGCCATCCGCGACATCTACACCGCCCTAGGCGTCACCGTAGGCACTCCCGAGGACCCGCAGGCACTCAACCTCAGCAAACTGCGCTACCACAAGGTCATCATCATGACCGATGCCGATGTCGACGGTGCCCATATCGACACCCTCATGCTCACCTTCTTCTTCCGCTATATGCCCGAGCTCATCGAGAACGGCTACGTCTACCTCGCCACTCCCCCACTCTACCTTGTCAAGAAAGGCAACAAGCAGGTCTACTGCTGGACAGAGGACGACCGAGAGCGTGCCCTCCTGGAGTTCGGCGACAAAGGCATCCATGTGCAGCGCTACAAAGGTCTGGGTGAGATGAACAGCGACCAGCTGCGCGACACCACCATGGACCCCGAAGGCCGCCAGCTGCGCCAGGTAACCATCGAGAACGCCGCTTCAGCCGACCGCATCTTCTCGCTCCTCATGGGCGACGATGTGCCGCCCCGCCGCGCCTTCATCGAGGCCAACGCCACCTACGCCAACATTGACGCATAAGAAAATTGAAAATTGAAATTATTATGGATAAACGCAATCTTTTACTGATAAGCAACAGCACCATGCGCGGCGAGGCTTACCTCGGCTGGTGCAAGGACATGATTGCCGACTTCTGCCGTCGGCACAATGTGAAAAAGGTGCTCTTCGTGCCCTACGCCGGCGTGAGTCTGGCTCCTAACGGATTGACCAAGAGCTACGACGCCTACGAGGCCAAGGTGGCTGCCGTATACAAAGAGTTCGGCGTGAAGCTCACCTCGGTGCACCACAAAGCATTGCCCGTCAATGCCGTGTACGACACCGACTGCGTGGCCGTGGGCGGTGGCAACACCTTCCACCTCGTCCGCGAGCTGCAGCGCACGGGCCTCATGCAGGCCATCCGCCAGCGCGCCTTCGACGGCATGCCCTACATGGGCTGGAGCGCCGGCAGCAATGTGGCCGGACCCACCCTCTGCACCACCAACGACATGCCCATCGTCATGCCTGCCTCGTTCGACTGCATGGGCCTGGTGCCCTTCCAGATCAACCCCCACTACACCGACTTCTTCGACCCGAAGCACGGTGGCGAGACCCGCGACGACCGCCTGAAGGAATACATCATGGTGAACCCCAAAGCCACCGTCGCCGCCATCCGCGAAGCCACTGCCCTCCTGCTCGAGGACGGCAAACTCAGCCTCATCGGCAAGCCCAATAAGATGAAAGTCTTCAAGACCAAGATGGAAAACACCAAGGAGTACGGCCTTCGCAGCAAGATAGATTTCCTGCTGAAAGCGTAAACACCCCCTCATAAAGCACACAAATATCTGCAAATCATGCAGATACATCCAACGGTTCGACTTTTGTACGAACCGTTTTTTTTTACAATCTACAGCCCATTGATTCCCAGTACCTAATAGGCACCATCTCTTACTCCTCTCTTACTCCTCTCTTACTCTTCCCTTAGTCAACCCTTACTTAGGTAGGAGGTGACATGGGGTATACAAGGCCAGGAAAGCGCGAAAACGCTGTTTTCTTGGATATTGACCGGCTGCAAAAAAAATAGTTTTTGTTGTGTGGGCGATTTTGTGTATCTTTGCAGTTTCAAAAACATCAAAATGAAATACTGCAAAACTTTTGCTGCACTGCTGTTTCTGGCGGCATGGCTGCCGGCGGCGGCACAAAATGTCGTTACCTTCCGCGGAGACACGGTAAATTGGGTCAGGATTGCGGAAGACAACAGTTACCTCGATTGGAGTGACCGTGAGATGATATATATGCCTTCTGCCTGGATTGAGTTCTTCCCGACGTGGAGAAACAGGCAGGTGCTGCTTGCCAGAAAGGCACAACGTACCCAGACCGCAGAGATGGACAGCACAACAAGGTTGTACCTCGACAGCCTGATGAAAGAACTCAACGTTAGCCGTCCGGCCACTGCCGAGGACCTTGGCATCACAGAAAAAATGATTCGGAAACACGTTAAAGACCGCGCCGTTCGCAAGGGTTTCAGCAGGAATTCCAGATCTATTCTTTATCATCTCGTCAAGACTGGCGGTTTGGTGAAGTTCGACCGATGGTTGAACAAACTTTACGAAGAGAATAAAGACTCCAACCAAATTTCCATAGTCACTGACGATTTCATTTTTATCAATATCAATATTAATGATAAGACAGTGATCAGTCTTTGGCGATTCTATCCAGACCGCCCATACGACCTTCACGGCAATCATTTCAACCTGAACATCTACCGTCATCTCTGCGCCTTGCTCCCCAAGACCTTCGACTACTCATACGAGACTTTCCAAAAAACACTTATTTATAATTATTACGAATTCTTAGTTAATGACCCAAACAATTATGACTTCTAAGTTTATCGGCGCTCATGTGAGCGCAAGCGGCAGCGTGGGAAACGCCATACTGAATGCCGAGGCCATCGGGGCCAATGCCTTTGCCTTGTTTACACGCAACCAAAGGAGCTGGGTAAGCAAACCGCTGCCGCAGTTGGAGATTGACGGCCGGGCCTCAAGATGCTGAATTTCCACCCCGGTAGCCATTTGAACAAGATTAGCGAGAAGGAATCCCATGTCACCGCAACATTTTACGCAGTGGCACGGGATGTTAATTGGTAGCTTTACAGTGTATTTATTGGCTTGAAATCACCATATACGCAATCATAGATATAAACGCCCCCACACAAGCAACAACCACAGCAGTTCCAAGATAATCATGTAATTTCAGTTGAGTATTCTTGGGAATTGATTCCAATTTCTTTACGGATGATTTTTCACCGCACAACGTATCATAGTTTTTTGCAAGGGAAGTTTCACATCCAACAATAGAAACTTCCGAAACATAGGCTATACCTTGACGGACATTTGGTTTATACGATATGGAATAGTTTAGTGTATTTCCATCATCCTTCATAAAACGATATGAATCAATTATCACATAATCATTTGTCAGTTTCGTTCCATAACCAGCCGTCTTGGAAAACGAGGTTGCTTCAACTTGGAGAAGATTCTTTGAATCTGTATTGCTCCCAGATTGATAATATCCTTGATTTGCAAGTTCTTTTTTCACATCAAGAATAGCTTCATCGAACGATTTCTTAGAGACCACCTGATAGGGGACCGTACAGCTCGACATGATTATTCCTGAAAACAAAATAAAGGGCATCAGAATTCTGTGTTTTTTCATTGTGGTGATTTTATAAGGTTTTGTGCATTATTATCGTCAAATAAAAAGGTACAAGCCGTTCCATCTGCCTTACTGGTTCACCACAACCATTTACTACAACGGACGCTTGCACCTATAATAAGCGCAAAGTCCCAATGTAGCAAAAGTGGCTCGAATCATCTTCAAGGTGGTGATCTGTAAGGCAATTGAGTTCTTCTACCATCATCGCCATATCTCTCGACAATGACGGTGCAAAAGTACATACTTTTTGCGACGTAGCCAAATTAATTTTGCTATTCCACTAAAAAAATGTACTTTTGCAGTCGTAAAACATAACAACTATGACAAAATACATCGGTGCTCATGTGAGCGCAAGCGGCGGCGTGGGAAACGCCATACTGAATGCCGAGGCCATCGGGGCCAATGCCTTTGCCTTGTTTACACGCAACCAAAGGAGCTGGGTGAGCAAGCCGCTGCCGCAGCTGGAGATCGACGGCTTCAGGGCGTTGCTCGTCGACCGGGGCTTTAAGCCCGAGATGGTGCTGCCGCACGACAGCTACCTCATCAACCTCGGCTCGCCCGACGAGGAAACCCTTCAAAAATCCCGCGCCGCCTTCCTCGACGAGATGCAACGTGCACAGCAGTTGGGCCTCACCATGCTCAACTTCCACCCCGGCAGCCATCTCAACAAGATTAGTGAAGAAGAATGCCTCGACCAGATAGCCCGCGAGGTGAACCTGGCTCTTAGCAAGACCGAAGGCGTGACAGCCGTGATAGAGAACACCGCCGGGCAGGGCACCAACCTCGGCTGGAAGTTCGATCACATCGCCCGCATCATTGCCGGCATCGACGACAAGAGCCGCGTGGGTGTCTGCATCGACACCTGCCACACCCTCGCCGCTGGTTACGACCTCTCGACAGAGATGGGCTATATGTTCTGTTTCGAGGAGTTCGACCGCCTGATAGGGCCGCAGTACCTCCGCGCCATCCACCTCAACGACAGCAAGAAGAACGCCGGCAGCCATGTGGACCGTCACGAGGTGCTGGGCGAAGGTTTCCTCGGCAAGGAGTTCTTCTCGCGCTTCATGCACGACCCGCGCTTCGACGACATGCCCATCATCCTCGAGACCCCCGATCCCATGCGCTGGGCAGACGAAATCAAATGGCTCCGCAGCCTATGAAAACCAAACACCTTATCCTGGCCGCCGCCCTGCTGCTGGCCGCCACACATGCCGACGCGCAGTACACATCATATACCCTGTATATGCCCATAACAGCTGCCGACTTCAATCTGCACGGGCCGGTCGAGGAAGTGTCCTGCTATGGTGAAGACCCTGTAGAAGAAGCCCATTGGACATATAGCCATAGTTTCGACCGCGACGGACGGCTAACCGAATATGAGGAGTGGTCGTATGGCGGAGGCGAACGACGCCTGTACCATTACTCAGATGGCCGTCTGGACAGCATCTCCCTTGCTGACGACAGCACCCACAGCTACGGATGGTTCTACACCTACGATGCCAATGGCTGTCCGGCGATGCAGACAAGAAGATATGTCACCATTGACACCATCCGATACACCTGCGACGAGCAATGCCGTATCGTGGAAGAGCACGTAGGGCGAAAAACCACTCGCTACACCTACACCGACGGCCGCATTGTCACCATGACCGATGGCGACGCCATCACACGCTACGAATACGACGCCCACGGCCACAAGACAAAGCAGACCACCCAGAACGGCAACTTCGTCCGCACCGAGGCCTACACCTACAACGACCACGGCGACATGACGGAATACTGCCAATTCACCACGAACCCAAACTACGACACCATCGCCATCCAATACGAATACACCTACGACACCCTCGGCAACTGGGTGACCCACTCAGGAAACGAGTTCATAGCGACACGCACCATCGAATACTTCTGCCTCGACACCACGCTGATGCAGACGGATGACAGCGTGTCATTTGACGAATGCTATGAAATCCGCTGGCGCAACCTTATGGCCGTGTGGGTAGACTCCACGGGGACCCTCAGCCTTACCCACGATTTCCGCAACACCCCTCCTCCGCCACCACCGCCGGGAGAGACATATGAATATGCCGTGTGGGTAGACTCCACGGGGACCCTCAGCCTTACCTACGATTTCCGCAACACCCCTCCTCCGCCACCACCGCCGGGAGAGACATATGAATATGTGGACGACCGCGTGCCCACCGACCTCGTCCAGCTGCGCGAGCAGGTGAAACGATTCCTTGCCAACAGCGATAACGTCGACAGCTTGCCAGAGATGAGTATACAGGACATCCCCCTGTTGGGCGAGCGCCCCGTCAGCAAGGGTCTTGTGTCGCTGTTCACCCTGGAAGGCGCCCCCGAGGCAACCGTCGACAGCGTGCGACACGAGATTGCCGCCGCCATCGTCGAGCTGCGCGACTCTCTCTCGCAGAAACTCTTCGGCCTCCACTATGGCGACCTTGCCCTCGACCAAGCCGCCGCCATACGCGCTGCCATACCGACATCGGTCTACTACTCCACCATCAACCGTTACTGCAAGATTGTCTGCTATGACGAATAAAGCCGCCATCCTGCTGTCTACCCTTCTCCTCCTCGGCGCCTGCAGAAGTCCTCAAGGATTGTACCTCGAATATTTTGTCGACGAGCACAAGCCCTACGAGGAGATTGGCTATGAGCAGCTGCCCGACGCCGCACGCGCCTTCCACGACCATTGCCACACCCCCGACGACATCGAAGAAATCTTCTGCGGCCACCTCGAGGACAGCGGTAAGAAAGTCTATGGAATCGTCTTCCGCGACGGCAGCGAGATGCTCTTCGACAAGAACGGCCGCTGCCTGCTGATGGTAAACCTCCGCGACGGACTCCCCCTTTGCTGGACCAACCAGATTCCCCTCTACAATGTTATCTACCGCACCATCGAAAAAGAGATGGCCCAAATGACAGACAAGCCCTGGGAAGTACGCATCATGGAAATCCAACGCGACGGATACCTCGTCAAAACGGGCCAGGGAGTGGACATCACCCTCTTCTACTTCGACAAACGCGGAAGGCTGAAAGACATCGCATATGAAATATAACAATCAAACAATATGTCCACACAACTGCACCCCGACACCCTGCCCTTCCTGCAGGAACTGACAATGAACAACAACCGCCCATGGTTCAACGACCACAAGGACCGCTGGCTGGCCATCAAAGCCGACTTCGAGGCCTTCACGCAGGCACTTATCGACGAGATGGTGAAGTACGACGACACCCTCATCGGCCTGACGGCCAAGAACTCGGTCTATCGCATCTACCGCGACACACGCTTCTCGGCCGACAAGACGCCTTACAAAACCCACATCGCCTGTTTCCTCAGCAGCTGGGGACCGAAGAACAGCGGCGTGCCGGGATACTATTTCCAGCTCGGTACCGAGGAAGCCTACGGCCTGAAGGGCACCTGCAACCTCGGCGGCGGCATCTTCATGCCCACGCCCGAAGCCCTCAACGCCATCCGCCAGGAGATATTCTACTGCACCGACGAGTTCCTCTCCATCATGAACGAGAAGAGCTATAAAAAATACTTCGGCAGCGAATTCTTCACCCTGAAAAAACTACAGCGCGTCCCCAAGGGTTACCCTGCCGACTGGCAAAATTCCGACCTGTTGAAATACAAGGACTACACCACCAGCTACACCATGCCAGACAAATACATCGGCAGCGAGAAACTCTTCGACGAGGTGCTAAAGGTGTGGCGCGCCAGCGTGCCGCTCAACCGCTTCGTGCAGAGAGCCATGGAAGATGTGAGAAAATGACAAAAGTCTTATTCAAGCTCAAAACAAGTAATTCCGGATGAGGAAACGCTTAGCACTTGCCACCGTCGCAGTATTGGTCCTGACTATCGTCGTCGCCTGCGCTTCGCAGCGCACGGCCTACAGCCACTCTATCCTCTCACGCCAACAGAGGGAACATGTGGACAAGGCCATCGAAGAAATCGCCAACAAAAACACCCTGCCGAGGATGGAAGTGTGGGGCAGCAACAATTACGACGTCACGGAGAGTCAGCTGCTCAACCGACTGCTGGCCATCGAGGACCTCGACTCGCTGGCGCGCACACACCCCTCCCCCGCCCTACGTACCACCGCCGGCATCATCCTCATCGAGAAAGCGCCCCAGGCCGCCCGGCGCCTGTTGGCCAACCTGCTGGCGGACACTAGAACCCTCATGATCACCACCTATGGATTCTGCATCACGACCCAAAACGGCAACACCGTGGGCAACACGCTGCTCACATACGCCCTCGACCATAACTTCTATTCCCGAAAGGAGCTGGCATCGATAGACAGTCTCATCCTTTCCAACCCGGCTTACCGTCACCTGGACCGCTACCACAAACTCACCCACACACCCATTCCGCGAGAAATGTTCTTCAACGACCTGAGGAAACACCCCTGGCGCAGCGGGCGCTTCCGCCCCGAGGTGCTGACCGACAACCGCCTGATTGCCGACACTCTCTTCTTCTATCGCCAAGCACTACAAGCATTGCACATGCAGGGAACGCCTCGTTGCTACCTCCTCGATGTATACTGGAGCAATTTTAAAGGCCACACCCTGGTACAGCTCTATTTCGCCGAGCCCGACCGGCTGGCGCTGCTGCTCCTCGACGGGAAATACGACATTGTGGACACGATGACCATTGCCCAACCCCTTCGCGAGCAGCCTCTCAACGATACCGACACCCTCTTCACCCGCAGCCGTTTCGTGCTCAAGAAACCACCTGTTGCCATAAGTACCGAGGAACTGACTACCCGACACAACCCAGACGGGGTCCTTGACACCCTCGGCCGCAACGTCATCACACACAGCTACGACATCGACTTCGAATCTGGCCGCTTTGTCTTCAAAGAAAAGGGAACACAATACCTTGACACCGACTCGGGTCGCATGATGCTCAAGAAAGAATAAACCTGTTTAAAAACAGAAGAAGCAAGCCTTTTGGCTTGCTTCTTCTGCATTTTATCGCACACTCGGGAAGACATCAGGTTAAGATGCCCGCCACCAACGAGACAATCAATGCCGCAGGGGCTACAAAGCGCACGAGGATATGATAGAACACTTTGAACCACGAGACTTTTAGTACACCATGGTTGGAGAGTTCGTCATAGATGTCCTCTTTTTTCATCACCCAACCAAAGAAGATGACCGTCAGCAATGCGCCGATGGGAGGCAGATAGGCACCGGTGAGCTTGTCGATCCAATCAAACAGATTCATCCCGCCAACAACAATGCCGCTGAGCGGCCCACCACTGAACGAGTAAGCCACAATGACCGCCAGCACCACCTCGGACACCGAGACAAGCACTGCAGCCACATTGCGTTTCATGCCCTTGTCGGCAAGCCAAGCCGTCAGCGTCTCGAGGAGCGAGATGGCCGACGTCAGCGCCGCCAGCGTCAACAGCAGGAAGAACACCACCGCGAAGAGGATGCCAACCTTACCCATGGAGTTGAACACCACAGGCAATACCTGGTAAACCAATCCAGGGCCACCAGCGGGATCCTGCCCGGCAGCGAAGACCGCCGGGAAGATGGCGATGCCTGCCAGCACAGCGATAACCACATCGCACACCGTAATCCATGTGGCAGTCTTCAGGATGTTGCTGTCGCGTGGAATGTAGGAACCATAGACAATCATGGCGCCCATGCCCACGGAGAGCGAGAACAGTGCTTGACCAAGAATGGCGAGGGTGCCCTCCCACGTGAGCTGGGAGAAATCGGGATGAAACAGGTAGTCAAGCCCCTTGGAAGCACCCGGCAAAGTCAACGAACGAACACATAGCAGCAGAACTAAGACCAGCAAGATGGGCATCAGCAGTTTGGACACCTTCTCGATACCCTTCTGCACACCACCGAGGATGACCAGCAGCGTAAACACGAGAAACACTGTCAGGAACACTACAGGTTTCCAAGGCGAAGCGGCGAAACTGGCGAAATGGTCGGCGAATCCGTCATTGGAGATAGAGGCCAGCGTCCCCGTCACCGACTCCCAGAAGTAGCCCAGCGTCCACCCGGAGATGACCAGATAGATGGACAGGATAAGGAAGCAGGTGAACATACCATACAGTCCCACCAACTTCCATGCGGGACGCTTGGGACAAAGTGCCGGGAAAGCCTTTTCGGGAGCATAACCCGACCGGCGACCGATGACGAACTCCGTCATCAGCAATACCATACCAATGAGGAAGACGAAAAGCAAGTAGACAAAAAGGCAGGCGGCACCGCCGTACTGGCCACAGATGTAGGGAAAACGCCAGATGTTGCCCAATCCCACTGCCGACCCGGCGGCAGCCATCACCACTCCAAACGAGGAGGTAAAACCGGTTTTATTGTTTGCCATAGGATACTCTTATTTAAAAATGTGGAGACGTGCCCCACGGCGCGTCTCCACATAAAGGAAATCTCAATCGATTATTCAGCCTTGATGTTGGGCTGTTCGAGGCCGAGGCCTTTCTTCTTGTCAACCGCCTTCAGGTAGATGGCAATGAGGCCGGCGGCAACGCCGAGGCAGGCGAACATGACCAGCGGAACACTGTGGTCAAGCTCGGTGGCAGGAGTGCCTTCGGGGTTGGTGTTGTTCAGAATCTTGCCATAGAGCAGCGGGAAGAGCCAGAGACCGATATTCTGAATCCAGAAAATCAGAGCATAGGCAGAACCGATAATCTTCTCGTCAACCAGTTTGGGGACCGAGGGCCACAGGGCAGCGGGCACCAGCGAGAAGGAGGCGCCGAGCACAAGGATGGTCAGGTAGGCCACCATGACACCCGCAACGGGGCTGGTCTTGAACTGCGGCAGAATGAAGGCGAAAGTCAGATGGCAGACCACCAGCAGGATGGAGCCAATCATCAACATAGAAGCGGCCTTACCTTTGGTGTCGACATAGTTGCCGAGGATGGGAGTGATGGCCACAGCCAGCAGCGGGAACACGGCGAAGATGGACTCTTCGGTGCCGCGCATGTAGCCCATGTAGCAGTAGACAATCAAGGCCACAACGGCCAGACCCATCAGACCATATTTCATGTTTTTGTTCTTCTTCATGAAGTTGCTCGAGAACGAGGCAGCAGCCACGACAAGCATGATGATGTACTGCACGATGGTGGCCGACGGACTTGCCCAGAACGAGCCTTCGGGAGCAGGAGTGAGCGTCAGGTCGCACTGCAGCATGTTCACGGCATATTTCTGGAAGGGGAAGATGGCACTATAATAGAGCACGCAGAGCAGGGCCACCAGCCAGAATCCGAGGCTGGAGAGGATCTTGCCCAGGTCGCGAATCTTGAATGGGTCGTCTTTTTCCTCAGCCTCGCCGGTCTGAGCGTCGAGTTTCTTGTCCATGAAGAAATAGACAATGAACATGATGAGGGCGATGCAGAGGAGCACCACGCCGAAAGCCACCGAACGGCTCACGTTGACGCTGCCACCAAGATGAGCGAAGAAGGGGGAGAAAATCATGCAGGTGGCCACACCCAGGCGGGCCAGAGCCATCTCGCTGCCCATAGCCATGGCAGTTTCGCGGCCTTTGAACCACTTGACGATACCGCGGCTCACGGTGATGCCTGCCATCTCGCAGCCGCAACCGAAAATCATGAAGCCACATGCAGCCAGCTTGGCCGATGCGGGCATGCCGCGATAGAAGGGAGAGACGCCAAGCTCGTCAAAAAGCGGAATGTAGTTCAGATTGTTGGTGAACCAGTTGTAGAGAGCCGTATGGTTACCCATCTCGTCGACACCGATGAACGACTCGCTGATGGCGTAATATTTGATGATACCGCCCACCAGCATCACGGCGCCCGAAAGCACAGCGGTGAAACGCACACCCATCTTGTCGAGAATGATACCGGCGAAGATGAGGAAGAACACAAAGACATTGAGGAACACCTCAGAGCCCTGCATCGTGCCAAAGGCCAGACTGTCCCAGCCGCGGGTATCCTGCATCAGGTCCTTGATGGGCGACAAAATATCCATAAATACGTAGCTGCAGAACATGGCCAAAGCCAGAAGCAGCAATGCTGTCCAACGCATTCCTGCGCTGTCTCTTAGTGTTTTGATACTTGTTTGTGTCATAATATTATTATTTAATTATACATTCCAAACGGATTTGCAAAAATACGAATAAAAAATGACATAGCGGCCACAATTTGAAAAAAAAGTTAAAATTAACATTTCCTTTGTAGCGACTAACCATCATTTGCCTACCATCGCCCTACCAACACCCTACCAACTCCTACCACGGTAGGAGTTGGTAGGGCGTTGGTAGGGCGTTCATAGGTGGTTATCACATAGTTAGCATTTAGGATGCACAAGGCAATATTTGGGCGGTTTTTACGTTACATAAACATGGAATATATCTTTGAAAACAGCGACATGGTTCGCGACTATGAATGTGATATTCAAGGCATTGTAAACAACGCCAATTATCAGCACTATATGGAGCACTCGCGCCACCTCTATGTGATGGATCGCGGAGTCAGCTTTGCCGCATTACACGAAGAAGGCATCGATGTGGTGGTGGCACGTTTCGAGATTTCCTACAAAGTGCCGCTGCGCCCGTGCGACGAGTATGTCTGCCGCCTGATGCCCGAGAAGAAGGGCATCCGCTACATCTTCCACCAGGCTATCTTTCGCAAGGCCGACAACAAGCTCTGCTGCTCGGCACAAGTGGATTGCGTGGCCACCATGGGCGGACGGCTTGTCAGTGGACACCCGAAACTTGATGAATTGTTATGAAACAGGCACTCTTATTATTCCTGCTGTTGGCAGCGGCAACCGCCCACGGACAGCTTTTCGACCACTTGGACTATCGCGAAGGAGTGGCGACCCTACAGATTAATGCCCGGCTGACCAATATTTACATGTACGAAGCACGGGGCGAGATTGACACCATCGTGCACGAATTTCCTGCCTCAGCGGTGGCATTTGTTTATGAAGGAAAAGAATATCATAATGTTGGATTGAACGACAGTCTGGAATTGGTCGATATCGATTACCGCGACAGCGTGAAGATGACCATAACAGTATGGCGCGACCGAAAAGACCTAATGGGCAGAAGCCCTTACGCCGAGGTGACAGCCATCGAGCGGCTGCGCGCCGTGGGGGAGATTGACACCATAGGGCGCGTCATCGGGTATGGCGACACGCTGTATATCACCCATTTGGATGGGCGTTGGGAATGGCGTCCCTATCTGACCAGCGATTCCAAATTTTGGGGGCTCTCAGAAGATGAGCTCTACCTTGTGCTGCACATGGATGAATCCTTTTGTATACGAATACTAATGAGGAGAAAACCCATCCGTCATGTGGACTACTACGATCGAGGCAACCGTATCTGGTACGAGTACCTTATACTGCGGGGAACAGGAGAGCCTAACCCCGACTTTACCGACTGCACAATTTGGCTCCATGAGAAGCCGCATGGATTTAAGGAATAAAAAGAAGGCCCGCCGAATGGCGGGCCTTCTCATGTAATGAACTTTTCTACTCCACGTTGAGGATGTAGTAGTTCTTCTTGCCTTTCTGCACAAGGATGCAGCCGGAGGCAAGGATGTCGGCAGCGGAGAGCATAGCGCCCTCGCCGACCTTCTGCTTGTTGACAGAGATGGAGTTCTGCTTCAGCTCGCGACGGATTTCACCCTTGCTGGCGAACATGCCCACTTCGGCGGCGAGGTCCACCAGCGAAGCACCGGCCTCGATGGCCGTGCGGCTGACGCTGAACTGCGGCACGCCCTCGAAGACACTCAGCAGTGTCTCGCGGTCCAAAGCATTGAGCTGCTCGGTAGTGGCCTTGCCGAAGAGGAGTTCGCTGGCGGCGATGGCGGTGTTGTATGCCTCTTCGCCGTGGACGCGGATGGTGATGTCCTTGGCCAGAGCCTTTTGCAGAATGCGCTGCTCGGGGGCTTCGGCGTGCTGCTTCTCCATGGCCTCGATTTCCTCTTTCGAGAAGAGGGTGAAGATGCGGATATAGCGCGCAGTGTCGACATCGGAGCAGTTGAGCCAGAACTGGTAGAACATGTAGGGGCTGGTCTTTGCGGGGTCGAGCCACACATTGCCGCCTTCGGTCTTGCCGAACTTGGTGCCGTCGGCCTTGGTGATGAGCGGGCAGGTGAGGGCGAAAGCCTCGCCGCCTTCCATGCGGCGGATGAGCTCGGTACCGGTGGTGATGTTGCCCCATTGGTCGCTGCCGCCCATCTGGAGCTTGCAACCCTTGGTGCGGTAGAGGGTCAGGAAGTCGTAGCCCTGAAGCAGCTGATAGCTGAACTCGGTGAATGAGATACCAGTCTCCATGCGCTTCTTCACGCTGTCCTTGGTCATCATGTAGTTGACGGTGATATGTTTGCCCACATCGCGAATGAAATCGAGGAAGAGATAGTCCTTCATCCAGTCGTAGTTATTGCAAATCTCGGCGCCGTTGACAGAGTTGTCGAAGTCGAGGAAGCGCTCGAGCTGATGGCGGATACACTGCACGTTGTGCTGGATTTCCTCCACGGTGAGGAGTTTGCGCTCGGCGGCCTTGAAGGAGGGGTCGCCAATCATGCCGGTAGCGCCTCCTACGACAGCCAAGGGCTTGTGTCCTGCCATCTGGAGGTGTTTTAGAAGCATGATGGAGACGAGGTGACCAATATGAAGAGAGTCGGCGGTGGGATCAATGCCCACATAGGCCGTAGTCATTTCTTTGTTGAGTTGTTCTTCTGTGCCGGGCATGATGTCGTGAATCATGCCGCGCCATTTCAGTTCTTCTACAAGGTTTGTGTTCATCTACTATTATATAATATTGTATTCATTTATTATAAAAGAGGTACTGCCCGCGGGCGGTACCTCTTTTTTTTTTATTGTCCTTGACGCCCTGATTAGCGGACAATCATCTTGGCGGTAGCTGTGTGGCCGCTGATGGTGACGTTAATCAGATACATACCCTTGGCCATGCCGGTGCAGTCGATGCTGTAGGTGTGTTCACCTTCAGCAATGTGACCGAGGTTGCGGGTCATCACGAGACGGCCATTGAGGTCGTAAACGCGGAGCTCGCCCTTACCGGCGATGGCAGCGTTGAGAACCATGTTGGCCTCATCGTAGACGGGGTTGGGGAACAGCTTGACGCTGTTGAGACCGATAGTGTGGACCGTGGGGATGTTCACGGGGTTGAAGTCGTTGGAGTCGACAACCTCATTGACAGTGTCGGTCACATACTGCATATCCATAAAGACACCGCGACCATAGGTACCGAAATAGATGGCACGCGGCCATTTGGTCTTGGCAAAAACGAAGTGGTTGGGAGCGATACCGGTATGGGTGAGATTGTGGCGGATGGGCAGTTTGTTGGTCTGCTGCACGATGGCGGTCACAGGGACACCAGTGAGTTTGTTGTAGGACTGCCAGCTGCCGGTGGTAGTACGAGTGTAGACACCCGTCTCACAGCCGACAAAGATGGTACCGGTGGAATCCTCAACAATAGCGGTATAGACGGGCATGCTGGCATCGGCGAGAGGCATCGGGGTGATGGTGTAGCTGCCGGTGCTGGCGTTGTTGACAACAGCAACGTTGGCCATGGCGTCGGAGAAATCCTCGAAAGTAAGAATCAGACGGTCCTGACCTTCGCGCTGGTCGACAGCGATGTTACTGATGGGACGGGGGAACCAAATGTCGCCATTGAAGCGCAAAGTGTCGACAGCGAGGACGGGGTTCGGGCGCTTGAAGATAAGGGTGTCATAGATGGCATAGTCGGGCGACGAGAAGTCGACATTCTCGAAGCCTCTGACGCGGACGAGCATCGACTTGTGGGTGGCAACGTCGTAAGTCGAGATATAGACAAAGCGGGCATCGCGGCTGAAAACAGCCTGGCGGGGATAGTGGTTGGCCGAGCTGGTGCCGGGAGTGCGCTGGATGAAATAGATGTCGGAGAAATAGTGGTGACCTTCGTGGATCTGTCCGTCGAAATCGTTCTGGTTAAACACCTTGGTGAAGTCGGTAGGATTCCAGGAGAACCAAACACCACGCGAGTTCGACTCAACGTCGGACGTACCTGCGGGAGGAAGGTCGGCGATGAAGAGCAGACGCGACTGGATGGGGTTAAGGACGGTAACGGAATCCTTGGCACGCTGGGCGTTGTCGAAGACATACTCGAAAGGATAGTCGGCATGTCCACGGCTGTGGAAGAGGGCCTTGTCGCCACGACGGATCTGGAAGTTGCCACCACGGTTGGCACCATAGGCGGTGTCGTTGACCCAGATGGTATCCCAATTATTGCCGTTCTTGCGGAAGATGTAACCGAGGGTGTCTACAGCCATTCTCAGATAGCTGTTGAAGTGTGTGTTCTCGGTAGTTTCCCAGAGGGAGATGGAGCCGATGGTGGGGCCGGACTCGCCAAAGATGAACTTGCTGCGGAAGTTAAGGCCGGTGGTCCAGGTGTTGGTGTTGGTATAGTCGAGGTAGTCGGCATAGGAGCGACCAATCTGGGCATTCTCGGAAGTGACGAAGATGGTGCGGCGCGACTGGGGATAGATCTGTTGGAATGCCGAGGCTGCAACAGCGCCGCCGTTGCCGGTCCAAAGGACGTTGGCGGTGTGGTTGACGTTGCCGAGGGAGCCGTTGTCATACCAAGAAATAACGGGGTTGCCGCCATGGTGGGCAAGGTGAGTCTCGATGATGGGGCAGGCATTGTTGCTGGCACCCATGATGAGAGTACCGTCGGGAGCCACAGCGAGACCATTGATCTGGATATTGTTCAGGCCGCGGTTTTCGTTGAAGACAGTGTCGAATCCGTTGCGGCCGTAGAACTTGGAGGAGTAAATACCGCCGTCGGTGGCGAAGTAGACAGTGTGGTAGCCGGTATAGGCATCGGTGTGGTAGACAGGTACAATCTGCTGAATGCCGGAGTGGACAAAGGAGAGGCTACCATAGACGGTGGACATGTAGTCGCCATAGTTGAGCTCGAACTCGCTGGCCGAAGCAGTGGTCCACTGGAAGTAGGAACCGTCGACAAAGCCTTCACCAAGGAGGACGTTGGTGCCACCGACAATAATACGGCGGGGGTTCGTCGGGTCGATGGCGAGGGCACCGCAGTTGGCACCCGAGGTGTAGGTCATCGGCATGACAGTGGAGGTAGTCAGGCGGGTCCAGGTCTGCTCGTTGTTGGTCATATAGATAGCGTCCATAAGGCCGGTATTCTTAATCACCATAGCATAGAGGAACGTCGTGTCGGTCTGCGAGACAGCGAGCTTGATGGCGATATTGCTGCCGCCGAAAGCCGGGTTCGAAGAGGAAATGTTGATGGGGTTCAGACTCGAAGAACCGGCGGTGACGTCGCCAATACGATAGAGCTGGTTGCCGCTGGAGAAGAAGGCGGTCTGATGGGTGCGCGAAATGACCAGATTGTCGACGCGGCCGGCGAAGACGCGGGTAGGCGTGGCAGTCCAGCTGTCGCTGCCGTCGATGACGACCCAGCGGTAAAGGCCTGCGTTGGTGGCGGCGTAGAGGTAAAGGGTGCCGTTGCCGTGGTAGTACTCAATCGCGTTGATGGTCTTGAAATTGGTGTCGGTAGCGGAGACGGCCGTGGTGGGTATCAGTTTGAATTCGTTGGTAGCAGGGTTATAGCGATAGATACCCATGCCCATGCGCGACATCTTGTTGTAGGTGGTGCCGTAAGCGTAGTTGTCGCTACCGGTACCGATAATGATTTCGTTGGAAGGAGTCTGGGCCATGCAGCTGATGGGGAGGGAGACCTCCTTGCCGTTCTGGATGAAGGGCACATGGTGCCACGTGTCGTAGAGCTTGGAGAGGGTGTTGGCCCTGGCCTCATCGGTACCGAGGTTGTGGTAGAGGTTGTGGAGAATTGTGCTGCTTCCCGATTTGAGGAAGAGACCGCCGGTAGTGGCGCCAGCATAGAGCGTGTTGCGGCTTGTGTCCTCACGGGCTACGACGATGCTCGAGATTTGACCGCCGACATTGTCAGGTCCAATCTCATAGAATCTGTCGGTTTGGGCGTTGGCAACGCCTCCAGCCAAAGTCAAAAGGCCTACATACAAGCCGAGAAGTACTTTGTTTCTTTTCATAAGATATTAATAATTAATTAGATATTTTATTTTCCTGTTAAACAATTAATGTACAAAGATACACATTTTTTTAATATATATAGATTTTTTATTCATTTTTTTTATCAACAGCCATCCTCCATCCCTCCGCAGTGGCGCATCGCGGAGGGGGGAAATAATGCCAGACGATATGTTAAAATGTCGTCGCCCCTTCCCCACCCTACCATCCTCCTACCAACACCTACTGTGGTAGGAGTTGGTTAGGAGTTGGTAGGGAGTTCATAGGTGGTTATCACGTAGTTAGGGTTTAGGGTGTGGAAAGGCGTTTTTAACCTTTCCTGAAGGTAATTTTAAGTTAATTTTAACATTTCATTTTTTCCTCGGAAACGGCATTTCCCGACCTCGGGAAAGACACCTTTCGAGGGAGAAAAAAGAAACATGGTTGGGGATGTTGATAAGGTGTGCATAAATTAATTTTATAAAAAATATTAAATAGGCAATAAAGATACTTTTTCGGAGTTAATAGAGTCAAAAAAAGTGCGCGACCGAAAGGACGCGACACGGAAAAAAAGACTGAAAACTATAAAATAATAAGGAAATATGGAATCTGTGAACATTCAGGAATTGAACGAGAGAATCGGACGCGAAAGCGCCATGGTGGAGATGCTGACAATGGAAGTCGGCAAGCAGATTGTGGGCCAGAAACACATGGTGGAAGGCCTGATGATAGGTCTGCTGAGCAACGGCCACGTGCTGCTTGAAGGCGTGCCGGGATTGGCCAAGACGTTGACCATCACCACGCTTGCCAAGGCCATCGACGCCAAGTTCAGCCGCATCCAGTTCACGCCCGACCTGCTGCCCGCCGACCTGCTTGGCACCATGATCTACAGCCAGAAGAGCGAGGCTTTCCAAGTGAAGAAGGGCCCCATTTTCAGCAATTTCATCCTTGCCGACGAAATCAACCGCGCTCCCGCCAAGGTGCAGAGCGCTTTGCTTGAGGCCATGCAGGAGCGCCAGGTGACCATCGGCGAACAGACCTACCGTCTAGAGGAGCCTTTCCTGGTCCTCGCCACCCAAAACCCCATTGAGCAGGAGGGCACCTATCCCCTGCCCGAAGCCCAGGTGGACCGTTTCATGCTCAAGGTGGTCATCACCTATCCCAAGCGCATGGAGGAGAAAGAGATACTGCACCAGGTGGTGAACGGGCAACTGATGGGTTCCAACAATCAGCAGCCCATCCTTAAGCCGGCCGACATCATGAAGGCCCGCGAGCTGGTGCGCGAGGTGTATATGGACGAGAAGATTGAGAACTACATCACCGACATAGTCTTCGCCACCCGTTTCCCGAAAGAGTACGGCCTGGAGAAGATTGCTCCGATGATCAGCTACGGTGCTTCACCGCGTGGCAGCATCAACCTGGCGGCCGCCGCCAAAGCCTATGCCTTCATGAAACGGCGCGGATATGTCATCCCCGAGGATGTGCGCGCCATCGCCCTCGACGTGCTGCGCCACCGCATCGGCCTAACCTATGAGGCCGAGGCCGAAAACGTGACCAGCGAGGAGCTGGTGAACGAGGTGCTGAACAGAGTGGATGTGCCTTGATTTTAGTTAAGAGTTAAGAGTTAGGAGTTAAGAGTTATGGATGAATCCATAATAAAGAAAGTTCGCAAGATAGAGATCAAGGCGAGAGGTCTGAGCCAACAGATGTTCAGCGGCGAGTACCACTCGGCCTTCAAGGGGCGCGGCATGGTGTTCAGCGAGGTGCGCGAATACCAATACGGCGACGACGTGCGCAACATCGACTGGAACGTCACGGCGCGTCTGGCACACCCTTATGTGAAGGTGTTTGAGGAGGAGCGCGAGTTGACGGTGATGCTGCTGGTGGACGTGAGCGGCAGCGGACGGTTTGGCACCAACGGGCAATTCAAGGAAGAGTTGGCCGCCGAGGTGGCCGCCACCCTGGCGTTCAGTGCCATAGCCAACAACGACAAGGTGGGTATGATCCTCTTCAGCGACCGGATAGAGAAATTCATCCCGCCGAAGAAAGGCCGAACCCATATCCTGCGCATCATCCGCGAACTCATCACCTTCCGCCCGGAGAGCAACGGCACCGACCTCAGCCAAGCCTTGCGCTACTTCAGCAATGCCATCAAGAAACGCTGCACGACATTCCTGCTCAGCGATTTCTACGACACGGGATGGACCGACGCACTGAAGCTGGTGGCCGGCAAGCACGACCTGGTGGCACTACGGTTGGTGGACCGCCACGAGGCAGAGTTGAAAAACCTGGGATTGGTGAAGTTCTACGATCCCGAGAGCACACGCACCGTGTGGATTGACACTGGCAACGCAGAGGTGCGCCGTATGGCCGACGCCCGTTATGCCGAGCATGAGCGCAAGGTGGACACCACCATGAAGCGCTACGGCATCGACATGGCCACGCTCTGGACGGGCGAGGACTTTGTCAAGCCGCTGAAAAACTTACTTGCAAGGAGAAGTTAAGACAATGAGAAAGACAATCATTATAGGGCTGATAGGACTAATGGGGCTAATGGGCGAAGCAAGGGGGCAGGCGGTGGCCAAGCTGAGTGCCGACACCATCCAGCTGGGCGACCAGACGACCCTGAGCATCCAACGCGCCCGTACTTATCCCTCGACGGAGCAATTGAGCCAGAACGGCATTGTGGCCCTCGACCAGAAGTTCGACAGCGCACAGCACACCATGTATACCACCTTGACGAGTTTTGAGCCGGGAGTGCACTATGTGAAGCTGAGCCCCGACGACTCTCTCCAGCTCACAGTGCTGGATGTCGACATTGATACCACGACAGCCGAGATACGCGACATAGCGCCAATAGAGAAAGTGCCCTATACCTTCTGGGAAATATTCCGCTGGGTGCTGTTGGGACTTGGCATATTGGCACTGTCCTTTGCCGGATGGTGGTTCTGGAAGAAATGGAAAAGCGGCCAGGTGAGAGAGTGGCTGAGCAGTGAGCCTGTCGACAGCCGCACTCCCGAAGAACGCGCCCTCGACAACCTGGAAGCCTTGAGACAGAAACAACTGTGGCAGGCGGGACGCACCAAGGAATACCACACCGAACTGACCGACACGGTGCGTACCTTCATCGAAGAGTCTACGGGCATCCGTGCCACCGACATGACCAGCGACGAGACCATCGAAGAAATGGATAATGGAAATTGGAATGTGGAGAGCAACCTGCTGCGAGACATCTTCACCACGGCCGACCTGGTGAAATTCGCCAAGAGCGAGCCATTGCCTCACGAGCACGACCGCTCGATGACGGAGGCAGTGGAATTTGTGAAGAGTCTATGGGAACAAGTAAAACCTAAAGAGGAGGTGAAGGATGCATAACCTCACGTTTGAACATCCGTGGATGCTGCTTGGGCTGCTGCTGGTGCCGCTGATGGCTGGCTGGTGGCTGTGGCGCTACCGCAAACAGGAGGCCGCCCTGCAGCATTCGAACATCTCGCTTTTCGAGGGCGTGAAGAAAACTCTTCGTGCCCGCCTGCGCTGGCTGCCCTACGCATTGAGGGTGATGGCCGTGGGAGCCATCGTGGTAGCGTTGGCACGTCCACAAAGCCAGTTAAGCCGTCAAGAGATGACGGTGGAGGGCATCGACATTGTGATGGCCATGGACCTTTCGGGGTCGATGCTTGCCGAAGACTTCAAACCCAACCGGTTGGAAGCGGCAAAAAAGGTTGCCGCCGACTTCATCGAAGGGCGCAAAAACGACCGCATGGGGCTGGTGGTGTTTGCCGGCGAGGCCTTCACGCAGGTGCCCCTGACGATAGACCACCATGTGCTGCTCAAGCAGTTGGGCAATCTCAAGAGCGGCACCATGCGCGACGGCACAGCCTTGGGCGACGGACTGGCCACAGCCATCAACCGAATCAAGGACAGCGAGGCCAAGAGCAAGGTTATCATCCTGCTGACCGACGGTGTCAACAACCAAGGCAGCATGGACCCTCTCAGCGCCGCCGAGGTTGCCGCCCTCTACAACATCCGACTCTACACCATCGGTGTGGGTTCGCTGGGCAAAGCCCCCTACCCCATGCGGGACCAGTTCGGAAGAGTGCATTACCAGAATATCGACGTGGAGATTGACGAGCCCCTGATGCGCCAAATGGCCGCCGCCACCAACGACGGCCGCTACTTCCGCGCCACCAACAAGAAAGCCCTCAAGGAAATCTTCGACCAAATCGACGAGATGGAGAAAAGCAAGATCGACGTGACACAGTATGCCCAGACCAAAGACGAATATGCCGTTTGGCTGTGGATAGCTGTGCTGGCTTTAATCGCCGAAGTACTGATAAGGTGGGGATGGTTCAAGTGGTGAGTTAAAAGTTAAAAGTTAAGATGGTACATTTTGAACATATAGAATATCTCTGGCTGCTGGCGGTTGTAGCGTTGGCAGGGATTTTGTGGGGAGCGATGAGCTGGCGCGAAAGGAAGAGAATAGAGCGATGGGGCGATCGGACAATGTTCGGACGCCTGATTCCCGACCGTTCAGGGTGGCGCCCACCATTCAAGATGGCGCTGACACTCACAGGTATTAGCCTGTTGATAGTGGCGCTGGCCAACCCCCAGTTTGGTACCCGTATCGAGAAAGGCAAACGTTCGGGCAGCGACATAGCCATCTGCCTCGACGTGTCGAACAGTATGATGGCCGAGGACATACAGCCCAACCGACTGGAGCGAAGCAAAAAGGTGGTTACCAACTTGCTCTCCACTCTGACAGGTGACCGCGTGAGTCTGGTAATTTACGCCGGCACAAGTTTCATCCAAATGCCGCTCACCAACGACTACAGCGCCACGAAACTCTTCCTTGACCAGGTGAGTTGCGACATGATAGCCTCGCAGGGCACCGCCATCGGCGACGCCATAGAGAAAGGCATGGAGACTTTCGGTTATGGCGACCCCGACCGCCAGTGGGAGGTCAACAAAGGGCGCGCCATCATTGTTATCAGCGACGGCGAGAACCATGAAGATGATGCCGTGGGCGCCGCCAAAGAGGCCGCAAAAGAAGGCATCCGCGTCTGCACCATCGGAATGGGTCTTCCCGAAGGGGCCCCCATTCCCGAATATAGTCCTCGTGGACGCACTAACAACTACAAACGCGACAAAAACGGCAGCATCATCATGACCCAACTCAACGAAGAGATGCTACGCGAGATAGCCCATGCCGGCAACGGCACCTACGTGCGCGCCAGCAACGCCGGTAGCGGGTTGAACGACATCACGTCGGTCATCAAAGGATTGGACAAAGAGGAAATGGGCGAGGCTGTGTTCAGCGCCTACGAAAGCCGCTACATGTACCCACTGGTAGCAGGTCTGCTGTGCCTGTTAGCCGAAGTACTCATCTATGAGCGCAGAAACAGAAAATGGAAACTTTTTAATGAGGAGGGAGAAAAATGAAGAAACTACTGTTCATACTTATAATTTTCAATTTTCAATTTTCAAATTTCCATACGCTACAGGCTCAGGCCGACCGGCAGCAACTGCGCGATGGCAACCGAAGCTACAAGAAAGAAAAATACGACAAAGCCGAGGTGCAGTACCGTCGCGCATTGGAGCACGACAGCATGGACTATCGTGGGCAGTTCAATTTGGGCAACGCCCTTTATAGGCAGAAAAAATATGACGAGGCGGCACGTCACTACGACCAAGCACTGCAGAGTGCCGACATCAGTGACAACCAGCGTTCTCGAGCCCTTCACAACAAAGGGAACAGCTATCTCAAAGCTGGCATGGAAAATCAGGAGCAGGGCATGCAACTGTTCCAGCAAGCCGTGCAGAACTATCAGGATGCCCTGAAACTCGACCCCAAGAACGAAGACACTCGATACAATTTGGCTTACGCCCGTCGGCTCCTTCAGCAGGCACAACAGCAACAGCAGCAAAACCAGCAAGGACAACAAAATCAGCAGCAGAACCAACAGAATCAGCAAAACCAACAAAATCAAGACCAACAGAACCAGCAGCAACAACAGAACCAGCAGAATCAGCAAAACAATAACCAACAAGGTCAACAGGGTCAAAACCAACAAGGAGACGAACAGGACCCTAAAGACAATAAAGGACTGAAACGGCCCAACAAGATGGAGCAACGCAAACAAGATGCTGAACGCATGTTGGAGGCTGTGAAAAACAACGAACGCCAATCTCTAAAAGACCAAGCCAAGAAGGTGCAGGCTGCCGGTGCCCACCACAGTGACAAAGACTGGTAAAAAAACAAAAAGGACATTATGCGAAAGATATTCATCATAGGGTTTATAGGTTTAATGGGCATACTGGGTCTCCGAGCTCAGGAGATGACCGTGCAAGCCCCCAAGCAAGTCTATCTTGGTGACAATTTCAAGGTAAACTTTGTCATCAACGACAACGCCCGCGATTTTCAAGGGCCCACTTTCAAAGGGTTCTCCCTCCGCTCGGGACCCAACCGTGGCACCCAACAGTCTGTCACGATGTACAACGGACAAATAACCAACTCGATACAGACCACATATTCTTACACTCTCACAGCCGATGTGGAAGGCACCTTCACCATCGGGTCCGCCACATGCACCGTCGACGGAAAGAAGCTCTCCACCAACAGTTTTACCATCAAGGTAGAGAAGATGAGCATGGCCCAACAACAGCAGCGCCAGCAACAACAGCAGGCCCAGCAACAGCGCCGCCAGGCCTACGATCCCTGGGCCCAGCAACCTCAGCCTGCCTCGAAAATCGACGCCAACACCCTCTTTGCGCGTGCTTCTGTGAGCAACACCCACCCTTATCAGGGCGAACAAATCATCATTACATACAAAGTTTACACCCAAGTCCCCCTCAGCCAAGTGGGTATGGAAAAACTGCCCGGAAACAAAGGATTCTGGGCCGAAGACCTCAGTGCCAACAAGCAAATTAAGCAATACGAAGAGACCGTCAACGGGCAACACTATCAAGTGGCCGAAATACGCCGCGGTGCACTTTTCGCACAGGAAAGCGGAAAACTATCCATCGACCCCCTCGACCTTAACGTGCTGGCCATGGTCCAACGCCAGCGTCGCCGCACCGGCACCCTGCTCGACCTTTTCGACGACCCCTTCTTCAATATGGCCCAAGCCGTCGAATATCCCCTACACACCAAACCCGTACAGGTCAACGTAAAACCCCTTCCCTCCGGTCCCGACGACTTTAGCGGTGCCGTGGGCAACTTCACTGTCAAGGGAGGCCTGAATCTCAACAAAGTGAAAGCCAATGAGGCCGTTTCCTACCGACTCACTGTCAGCGGCCATGGCAACTTGATGCTTATCACTCCTCCTTCGCCGCAATTTCCATCTTCCTTCGAGGTCTACGACCCCCAAATTGAGGATAACATCAACAAAGGAGACAACGGTGTCTCAGGAAACCGTTCCTATGAATGGGTACTCATCCCTCGCAGCCAAGGGAAATTCACCATCCCCGCCTATCGCTTCATCTACTTCGACCCATCCACCGCACAATATGTCACCCTCACTATCCCCGAACAGACCATCGACGTGGCAAAAGGCAAAGCCTCGACTTCGAGTATCAAGGATGACGTCACCCTCCTCAATCGCGACATCAACTACATCCATCCCATCGACGACCTCGACACCGCCACCGACGAAGAACACGCAGGTCTTCCTTTCTTCCTTTCCATCGCCGTCATCGGTCTGCTCACCGTTGCAGCCATCTTCCAGACAAAGAAACACCAAGCCGATACCCTCGACGTGACCGGCATGCGTAAGAAACGCGCCACCCGTATTGCCCGCCGCCGTCTGAAAAAAGCCGCCGCGCTCCTCGGTTCTGACGATACCAACGCCTTCTACGAGGAGATCTACAAAGCCATCTGGGGCTGTCTCTCCGACAAATACTCCATTCCTCTCTCTCAGCTCAATCGTGACAGTGTCAGCGCCTGCCTCGTCGAAAAACAGGTGCCCAACGAGCAGCAGGAGAGCATCATGAAGGTGCTTCAGGACGTCGACATCGCCCGCTTTGCCCCCGGCGACGCCCACGCCCAGAAACAAACCATCTACGACGAATCCCTGATTATGATTGCCGAACTATAACACTGTAACAAAATGAAAAAGTATCTCATCCTACTGACAATATCAATTCTCCTTGCCCCCGCAGCAAATGCGATGATTTCCCCAGCTCAACTGAAAGTGGGGTATGCACAAGATGCCGACTCGCTCTATCGCATCAAAGATTATCAGGGTGCCGCGGCAGGTTACGAGTCCGTGCTGACAGACGGTTTCGCTTCCGCCGACCTCTACTATAACCTCGGAAACACATACTATCGCATGGGTCAGTTCGGCCGTGCCATTCTTAACTATGAACGTGCCCTCAGGCTCGAACCCGGCATGAGTGACGCCCGTCAAAATCTCGAACTGGCCAACAGCAAGACTGCAGACCGCATCACCTCCCTTCCCAAAATTTTCCTCGTCAATTGGTACGACGCACTCGTCACCCGTCTCTCCCCCTCCTCTTGGCGCACCATCGTAATCATCCTTGTCCTGATCGTTGCCATAGCGGTCTTCTTCCTCGTCACATCCCGCGAGATTTCTCTCCGCAAAGGATCTCTCGCCACCCTCATCTCCGCCGGTATTCTCCTGATTCTCGCAGTGTGGTTCCTCATAGCTTCCACACAACACTTCAACTCCCACGCTGAAGCCATTGTCCTCGAGCCCTCAGTAACTGTCAAAAGTTCCCCCGAACACCAGAGTGTCGACAAACTCATCCTCCACGAGGGCACCAAAGTAACCATTACCGAGTCACTTGCCGGCTGGCACAAAATCACCCTCTCCGACGGCACAACAGGATGGTGCCAACAGGAAAACATCAAACGCATTTGAAAAAGATAAAACATAACAAGAATAGTCGACTGCGCATAATATTATGTGTAGCTTTGCTTTTCTGTTTTCAACCATCAATTTTCAATTCTGCGCACGCGCAAAACATCACCTACGACACCGACACCACCTGCGGTTGCGACATCGTCTATGTCGACGGAATTCAAACCACACGCGAAGGCGACCTCTACGGTTTCCGCCGCAGCGACGGCAAAGTCCTTTTCCCCAACATCTTCCGCTATGTCGACCAGTTCTCCGGCGGCTATTGTCGCGTATGGATTGAGGACTCCTCCGTTTCCGTCGAGCCAGGACAGGACCGTCCACTTCTCGCCGGCCTTATCGATTCCTCGGGCCGACAAGTCCTCCCCTGTCGCTATGCCGAAGTACGGCACCCCTCCAACAACCGCATCCTCGTCTATGACGGCGAAAACATCGGTTTTTCCGATCTTCAAGGCAACATAGTCATTCCCATCCAGTACCGCGACGCCACCACCTTCTTCCAAGGACGTGCAGCCGTTGCTCTCGTCATCGACTCCGCCTACCTTCTATACACCTTCATCGACACCCTCGGACGACAGCTCTTTCCTCCCTCGTTCCAAAACGCGCGGTCTTTCATCGACGGCTTCGCCCCCGTCCGCCGTTATGACCGTTGGGGTATCATCGACACCCTCGGCAACGAGATTCTCCCCACCGTTTATGAAGAACTCTCCATGCCCGACCACGGCTTCGTCTTTGCCGGAGACAACGAAGGATTGGCCCTCTTCAACCTAAACTCCAAAAACCCCGGTCATCCTGTCACGCAACCACTCTTCCGTCCCATAACTCTCCTTGCCGACGGCCGCATCGGTGTCTCTCGCAACGGCAAGTTAGGCTACCTTGACACCTTTGGCAACGAAGTCATTCCATGCCAATACGATGAGATAGGCCCCTTCATCGACAATCGCGCCTTTGTCCGACTCGGCGACCTCTGCGGCATCATCGATACCCTTGGGCACCCGATTCTTCCTCTCCAATACTCCAACCGCACTCCCAAAGGACGCAAATATGTCTACTTCGACGGACTCGCCCTCGTCGAGCAAAACGGTCGCCTCGGCTACGTCGACCGCGACGGCAACCTCGCCATCCCCTTCTATTTCGAGGAAGCCTACCAATTCTCCGAAGGCCTCGCGGCGGTACGCAAAGACGGCGCCTGGGGCTACATCGACACCAACGGCGACATCTTCCTTCCCTTCATCTTCGACATCGCGCCTTCCTTCCGCTACGGCCGCGCCGAAGTCTACTTCTCGGGACGGCCGATCACCATCGACAGACAAGGACGCTGCGTCCGCAACTGCAACGGTATCATATCCTTCCGCTAAGCCATTAAACCTATTAAACCAATTAAACCAATTAACACATCATGCAACATCCCGGAACCGTCACCTCCGTCAAGAAAGGCTTCGTCACCGTCCAAATCACATCCCTCTCCGCCTGCGCTGCCTGTCAGGCCCACTCCAAGTGTGGCTTCGCTGAATCCAAGACCAAAACACTCGACATACCCACTGCACTCTGGCAGCAATACAACGTTGGCGAGCCCGTCACCGTTACCATTGACCATTCCCGCGGCCTTGCCGCCACTTGGTGGGCCTACCTCCTCCCCGCCATTCTCCTCATCACAGTCGTCGTTGCTTTCTCCCTTGCAGGATTCTCCGAACCCCTCGTCATACTTTTCTCTCTCTTCACCCTCGGCCTCTATATCCTTCTCCTATACATCCTACGCAAAAAACTCGACTCCAAATTCACCCTCACCATCACCCATAACTCTTAACCATTTTCTGAATGCTAATCCTCGGAATCGACCCCGGCACCCAAATCCTCGGCTACAGTCTCCTCTCCACCGACGAAGTATCTCAGCCGCCTCAGATAGTGGCCATGGATGTGCTTTACCTAAAGAAAATTCCCGAGTTCAACCTCCGCATACGCCAAATATTCCTCTCTACAACACGACTCATCGACTCCTTCCACCCTGACCACCTCGCCATCGAGGCCCCCTTCTTTGGAAAAAACGTCCAGTCCATGCTAAAACTCGGCCGCGCACAAGGTGTGGCCATAGCTGCCGCCATCTCGCGCGACCTCTCCGTCACCGAATACGAGCCCTCCGTCATCAAGCAACACATCACCGGCAACGGCAATGCCTCCAAGCAGCAGGTCGCTGCCATCCTCCAGTCTATACTCGGCTTTCAGCAAACTCCCAAATACCTCGACGCCACCGACGCCCTCGCCGTAGCCTACACCTGCCACCTCCACTTATCCAACCCCGTGGCTCAAATCCAGCAGCAGCTCAAGCCCAAACGCAAAAACCACAAATCAACCAAACAACAATGGTCAGACTTCATAACCCAAAACCCCGACATCGTAAATTGAAAATCGAAAAAAACAGAATCAATGTTGGTCTTTCGCAAAATCGTTCTGCGGCAGCCAAATTCCTGATTCATAGTTCTTATTTACTAATCCTCATTTTATTTTTCAGTGCTTGTGGTTCCAAGAGCCACAAACAGTTCGATCCCCAGAAAGTCAACTTCTCTGCCTCTCTCTCCCCTCTCTATGCTGGTCAACTCTACCCCTCCCTCCTCCTCGCACTCAACCAGGCCGACACCTCCCTCTCCGTCTCCCTCACCGCTCCAGCCAACAACGCCGTCCTACGCATTGTCGTCGACTCTTCCGCCTTTAACTACGTCACCATCCTTCAGGAGATACTCCCCTCCCGGGGCCAGACCTACACCTTCCATCCCTCCATCAAATGGAAGTACGACCAGTTGCGCCTCGTCCGCCAACACCGCCCCCTCGACCTCACCTTCTCCTGCTACATCAACGACGAGGAAGTCGACATTGAGAACCTCCACCTCGACATCCGTTCTGTCAACGAATGCCCACTCTCCCTCCGCTCCCCCGACGGCACTGTTGTCGACACACGTTTCCTTTTCGCCGCCTACGTCAACGAAGAACATCCCGCCATCCAACAGATACTCAGCGACATCCTCGACCAAGGCATCGTGCGCAAACTCCAAGGCTACCAATCCTCTCGCCCCTCCGACGTCACCGACCAAGCCTTCGCCGTATGGTACTATGCCCTCAACCGCGGCATTTCCTACTCCTCCATCTCCTGCACCCCCAACCCCAACCCACGCGCCAACGTCCAGCACATCCGCTTCTTCGACGAAGTCCACAACACACGTCAGGCCAACTGCATCGACGCCTGCGTCTTCCTCGCCTCCATCCTGCGCAAGATAGGCCTCCGACCCGTCATCTTCGTCGAACCCTGCCACGCCTACCTCGGCTACTACACCGACCGCAAAAACAAAAACATCGCCCTCCTCGAAACAACCATCACCTCCTGGGTCAACTTTCCTCAACTGCGCCGCTCGCTTCTCCCCGACGGCCAACTCCCCGAAAAAGAACTCGATAAAATATCCAAATACCTCACCTCCAACCAACTCGACGACTACCGCAACCGCCGCATCTCCACCGACCAAGTACTCATCCTCGTCGCACGATCTCTCTTCGACAAAGCCTCCGAATACGACCGCGAGACATACGAAGCCAACCGCGACCACTTCGCCGACCCCTCAAACATCTCCTACCAACAACTCGACATCCAGACCCTCCGTCAGCAGATACAACCCATCACTGGCGAATAGCCTCCTTCACCCCCCCACGTTTTTTTTTTAACATCCACACCCCTCACGGGAGCCCCACCCACCAAACGGCTCCCGTCTCTTTTTTTGCCTAAACAAATTTAACTTAAATTACCCTAAATACACAAAAAACACCAAACATCTATCAACTAAGCACATACACCCTATCAACTCCCAGTCAACTCCCTACCAACTCCTACCGCGGTAGGAGTTGGTAGGGAGTTGACTGGGCTTTGGTGGGGAGAAGGAGCGAGGGTGGTGGCAAGGTGGCAGGGAAGATTTTTTTTTTGTCATGTAGGAGAATTTTTGTATTTTTGCATTTTGTTTTGGAATCTAAATTAATAGAGATGAAGAGAGTTATACCATTGATGCTGATGATGCTGACGCTGGTGCCTGTGAAGGCGCAGGTTGGCGAGAAGATGTTGAACCGGCGTTATCAGAACGAGATCCGGGACTCGCTGGCGCAGGTGGTTGCGAACCGCGAGAGGGAGATGCAGCGTTATGCTGAGGGAGCGCTGGCGGCGCTGCCGAACGAGGAGAAGTTGTATGACGAGAGTTATATTACGGTTGTGGCAGACCTGATTGACACGTTCTGGGCAGACGGGACGATGCATTTGGATTTGGTGTACCGCCTGAGTTACAACTGCAAGCATTTGGAGGGCTACACGGACGACTATGCGCTGGGGACGTACGACGTGGACTCGTCGAACAGCGCGCGTGCGATCTGCAACCTGACAAAGAGGTTTGTGGAGGAAGAGCTGAGGGATGTGTTCGAGAGGGGCAAGGAGGTGGAGGTGATATTGTCGTCGTCGGCCGACGGGACGGAGTTTACGCAGGCGGTGGAGTATGACGGGCGCTACGGTGACTTCCGCTACTGCCCGGTGGTGTTCAACGGGGAGAGGCTGCGCATCTCGGTGGACCGGGAGACGGGCATCAGGAACAACTGCCAGCTGGCTTATATGAGGGCGCAGGGAGTGCGTGCGTATTTGGAGGAGAATATAGCTGCGCTGCGGGGAACGGTGAACAGTTACCGCTATGTGACGCATTCATACAGGGATTCGGTGAACACGCACTACTACCGCCGCTCGAGCATCGAGATGCGTGTGAGGGATGTTTTCAGTGAGACCGTGGAGCGCATGCAGCGAGAACGGATGAGGGACGACTATGTGGATTACAACATACCTGTGACGGCGGAGAAGAATCCGGATACCTATGTGCTGATTATCGCGAACGAGCAATACACGACGGCGCTGGTGCCGGATGTGCCGTATGCGCTGAACGACGGGTTGAGCGACAGTCTGTATTTCGTGCGGGCGCTGGGAGTGCCGCAAAGACATGTGAAGATTCTGCGCAACGCGACGAAAAGGGAGATTGAGCAGGAGGGCATCCACTGGCTGACGGACCTGTCGAAGGCTGTGGCGAGAAAGAATGGTGATGAGACGGTACCGGTGGCGAACATCATCATCTGCTATGCAGGTCACGGATTCACCGACTTGGACGGGGTGGCCTATCTGGTTCCCAACGGACTGAACACGGAGGATATAGCCTCGCTCGAGGGCAAGAGCGGCGGATGCTCGCTTTTTGGCTGCGGAAAGAAGAAGGATAAGGATAAAAAGGGAGAGGAAGCCTACGACATCGTGCTGAAGAAGAAGGAGGTGAAACGACTGGCCGAGCAGTGCCTCTCAATCGAGGAGCTGTGCAACAAGTTCAATAACAAAGTGGTGCCGGTGAAGAACCTGACGGTGGTGATCGACGCGTCGTTTGACGGCCAGGGGCGCGACGGGAAACCCATCTTCCGCGCAGACCGCAAGAAGGAAGAGAAGAAAAAACGCCGCAAAGCAAGCCTGCGGAGCGACGCAGTGGTGCTGCTGGCGGCGGAATACGACCGCACGGCCTTTGCTTTCGAGAAGCACGAGCATGGATTCCTGACGTATTTCCTGCTGCACGAAGTGAAGCTGCAGAAAGACAATATTTTCAGAATGACCTACCAGGACATCTACGAAGAGGTGTGGCGCAAGCTGAACAAGGAGTCGGCCTTGCAGAACAAGTGGCAGGAGATCAGCGGCATTGCCGGCGGGAGATACAAGGAGGACTGGCAGAGAATGAAGGTCAAGAATTAAGAGTTGACAATAAGGTCTAAGATTCTAAAAGTCTAAAAATATTTTTTATTATGGATAAACTCATCATCACCGCCGCCATCTGCGGCGCAGAAGTCACCAAAGAACAGAACCCCAACGTCCCCTACACGGTAGAGGAGATCGTCCGCGAGGCGAAGAGCGCCGTCGACGCTGGCGCCGCCATCGTGCACCTGCATGTCCGGGAGGACGACGGCACGCCGACGCAGAGCCACGTGCGCTTCCAGGAGTGCACGGAGGCCATCCTGAAGGCTTGCCCCAACGTGATCTTGATTCCCAGCACGGGCGGTGCCGTAGGAATGACCCCCGACGAGCGTCTCGACTCGACCAACACGACCCCCGTCCCCGAAATGGCCACCCTTGACTGCGGTACCTGCAACTTCGGCGACGACATTTTCGACAACACGATGCCGACGATGCGTGCCTTTGGCAAACGCATGATCGAGAAGGGTATCAAACCCGAGTACGAGTGCTTCGAAATGGGTCACTTGGACACCATCCTCACTATGGCCCGCAAGGGTGAGGTACCTGGCAATCCCATGCAATTTAATTTCGTGTTGGGTGTTCCCGGCTGCACCCCCGCCACCGTCGACAACCTCTGCTGGCTGGTAAACAAGATACCCGCAGGCAGCACCTGGACCGCCACTGGCATCGGCCGCCACGCTTTCACGCTGGCCGCTCCCGCCATCGTGATGGGCGGCAACGTGCGCGTGGGTTTTGAGGACAACCTCTACTTGGAGCGCGGAGTGCTGGCCAAGAGCAACGGCGAGTTGGTGGACAAGGTGGTCCGCATGGCCAAACTGCTGGGTCGCCAGGTGGCCACCAGCGACGAGGCTCGTGAGATTCTTTCACTCAAACCCAGAAATTAAGACAACAATGAAGAAAACAATTCTCACATTGACGGCGATGTTTATCGCCGTCAATGTTTTTGCCCAAACCGAGCAGAACGAAGAAACGCGGATGCAGAAGGAAATCCTCAAGACCTTCCACAGCCGCAACATGGCCAACAAACCTCTCAAGAAGAACGTCCCTATAGCCACCGCTCCCGCCACCAAAGGCAACACGGCAAAAACCCTGCCCGAAGACCGCGTGTGGTTCCCGGGCGAATGGGAAGAGGTGCAGGCAATTGCAGTGACACCTCTCTACAACTACAAAGTCCCGGGACACGAGAGCAGCATGTACTGGTATGCCGACCCTTTAGTGACGGGCTATGCGCAGTACCTTCAGTACTCCTACGGAAACTGGCAGGATGCCGGTGTGGGTCCCTACATCAAACAGATTGACACAACCTCTTCCTTCGGCAAGGTGTTCTTCTACCTGATGGACGGCATCCAGCTGGGCGGAGCACAGGCATGGGTCCACATTGAAAATCCCAAGGACTCGGCCGTCGTCATCCGCACGCTGACCCGCATGAACCTCCGGCACGACAATGTCCGCTTCATCATCGGTGCCGGCAACTCGTTCTGGTACCGCGACTGCGGTCCCATCGCCTTCTACTATGGTGACCAGGACAGCGTAGCCATGCTCGACTTCACCTACTATCCCGGCCGCGCCCTCGACGACTCGCTTCCCTCGCTGATTCACCAGCAGATGGGCATTCCCAACTATCAGACCAAGGTGTTTTGGGAAGGCGGCAACTGCCTCGTCGACGGAGCCGGTATGTTGTTCACCTCCGACGCTGTCTACAGCGCCAATGCTGTCAACCGTGGCCAATATGTATGGGACGGACATAACATCAACTCCCTCTCCTATGAATCCCGCACTTCGCTCAACCGCAGTCAGACAAAACAAGCCTTTAGCGAGCTCCTCGGCCAGCGTGCCACATACATCCTCCCTGCCTACCGCTATGACGGGGGCACCGGCCACGTTGACCTCTACGCCGATGCATGGGACGAGAACGGTTTTGTCTTCAGCGTGATGCCCGACCAGTACAGCCGTTGGACCGACTACGCCATCGGCAAGAAGAATATCGACTCGCTCTGCTCCTACAAAAGCCTCTTCGACCGCGACTACTACGTCATGGGCGTCCTCCCCTTTCCCTCGAAGGACAACGGCTCGAACTTCAGTTCGCAAACGGAATACAACAACAGTTACACCCGCACCTACTCCAACCACACCTTTGTCAACAACGTGATTCTTCAACCCTGCTTCTCTCGCGTGGTGAACGGAGAACCCTCTGCGAGTTGGGACAAAGCCAACATCGAGCAAATCAAGAAAGCCTACCCCGGCTACACCATCTACTGCGTCAACGTGAGTGATTTCGACGGTTCCGGCGGTGCCATCCACTGCGTCACCAAGCAGATTCCCGCCGACAATCCTATTCGCATCCTCCACAAGAACATCCACGACACCATGACTGCCGGCCTCGGCAACTCCAACCTGCCCGTCAGCGCCATCATCACCAACCGCTCCGGCATTGCCCACGCCGAGGTGATGTACCGCGTCAACGATTCCGACGAATGGCAGACCCTCAACCTCACCTCCAATGGCAACCGCTGGTACGGCCAGTTCCCCCTCGCCGACTTCGATACCGTCGTCGAGTCTGTCGACTACTATATCTCTGCCACCTCCAACAACGGAAAGACCATCACCAAACCGATGACCGCCGGCCAAGGTGGCTATTACCACTTCGCCTTCGGAACCGACGCATTGTTCGACTCCACCTGGTTCGACTACGACACCATGCCTATGCCCATGGAGAACATCACCTTCATCTTCGGCAGCAACTGGGCCACCGAGGACAACAACGCACCGCGTCCCGTCAGCATCGAGGAGGTGGAAGCAAACGAGGAGAGCTTCGGACAGTTCTATCCCAATCCTGCCACCGACCAGGCCAATATGAACATCGACCTCGGCGACGGCCAGAACTATAACGTCGCCATCATCGACCAAAGCGGCCGCACTATCCACACCTCCAGCCTGCAGGCTGCCGGCCAGATTGTGTACACCATCAACGCCAGCCGCCTGGCCACGGGTGTTTACAACGTGGTCTTCAGCAACGGCGCAAACAAAGTGGTGCGACGCTTAATCGTCAAATAAACTTCTGTAAACGGCAATCATATCTGCCGTAACCTTCTCTGGGGCGAACTTCAACCGTTGAATTCGCCCCTTTTCTATGCACTGCTGTCGGAAAACATCGTCGTCGAGCAAGCGTTGCAGGTGGGCGGCGACAGAGGAAACGTCGTCTGGGTCGGCATACAAGGCCGCGTCTCCCCCCGCTTCGGGCATCGAAGAGATATTGCTGGTCACCACAGGCGTATCACAGCACATACTCTCCAACACAGGAATACCGAAACCCTCGAAACGAGACAGATAAACACTCGCCACAGCGCCACCATAAAGCATGGGAAAATCTTTGAAATCGACATTCGTCATCACGCGAACCCGGTCGTCGGCACACGACAAGACACGCTTACCGTATTCGCCTCGCGGACGCCCGACAATTACCAATGCAACCTCCTTCGGCAATTGCTTCATCGCCTCTATCACCTTCAACTGATTCTTGCGCTCCTCAAGGGTACCCACACAGATAACATATTTCTCCGGAAGACTATATTTAATCCTTATTTCTTCATTCCTAATTCTTAATTCATCATTCCAGAAAATAGGGTCGCACGACTGATAAACGACTTTGATTTTCCGCTCGTCGACACCCATCAAATCTATCAAATCGCGTTTGGTTTGCATGCTGATGGCCACCACCACGTCGGCCACACGGCAAGCATGGTGCATCTTCATCCGATGAATCACACGGTCGGCAGGCTTGAAAAACTCAGGATAGCGGCGCACAATAAGGTCGTGCATCGTCACCACCTTTTTTACACGCCGTCCAAGTGCGAATGGCAACTCATGGCTCAACCCATGGAACACCTCCACCCCATCGCCTTTGGATCGCACACCCGTCCACACGCTCCTCCACGCATCAGGCAACAGACACCATAGACACTTCGGTCGGCACACTGCCACATGTTCCATTCCGTCAAAATAATGTTCGTGTCGGCCTTTAACACTCGGCGTATATAGCGTAACCGGACAGGTCTTTGCGATGCCTCCAATCACCATTCGGCTATAGTTTCCCAACCCGCTGTTGTTCCGAAACGCCCGTTTTGCGTCGAATCCTATCTTCATAATAATTCTGTTTTTCAACTTGCAAAAATACAAAAAAAAATCCACTTGCCTCCCATTTCAGAAAAAATTCGTATCTTTGCAAAAATTTTTTTAAGTGTTCACCACTCAACACTAAACACTTAACACTAAACATTGAACGCATATCACTAAACCCTAAAGATTCATGCCCCGGAAGCGCATACTCATAGACCTCAGCAAGCTCCGCCAACCCATGTGCGGCCTTGGTCAGATTGCGCTCAACTATGGCCGCTGGTATGCCCTCAACGCCCGCACCCTTGCCGATCGATTCGACATCACGCTCCTGGTCCCCAAGGACTTTGTGGGCGCTTTCGGAAATGATGTACACTATCTGGTAGCACACAAAATTTATACTTTCCTCCCCTCTCTCCTGCCTCAATTCGACCTGTGGCACGCCATCCATCAGCGCTCCCCGTTCCGGCCTCCGGCTTCCGTGTCCAAATATATCCTCACCATCCACGACGTCAACTTCATCCACGAAAAAGGTCCTTTCAAGCAACGCCGATACACCCGCCAACTGCAAAGCAAATGCGACCGTGCCACACACATCACCTTCATCTCGCGCTTTGCAATGGAAGACACGCTCCACTTCATCAACCTCCACGACAAACCTGTCGACATCATCTACAACGGCGTCGAACAACTCACCGAAGGTCCACAGCAGGAACCCGTCCAACTCTCCTCCATCCACTCCGCTTCCCTCAATCTTCCGCCCGACGCACCTTTCTTCCTCGCCATCGGCGAGGTTAAAGAGAAAAAACAGCTCCATACCCTCCTGCCTCTCATGGACCGTCTTCCCTCCTTCCGGCTTCTCATTGCCGGCAACGACAACACCCCATACGCGCGACAACTCCGCTCACGCTTGCGTCAACATCCCAATGTGAACATTATTGGCATCGTCAGCGACAGCCAGCGCCGATGGCTCTACTCCCACTGCACCGCCCTGCTCTTCCCTTCCGTGGCTGAAGGCTTCGGCCTCCCTCTCATCGAAGCCATGCAATGGGGCAAACCCGTCTTTTGCTCCGACCGTACTTCGCTACCCGAGATTGGCAGCACACACGCCTATTACTTCCGCGATTTCGACCCCGACCATATGGCCGAACTCGTCAACCGCGGACTCGCCGAATACAACGACACAAAAGCCCTCGCGGCACAAAACTATGCCGCCTCTTTCTCCTACGAAAAACACATGCAAAAATACATCGACCTCTACTTGGCCGACAACCGTGAGTAGAGCTCGTAATACTGATCCATCACTCGATCCGACACCTCGAAAACATCCTTCTCACCAATCACCAGCACTCGCTGCTCGTTCACCCCGGCCTCCAGCAATTCTTTCTTCACCTCCTCGCTCACAGCCACCACCACGTCGGCAGCATTCCACGCATAACGCATTCTGCGCTTCCACATAATGCTATCCATCAACGACGTATTGTGATGCTCTCCAACGCCGAAACACGTCACCACAGTCTTTACATCGCGCCCGATACCATAAGGGAGCTCCTCATTCAGCCCATGGAACACCTTCACCTTCTCCATCATCAACCATTGGTTCAGCCTATAGCGCATCCACGCTGATGGCAACATCCGCGCACCGCCTTCAGGGACATATGTGCTCACATTGGCATAACTCGTGAAATAAGTCTTGTAAGTGCTTTTGATACGCGTCGAAAACAACAGCGCACGGTAATCCGACACGTGCCGACTGGCCAACCCCTCCACTAATGCGCGTCCCCACTCGCCCAGTCCGTCCGCGTTACGGAACACATTATTAGCATCGTATCCTACCAACATACTCGTTCTGAATATCGCTGAAAATTTTTTGCAAAAATACAAAAAAATTCCGTACCTTTGCAAAAAATTTTCAAAAAAAAACATGCCACGAATCTACCCCGACAATCCAAGCCCCCTTGCCGGCCTTTCCCTCCCCCAAAAAGAGCTGCTCTACCAACAGGCCTCACAACTCATCTCCGACAACAAAAGAGACCTCTTCGACCGTCTCGCACCGCTCCGCACACGCCACATCGCCGTCGTCCTCGAAGACATATATCAGTCCCACAACGCCTCCGCCGTCCTCCGCTCCTGCGACTGCTTCGGCGTCCAGGACGTCCATGTCATCGAAGCCAACAACCCCTTCAACCCTGCCGGCGACGTCGCCGTCGGATCCTCCAAGTGGATTGACTACTACCCCTACCACGACACTCCCTCGGCCTATCATCGCCTGCGCGACAAAGGCTACCGCATCGTCGCCACAACCCCCCACACCAACGACACTCTCATCACCGACCTCGACATCTCCCAACCCATCGCCCTCGTCTTCGGCACCGAGCTCACAGGCCTCTCCCCTCAAGCCATCGATCTCGCCGACTCCTATGTCAAAATCCCCATGTACGGCTTTACCGAAAGTTTTAACATTTCCGTCTGCGCCGCCCTCTCCCTCTTCTCTCTCACCTCGCGTCTCCGCACCTCACACATCCCCTGGCAACTACCTCCTGAGCAAATCCTCGACCTCAAAATCCACTGGTGCGCCCAAGCCATCCGCGACGGCGAAAGCGTCCTCCAAAATCTTATAAAAACACTATAATTTCCATTTTCCACTTTCAATTATCAATTTTTTTCGTATCTTTGCCTTTTGTATATAAAAACATAGAATCAATATAAAATGTTAGACATGAAAAAGATAACCCTCATCGCAGTGGCCCTCCTCATCAGTCAGGGAGTCATTTTTGCCCAAAAGAAAGTCGCCGAAAAGGACGTCAAAGTCTCCTACGTCAAAGACTTCCAGCGCCAAGTCAAAGACCCCACCAACGTCCAGTGGTACCAAATCGACGAAAACACCTTCAAAGTCTCCTACCTCGACTTCGAGAAATCGCGCCAGGCAATGGTCTTTTCCAACAAAGGAATGGAGACCCACTACATCATCGAAAGCAAATATTGGCCCCTCTCCGTCAAAGAATACGTCTCCGCCAACTACCCCAAATTTTCCATCACCGACCTCTGGGTGCGCAAAGCCCGCAACAAAATGACCTATCAGACCCGCATCGCCCGCAAGAGCGGCTTCCTCTGGTGGAAGAAAGAGAAAGAGGTCAAAATCCTCGACTTCGAAGTCGACGGCAAATTCATCTCCGCCGAATAAACCCAATATCACCTCCAATAGAAAGAACACGCCGACACCCATCGACGTGTTCTTTCTTTTTTCCCCTCCCCTAATACCCCATAAGCACCTCCCCCCTACCAGGCCCCTACCAACTCCCTACCAACTCCTACTGTGGTAGGAGTTGGTAGGGAGTTGGTAGGGAGTTAATAGGTAGTTTACAGGCTGTTGGCTCCAAGCGTATCGTTACCCCTTTTTTGGAGTCATTACACAATAAAAGGGAGTTCTTTCCGTTTCAGTTTCCAAACAAGATTATTGCCCTATGGAACACGCGCACCCCTTCGACCATATCATTGTCCGCGACGCGACAGAGAACAATCTCAAGCATGTCGACGTCGAGATTCCCAAGGGGCAAATCACGGTGGTGACGGGTGTGTCGGGTTCCGGCAAGTCGTCGCTGGTGCTGGACACGATAGCGGCCAAGTCGCGCCGCGAACTGAACGACACCTTCCCTTCTTTCACACAGCAGTACCTGCCCAAATACGGACGTCCGCACGTGGGGGAGATTGAGAACCTGCCCATTGCCATCGTGATAGAGCAGCGCAAGCCCACCGCCAACTCACGATCCACCGTGGGCACCTACACAGACATCTACGCCCACCTGCGACTGCTTTTCTCGCGTATGGGGAAACCTTTCGTGGGATACAGCGACGCCTTCTCGTTCAACCATCCGTCGGGCAGCTGTCCGCGCTGCGACGGTTTGGGCGAGATTCGGGAGCTGGACATCCACAAGCTGGTGGACTTCGACAAGTCGCTCAACGACGAGGACACTATCCATTACATCGCTTTCCACAAGGGCGGATGGCGCTGGATACGCTACGCCTACAGCGGTCTCTTCGACCTCGACAAGAAAATCAAGGACTACACACCCGAGGAGCTCGACCTCTTCCTCAACTCGCCGCAAACAAAACTGAAGAACCCACCCTCCAACTGGCCCAAGACAGCCAAATACGAAGGTCTTATCCCGCGCATGTACCGCAGCATCATCAACTCGGAGGAGGGGCTGCTGCACGCCGCCGCCATCAACCCGATGCTGACGATGGGCACCTGTCCCGATTGCGGCGGCACACGCCTCAACGAGAAGATACGCTCCTGCAGGATCAACGGCCTCAACATCGCCGAGGTGACGGCCATGAGTATCAGCGACTGCCGCCGCTGGATGGAGGCCCTCGACAATCCCGACAGGGAGCCGTGTACCGCTGAATCCAAATCGGAAGCAGCGAAGAATGGGCTGGGGGAAGATATCAAACACGCCACTATCAAGCGCTTGGCGGCCCTCGAAGAGATAGGGCTCGGCTACCTCACCCTCGACCGCGCCATCGGCACCCTCTCGGGCGGCGAGGCTCAGCGCTGCAAGATTGCCAAATACATCAACTCCCCCCTCTCCGACGTGATGTATATCCTCGACGAGCCGAGCGTGGGTCTCCACAACCACGACATCCTGCTGATGCAGAAATCGGTACAGAAACTCAAGAACCACGGCAATACAGTCATCATCGTGGAGCACCACAAGGAAATCATCAAGATGGCCGACCATATCATCGACATGGGACCCGGCGCGGGCATGAACGGCGGCGAGGTAGTCTTCGAGGGCAACTACGAAGAACTGCTGCACAGCAAGACACTTACAGGCACCATGCTCAGCACTTCGAGCGCCATGAAAGAGCAGGTGCGCCCGCCTAGGGATTTCTTCCTTTTGGAGAACGCCAACCTGCACAACCTGAAGAATGTCTCCATAAAACTTCCGTTAGGGGTGCTGTGCGGCATCGCGGGAGTGGCGGGCTCCGGCAAGAGCTCCCTGATGGAATGCTTCACTCAACAAGTCATTCAGGCATGCGGCGACTCGTCCACCCAGTCACCCATCATCTATATCAGCCAGAAAAACATCGGCATCAGCCTTCGCAGCACCCCGGCAACCTATCTGGACGTTGCCGACGACATCCGCAAGCTCTTTGCCAAAACCAACAAAACCAAAGCCGACCTCTTCACCTTCAACGGCAAGGGGGGCTGCCCCGTTTGTCAGGGCAAGGGAGTCATTGTCAACGACATGGCTTTCATGGATGCCATCGAGACCACCTGCGAAGCCTGCGGCGGATTGCGCTATTCACCCGAAGTACTGTCCTACAAGGTGAAAGGTCTCAACATCGCCGAAACGATGGACCTCACCGCCAACAAAGCCTCCGAGCTGTTTGCCGGCACCGTCATTGCCGAAAAGTTGGAACCACTACGTAAAGTCGGCCTCGGATACCTCCACCTCAACCAGTCGCTCTCCACCCTCTCCGGCGGCGAGCTGCAGCGCATCAAACTGGCCTCCTACCTAAATGCAGCCACCCTGTCCCCCAATCATCCGGGCACTCAGTCTCACATCTTCATCATGGACGAGCCTTCCGACGGCCTTCATGCAGGCGACATCCGCCGCATCCTCAATCTCTTCGACTCCATGGTGGAGGCGGGCAACTCCATCTTCCTCATCGAGCACAACATCGAGATGCTGAAATCGTGCGACTACCTCATCGAGCTCGGCCCCGGAGGCGGCGCCATGGGAGGGAGAATCATCTTCTCCGGAACTCCCCAGGCCATGTCCGAGTGCCCATCCTCCATCACCGGACCCTATTTAAAGGATTAAGGGCAAAAAAAAGCGGCGAGAATCGCATGATTCTCGCCGCTTTTTTTTACCAATGGAACTACTCGGCGTCGCGGCCGTGACAGTTCTTGTACTTCTTGCCGCTGCCGCAGGGGCAGGGGTCGTTGCGGCCAACCTTCTTCTCCACGTGGACGGGCATCACCTTTTGAGGCTGTTGAGATGAGCCTTCGATGGCCTGGCGCTGCTGGGCGGCGGCGCGGTCGAAGTCGTTGCCACCACGGCCGGCCTTCACGCCGCGCTGCGGAGCCTGAGGCTGACGAGCCTCATGGACATCCTCCTCGCGCATCGGCAGCTGGGCTCGGCTGAGGAAGGTGGTAATCTCGCGGTTGATGTCGAGGAGCATCTGTTCGAAGAGCTTGAATGACTCGAACTTGTAGATAAGCAACGGGTCTTTCTGCTCGTAGGCGGCATTCTGTACACTCTGGCGCAAGTCGTCGAGCTGGCGCAGGTGCTCTTTCCACAGGTCGTCGATGATGGCCAGCGTAATGCCTTTCTCGATACTCAGCTGCACCTCGCGTCCGTGGGTCTCATAGGCTTTCTTCACCGGCACAATGGTGTTGAGTGTCTTCTTGCCGTCGGTGATGGGGAAAGCCACGTTGATGTAGCGCGTATTCTCGGCAATGTTCTTGATGAACGGCCACGCCAGTTCGCAGAGACGCTGCATGCGCTCCTTGTAGGCGCTGTAGCACTGGTCGTAGAGCAGCTGGATGGCGTCCTTGCGATGGAGCGACAGGAACTCGTTCTCACTCATCGGCACCTCGTGGGCGAACACCTTGATGACCTCAAGTTTGAATTCTTCCCAGTCGTGTCCCTCGGTGTAGAGCAACTCGCAGGTGTCGTAGAACATGTTGCTGATATCAATCGACAGGCGGTCGCCGTAGAGGGCGTTGCGGCGCTTGTTGTAAATGACGGTGCGCTGGTTGTTCATCACGTCGTCGTACTCAAGCAGGCGCTTACGCATGCCGAAGTTGTTCTCTTCGACTTTCTTCTGGGCACGTTCAATCTGCTTGGTAATCATCGAGTGCTGGATCACTTCGCCTTCCTGCAGACCCATGCGGTCCATCACCGAGGCGATGCGCTCGCTTCCGAAGAGACGCATCAGATCGTCCTCGAGCGAGACGAAGAAGAGGCTCGAACCCGGGTCACCCTGACGACCGGCACGGCCGCGCAGCTGGCGGTCGACTCGGCGGCTCTCGTGGCGCTCGGTGCCGATGATGGCCAAACCGCCGCGCTCCTTCACGTCGCCCTTGAGCTTGATGTCGGTACCACGGCCTGCCATGTTGGTGGCGATGGTCACACGGCCGGGTTCACCGGCCTGGGCCACAATCTCGGCCTCCTTCTGGTGCAACTTGGCATTCAGCACGTTGTGCGGAATCTTCTTCATCTTGAGCATCTTGCTCAGCAACTCGGAAGTCTCGACACTCGTCGTACCCACCAGCACGGGACGGCCCTCGCCGATGAGCTTCTCAATCTCGTCGATGACCGCTTTGAACTTCTCGCGCTTGGTCTTGTAAACCATGTCGTTCATATCAACGCGCGCAATTGGCTTGTTGGTGGGAATCTCGACGACATCGAGCTTGTAGATGTTCCAGAACTCGCCGGCCTCGGTCGAGGCGGTACCCGTCATACCGGCCAGCTTCTTGTACATGCGGAAGTAGTTCTGCAGCGTGATGGTGGCGTAGGTCTGTGTGGCGGCTTCCACCTTGGCGTTCTCCTTGGCCTCGACAGCCTGGTGCAGGCCGTCGCTCCAGCGGCGCCCCTCCATAATACGGCCCGTCTGCTCGTCGACAATCTTCACCTGGTTGTCCTCGGTGAGGATGTAGTCCACGTCGCGCTCAAAGAGCGTGTAGGCCTTCAGCAGCTGGTCGACGGTATGGACGCGCTCGCTCTGAATGGCAAAGTCGCTGTAGATCTTGTCCTTGGCGGCCACTTTCTCCTCGGCGCTCATCGTGGCGTTGTTCTCCACGTCGGCAATAGCCGAACCGATGTCGGGCAACTGGTAGAAATTGCGGTCCTCGCCGAGGGCGGTGAGAAAATCCATGCCCTTGTCGGTGAGCTCCACCTGCTTGTTCTTCTCGTCGATGACGAAATAGAGCTCGTCGTCGATGATGTGCATATTCTTGTTCTGCTCCTGCATGTAGAAGTTCTCCGTACGCAGGAGGATGCTCTTGATACCACTCTCGGAGAGGTACTTGATCAACGCCTTGTTCTTGGGCAATCCGCGATAGGCACGCAGCAGCATCTGGGCGGGCATTTCCTCGGGTTTGGCGTTGGGGTTCTCACTCAGTCCCTTGCGGGCGTCGGCCAGATATTGGGTCACCAGCACACGCTGGGCATTGTAGAGCTTCTCGATGGTGGGTTTGAAGCGGTAGAACTCCTGCTCGTCGTCGTCCTTGCCCGTGGGACCGCTGATGATGAGAGGGGTACGGGCATCGTCGATAAGCACCGAGTCGACCTCGTCGACAATGGCGTAGTTGTGGCCGCGCTGCACCAGCTCCTCGGGATTTCGACTCATGTTGTCGCGCAGGTAGTCGAAGCCAAACTCATTGTTCGTACCATACGTAATATCAGCGTTGTAGGCGCGCTTACGCTCCTCGCTGTGGGGCTCGTGCTTGTCGATGCAGTCGACACTCAGACCGTGGAATTCGAAGAGCATACCCATCCACTCCGAGTCGCGCTTGGCCAGGTAGTCGTTGACGGTCACCACGTGCACACCCTTGCCGGGCAGAGCGTTGAGGTAGACGGGCAGCGTGGCCACCAGCGTCTTACCCTCACCCGTGGCCATCTCGGCAATCTTGCCGCTGTGGAGCACCACGCCGCCGATAATCTGCACGTCGTAGTGAATCATGTCCCACGTGATTTCGTTGCCGCCGGCCATCCAGTGGTTCTGGTAGATGGCCTTGTCGCCCTCGATGGTGATGTTGCCGTGCGTGGCGGCGAGGTCGCGGTCGTGGTCGGTGGCGGTCACCTCCACGGTCTCGTTTTGGGCGAATCGCTTGGCGGTCTCCTTCACCACGGCAAAAGCCTCGGGCAGGATGTCGTCGAGCACCTTCTGGGTCTTGTCGTACCCCTGCTTCTCCAGTTCATCGATACGTTTATAGAGACCCTCCTTCTCGTCGACGGGCATGTCGTATTCTTCTTCGATACGGGCGCGCAACTGGGCGAGCTCGCTCTCCTCGGCCTCCACAGCCTTGGCTATACGGTCCTTGAACTCAATAGTTTTCGCTCTCAAGGCGTCGTTGCTCAACGCCTCGATGGCGGGGTAGGCTGCCAGCGTGGCGTCCAGGAAGGGCTTGATGACTTTCAGGTCGCGCTGACTCTTGTTTCCAAACAGCTTAGTTAAAAAATTAGCCATATACTTTTTACAATTATTATCTTTAAATATTAATACTTAACTCGTTACCCGTTCCGTCGCGGAACAGAAAAACAAACAAAGATACAACTTTTTTTTCAATGGCGGCGGAAAAATAAAAAAACGGTAGCAAAATGGTAGCTATTTTCCACCTACGAACACCCTACCAACTCCCTACCAACTCCTACCGTGGTAGGACTTGGTTAGGAGTTGATAGGGCGATGGTAGGGCGTTAGTACCTTGTTGACAGCACTTTATGCGGAAGTGTTAATTTTAACAAATTTTTCATTTTGCCATGTCGAAAAAAGTGTGTACTTTTGCACCCGTTTTCGACTAAAATGGAGAGATGCCGGAGTGGTCGATCGGGGCGGTCTCGAAAACCGTTGACCAGCTTGCTGGTCCCAGGGTTCGAATCCCTGTCTCTCCGCCAGAGAATGTCTCACAGGTTCATCAAACAAACGTGTGAGACCTTTTGTTTGTCAGAAAACAATGACGTTTTTCGATTGGGTGAGAAGTTTTGAAGAAGAATTAGGAAAGGTATTCGTGCCAGAGATTCTTATGCGTTTTCCAGAACTTATCGGGTGAGAAACCTGTGACAGGCCGATATGTAATATCTGTTATCTTAATCTCCGCCAGCAAATACAACGGCCAAATCGCCTCCATCCTATAGTATGTGTGACCCAAAACATACCAGACGAAATCTTTCATCACCAACCCTCTCGGCTCAAACAGTTTCTGATGATAGGGGAAACCCGTTCTTGGATGATAGTAGATTAAATCGACACACTTTTGCTGACGGATGGCATCCATTAGGACATTCACATTCTCTGCTCCCGTAGCCTTGCAGTCAATATACATATACTTCCTGTTTTCTTCCGTATCCTGCAACTGCTTCATCGCCGCCGACGTTTCAAAAGCCATAAGGAACGGCATCGTCCAAGGGGTGCTGTTGCTCTTCGGCTCTTCCACCAACCGATAGCGATATCTTCTGTTCTCTTCCGACAACGCTTTCTTTCCCACCTCGTTTTGAAGGCGGTTGTCGCACTCTATCTTGATGCCAAATCTGTCACGGAGTTCTTTCAGATAGTTGTGGAATGTCCTCTTGGACAGAATCTTCTCCATTTTCGGCTCGTCGACAAGTTTGTCTATCAACTGGTCGAATGTGATGCCTGTCTCTCCGGCTCTGCGGAACTGGGCAACCAGCCAAGAAAGCATTTCCAAATTTTTGTAATCCATCCGATGTTTTGTTTCTCGGTGCAAAGGTACGAAAAATAATTTGTATGCAAAATAAATGTCACGCAAGTGTTAAAGTGTCATAACGTCAAATATTTGCAAATTAGCAATCTAACCACTCATAAAAAAGATAATAAAAAGACCTCTTCGTATTTCTATTGTAGAGCTCTCCCAAAATAACATCAAAAATTAAACAGTATGAAAACCGACAAAAAACAATTTTCAGAGCCTACAACCAACAACAAGGCAGAGGCGAAAAACGACAGCCAGCCGCCGAAGACTCCACCAACTCCCATCCCCATCGAGTTGGCAAATGTAGTGAAGAACGAGAATGAGTATCTGGAGTATCTCGTCTGGAAAGGTGCGGACGACCGCTATGGGTATGATTTGGGTGAGGAGATAAAAGGTCGAATCACTTACGAACTCAATGTAATCAAGAAAAAAGGTGTTGCTGCCTATTTCCTGATGTTTTGGAACATCGTTAGGGCTGCCCGTGAGGAACTGGGCGTACTTGTGGGACCAGGAAGAGGACGCACACCTGGCTCCATCGTGGCTTACTGTCTACGCATCACCGACATTGATCCAATACGATACGGGTTGTCATTTGAGAGATTTTATAGCACTCAGAGCAAGGGGCTTCCAGACATAGCCATAGACGTTGAAAGCGAAGGCAGGCATAAAGTAATCACATGGTTAAAAAACTTTTATGGCGAAAAATGCGTTGCACATATCATTGCCCAAGGAACAACAGGCTTAAAGTATACTATGGCAGACTTACAGCGTATGGAGAGAATGCCCATCGAGACGTACAATGCCATCCAATATGCCATCAAGCATCGTATTCCAGAAACTGAACGGCACGTCAGTATAGATGCAAACAGAATTGTCATTGCGACTGAAGACATTAGCAACATAGTACCCATATGTGAAGTAAACGATAAAACGAGTGGAAAGAACGTGCTCGCCGCCCAATGTGATGCAAGTACCATTGAGGAGGCAGGGCTTGTTATGATAAATATCCTTGGCCTTAACGTGCTATCGGTTATAAGGAGTTGTGTGTCCAGGATCAAGAAAACCACGGGCAAGGAAATCGATATAAATGCCATCCCCCTCGATGACCAACCTACCTTAAAAATCTTCAACGAAGGGAATACAATCGGCGTGTTTCTGTTCGAGAGCACGGGTATGCGTATGAAACTGCGCAAACTGAAGACCTTATCTTTCAACGACCTTGTTGCCGCCGAAACCCTCTATCGGCCAGGAACAATGGGGCTATTCGGCAGATTGATAGACAGAATTAACGGCGAGGAAAAAATATCATATCTCTTGCCGGAAATGGAGCAATGCATGGGAAGTACCTATGGCCTCACTATCTATCAAGAGCAAATCATCCAGTTAAGCCAGATACTGGCCGGTTTCACCCCAGGAGAGAGTGCTGTTTTAATCAGAGCAATCTGCTTTAGGAAAAAGGACATTCTCGACTGGTTGGAAATACAATTCATGGATGGAGGGATGAAGAAAGGACATCCCCAAGACATCCTTAGGAAGATATGGAATGAATGGAAGGCCGAGGGAAATCATTTATTCTATAAAAGCCACTCAACATGTTACACATTGATGGCATTCCAGACAGCATACCTCAAAGCGCACTATCTGGCAGAATATATGGAAATATTAGTAAACCAAGCCCGTGACGATGAAGCCCGAATGAAAGAACTGATAGCTGATTGCCAAGCCAATGGACTTGTCGTAGAGGACGAGACGGCCAAAGTCAAAATTGGAGACGGCATCGTTGTCAACATCGACAGAAAGAAGGTCAGAAAATCAAACCAATGAAGACCGCAAATTTGGCATTGTATGCAAAATAAATGTAATACAAAAGTTAATTAACACTTGCTTACTTTTAGCATAAAACACTATTTGATAGCAAGTTGTAATTTTTACAAAAAGATCTTTTTGAAAGTCATTCGTAGATATAAAGCAGACAACAATTGCAACACGATATGAAAACGAACAAAAAAAACACCCAGAAGGTGAGCCTCGACGAGGCCATCGCCAACGCCACCAACGCGTGCAAAGTTATCTGCGTCATCAACGCCCGCTTCGCCCAGCAGGGAATCCCCCTTCTCGTAATGGGCGACACCCACAGCATGATAGGCGAGAAAGGCAACCGCTCCCTCTGCATCGACCGCGACGACCTGGCTCTCTTCAACGCCATCAGTATGCGCGAGGCATTGAAAATCGCCGACCTGGCTGTCAAAACCAAGCAGCGCGGCAGCCAACCAGACACTCCTATCAATGTGATTTTCAGCGGCGACCCCCACAGGGGAATGTATTGGGCAAACCTGCTGAACGAGCTGCTGACCCTCCACCTCAAGAGCATGCCGTTCTCCGCGCTCTACAGCGGCAAGCACTACGAGGGCAAGGGCATCTTCATCATCGCCTCCGACCTGCCAGTGGCCGAGCTGAAGCGCGGCTTCCCAAAACTCTACTCCGATGTCATACTCTTGGAGAATACACCTTCAAGAGTATGACTTCCAAATGTTAGTTCTTCGGGAAGTCTCCTGTTAGAAATATTTGGCTGATTGAAAATAAAGTTGTACCTTTGCACCAAAAAAAACTGTTATGAAACACTGTACTCAAATTTCCAACAAAGAGGTGGTTAGGGAAACCCTTCGCTTGTTGAATGAAAATCCAGAATGGAAAGACCGCTATGCACAGTATGCAATGGCCATCAAAAAAAACAGTGAAATTTACGGAATCAACTCCAGAAAATTTCACTTAAGCAAACCGCTATACGTTTACAGTAGTATTACAAAAGCAAAAAATGACAGTTCTACGAGTACCTTTGATATGCGTTTTGCTGGTCAAAGTGTTGGTGAGATAACCGTAAATAAGAAAGGTTTGGTATCATTAAAGGTAAGTGACCAGCAAGCAAAATATGCAAAAGAGCATTTTGGTTATAATAGAGCAGAGGGCTTTTCCGTTGAATGGCGTACTCAAATAGCTTCTGAATATCGTAGTCTTTTTTCGACACAAAAGTCCACAAAAGAAACTAAAATCCATAGCCAAGAACATCGAATTGAAAACTGGATGCTTGCAGAGTTCGCAAAAAAGACCCGAAAAGAAGGCAAATTACTATGCAACATTCAGCCCGTGCGGTTGGGTGGTAAATTTTTCCAGTTAGCCACCCCTCTTTCAGCTAGCAATCACGGAGAGAAGCCCAAATATTCGTCTAAAAATGGTGGAGGTATTGACATACTTGCCAGAGTGAATCATACAATATACAGAAGGGATAACAGGTTTGCCGTAATTGAATTGAAAGATGAGAATAAGCCGGAGGAATCACAAGCAATGACAATACAACAGGCGTTAACCTATGCTACATTTTTGGCGTGTCTACTGCGTAGTGACAGTGGCAACGTATGGTGGAATGTTCTTGGAAGAAGCAAAGATGTACCTGCTGATTTAATAATTGATGCTGTCACACTTATGCCTAACGAAGGTGATTCGGAAGAGGGTTTTATGGAAGAAATAAAGATTGATGAATTAAATGTCACACTAATGCCCTACACTTTGTACTATAAACCAGACAAAAATGGAAATCCAATGTCTTTTGGAGGTACACTTAAGGAAACGCTAGCAAATAAAGGACAATGACCATCACCATCCATAGAGGAATCAACCAAATAGGCGGATGCATCACGGAGATTGCATCCTCCTCTGGTACAAAGATACTGATTGACCTGGGGCACAACCTACCGGAGGGCGATGAGCCTTCGGAAGACAAATATGAAGACAGCGAAAATCTGTCGGCTTTGCTTGACGGCGTAAAGGCTGTGTTCTACACTCACCCGCATGGCGACCATGTCGGTTTTGAGACTGAAGTCGCAAAAAGAGGCATAGATCAGTATATTGGCAGTCTTAGCAAAGAACTGATGATTCTCCTTAAAGGGCATTTGGCTTACAATGGCGACCCCAAATTCAAGGCTGAATTGGAGGCTTTCAAGAAATTCCGCACCTTTGAGGCAAAAAAGAGGATACCAATCGACGATATTTCGATTACCCCGTATTTTGTAAGCCACTCGGCTCCTGACGCATATATGTTTTTGATAGAGTGTGATGGGAAAAAAGTGCTGCATACCGGTGACTTTCGAGAACACGGTTATCGGGGAAAGGGGTTGATACCTACGATTAACAGTTATATTGCACATCGCAAAATAGATGTTCTTATAACCGAAGGTACTATGCTCAGTCGCAACGACTCGCGCCTGATGACGGAAAACGAACTTAAGTACAATGCTATAGACATCTTCCGACAGCATAGGAACATCTTTGTCATGTGTTCCTCAATGGATGCCGACAGGTTAGCTTCGTTCTATCAAGCAGCACAAGCGGTGGGCAAGATGTTTGTGGTGGATGGATTCCAATGGAAAGTTTTGGAAACCATAGGTAACACCCTTGGGACAAAAAGTATCCTATACCGTTTTCCGAAGCGAAGATACTATGAAAATCATATGGATACAATACGGAACGCCGCTCAAACAAATGGATTTGTCTCCATTGTGCGTAACAATGTAAAAAGCCGAGAATTCATCGAGGCTATTTATCCTACACTTGACCCTAAAGAAACCTGTTTTATATACTCGCAGTTTTTAGGCTACATATTACCGACACATTCGGCATTCCAACAACGGACATACGATTTTGTGCATTCTCGTGAATGGCAAATTGAGTATCTCCATACCTCGGGTCATGCTTCGCGCGAGGCGCTGGCGATGGTGTGCAACAAAGTCAATCCCCGATTAGCCATCATTCCGATACACCGTGAGGCTGAAAGTGATTTCCGCAGCCTCGATATCCCCCAGGAACTGAAAGACAAAGTGCATACCGAAAGCACAACCCTCGAAGGTGTGAAAATCATCATCAAATGAAGATTCTTCATCTCTCCGACACCCACGGGAAACACCGAGAAATCACTACTATGCCACTCGCCGATGTGCTGGTGCATAGTGGCGATTTCACTCTGTCTGGCGGTGATATGGAAGCGCTCGACTTCATCGAATGGCTTTGTGATTTACCCTATAAACACAAAATCTTCATCGCCGGCAACCACGACGACTGCATGCTGGATGCCACATTGGAAGGTCTGCCGGATGATGTGCATTATCTTTCCGATAACGGTATCACCATTGACGGTGTATCATTCTACGGCGCACCGATGTTTGTCACATTCGAGGGTGAGGATTTGAAAGAGATAGAACATTACGAACAAATACCAGACAACATTGATATTCTGATAACCCATCGTCCTCCTTTGGGCATATTAGACAGCATCGACGACAAACTGCACTATGGTAGTTCTATACTACTGGACAAGGTCTCAAAAATCAAAGCAAAGATGCACTTGTTCGGACACGTTCATTCCGTATACGGAACTATGGACTGGAAAGGAATAACATTCAGTAACGCCGGTCTCACTGACTGGAAGTATAACATACAATATCCTCCTCGAATTATGGAATTACGTGATATTTCGAGTAATTAGTGTAATTCGCCGTTAAAAGATTGTCCGTTTACTTGATTTCTACGATTTGTCCGTCGGAGGCGAGGAGGGTGTTGGGGAAGTGGGCGGTGGCTTGGTCGGTGAGGAGTTCGGGTTCTTTGTAGCGGGCGCTGATGTGGGTGAGCAGCAGCTGTTTAGGTTCTGCAAGGGTGGCCAAACGAGCGGCTTGGCCGGCGGTGAGGTGCTGGCGCTCGTGGGCCAGGTCGGCGAGGTCGTCGGCGAAGGTGCACTCGAGGCAGAGAAGAGAGGAGTCGCGCATAAAAGGCACAAGGTCTTCACTATAGGCGGTGTCGCAGCAGTAGGTGTAGGCTCGTGCGGGGTTGTTGCCACGCGGCACCTCGGTGATGCGGAATCCATAGGTGGGCACCGAATGGAGGATGGGGAAGGCATCGACGGTACAACGCTTGCCCTCGAAAACACGATGGAGGCCTTCGGAAAAGTCCATCTCAATGAAATTCAACTCGTAGCCAACATGATTGCCCGTCAGCGCGAAGGTTGTCTCGATGACCTCCTTGGCTCCTTTGGGTGCCACGATGGTTATGGGCTCGGTGCGGCCGCAGAGGTGCATGGTGGAGAGCAGCGGTGCGAGGCCGAAGAAGTGGTCGCCATGGAGGTGCGAGATGAGCACGGTGCCAAGTGACTGAAGCTTGAGATGGAGCTGGCGGATGCGGTCCTGGGTGCCCTCGGCACAATCCAACAAGAGTTTGAAACCGTTGACATTGACCACCTGGGCGCTGCAGTGGCGGCGCCCTGTGGGAAGGGCGGCGCCTGAACCTAATATGGTGACGAAGAAGTTCATTTCCTTTGGGTTATCGGTTATGGGTTATGGAGTTTTTGGGACGAGCGAGGAGGAGCAGAAGGAAGGTGATGAGGCCGTTGAGGAGGAGGATCTCGAAGCCGAACTCATAGCCAAACCACTCTTTGGAGTTGAGTTTGAGGATGTAGCATATGACCGGCGAGAGGATAGCGATGAAGGGAACCCAGCGGTCGTCGACCGTGCGCTTGGTGAAGAGGCCAAAGGTGTAGAGACCCAGCAGGGGACCGTAGGTGAAGCCTGCCACATCGAAGATGGTGTTGATGAGCGACTCATTGTGGAACGGGCGGAAGGCAATGATTACCAGCAGATAGACCAGGGCGAACCCCACATGGACGACCCTTCGAATACGCAATTCCTTTTTCTGAGTAATCTGATTATTTTGATTACTCTGATTATTCTGACCAAATTTCAAAAAGTCATAGCAGAATGTGGTGGTGAGTGCCGTTAGGGTACCGTCGGCCGAAGAGTAGCCAGCAGCCACCAGACCCAGAACAAAGACCACGGCAATGAAACCGCCGAGCTCGTGGACTGCGATAAAGGGGAAAATCTTGTCGCCTACGACATACGTCTCACCGGCCTGGTTGACGGCCGTAGGCAGCTCGATGCCGGCCTGAGCGGCATAAGCGATGAGGGCTGCTCCGAGACAGAGGAAAATGATATTGACCACAATGAAAAGCAGGCTCGAGGTCATCACGTTCTTCTGCGCGTCGCGAAGGGTTTTGCAGGTGAGGTTCTTCTGCATCATGTCTTGGTCGAGACCCGTCATAGTAATGGTAATGAACATGCCGGCAAACAGTTGCTTGACCCAAAACTTTTTGGCCATGGGGTCGGTGTTGAACATGTCGGTGTAGCCTTGGTCGGCAGAGATGCCAAGGAGGTCGGGAAGACTCATATCGAGGTTCTTGAGGACCACCACCACCGTTGCCACAGCAGCAAGGATGAGGAAGGTGGTCTGCAAGGTATCGGTCCATACAACGGTCTTGATGCCACCGGCAAAAGTGTAGAGGAGGATGATGGCGATGAAGACCACCGCGGGGACCCAGAAGGGGATGCCCCAGGCGGAGAAGACAAACTCGTAGAGCACGTAGACCACGAGGTACATGCGGAGGGCGGAGCCGAGGAGGCGCGAGATGATGAAGAAGAGGGCGCCCGTGCGCTCGCTGCGGAGGCCGAAGCGCTGCTCGAGGTAGGAATAGATGGAGGTGAGGTTGAGACGGTAGTAGAGCGGCAGGAGGACGAGGGCTATAGTGGCATAGCCGAGGACATAGCCGAGGACCATGGGGAAATAGAACCACTTGTTGGCCAGCACGTCGCCGGGGACGGACATGAAGGTGACGCCGGAGAGGGAGGCGCCGATCATACCGTAGGCCACCACGGGCCAAGGGGACTTGCGGCCGGCGCGGAAGAAGGCCTCATTGCCTTTGGTCCCACGCCGATTGGTGAGCCACATGACGAGGAAAAGGAGCAGCGTATAGGCTGCAAAGCACAATAGTATAGTCAGTTCCATCTCTTGCTTGCAAATGATTACAAGATGCAAAGATACGATTAATTTTTCATTTCTGAATTCTAATTTCTAAATCCCAAGAGATTTCCCCTTTCTTCTTTTTCATCTCTCCTTTCTCACCTAACAACCTCTATGACGCCGTTGAGGCGGATGAGGCCGCAAAAGGACTTTGCGGAGAAGCGGAAGAAGTAGGTGCCGTCGGGACAAAAGGGGTCGGCGGGGTCCCAGAACTGGCTTTCGTCGTGGATGTCGCGGACATGATAGACGAGGTCGCCCCAGCGGCTGTAGATCCAAAGCTCGTTCATGGAGTAGAGTCCATACTCGAGGAGGTTGACGATGCACCAGCGGTCGTTGACGCCGTCGCCGTTGGGAGTGACGAGGTTTGGAAACTGGAGGAGCGAGGGGAGGATGGAGACGGTGTGGGTGACAGTGTCGGTGCAGGTGTGGGTGATGGTGGGGCCGAAAATGGAGAAAGGAGGGATGAGGAATGAGGAATCAAGGATCATGATGTGATGGTTGGTGGCGGCGAGGGAGACGTCGAAGTCGCCGGAGGGTAGCGTCCCTTGCCACTGATAGACAGGGGCGAAGTCGAAGAGCGTGTCGACAGCGCCCTCGGTGGTGGCGAAGGTCCATTGCCACTGGCAGTCGGCGGGGAGGGTGAGGTTGTCGAACTCCGCCTCGGGGCAGGCATCGCAAGGATGGAAGGGATACCAGGAGAACTCCGCCTGCGGCGAGGGGAAGATGAATATGGGCCAGCGGAGGGTGTCGGCGCAACCGTAGGAGTCGACGGCGACGAGGGTGGCGATGGCCGTTTGGTCTGCCGGCAGGGAGGAGGGCTTACCCATGTCGTATTCCAGGGTTCCCTCGGCGGAGACGAGGGTATCAGCAAGGAGGGTCCAGCGGTGGGTGATGAGGTCTGGGGTGGAGTCGCGCAGGAAGAGGGTGGCGGGAGCGCAGACTTTCATCGGGAGGGTGTCGGACCAGTGGATGCCGTCGAAGCTGTAGGCGGCCTGGAGAGGGGGTGCGGGGGGACGCGGGACGAGGGCCATGTGGACGAGGCTGTCGCAGCCATGGGTGGAGACGAGGAGTGTGTCGAACGTGGCAGGACCGCCGTAGTCGACACCCCCGTAGACGAAGGGGCTACCGGGACATACCACCAGGGTGTCGGCAAGCTCGTACTCGGGATGGACGGTAAGGTGGAGACGGTAGAGGCTGTCGCAGCCCCGGCTGTTGGCGTAGAGGAAATCCGCCACTGTGTCGCGATGGAAGCTGATGCCGCGGTAGTCCAATGCGCCGCAGGCGACAGCGAGAGTGTCGATGAGGGAAGTGTCGATGAGGCTGAGGTTGAGTACCCGGAGGGTGTCGCAACCAACCCTAACCACATAGGAGCCGGGAGAGCCATAGAGGCTGTCCATCCAGGGGAGGGGCTGGTTGGCGCAGACGGCGGTGTCGAGGGTGTCGGAAGCATACTGGAGGCGGAGCACCTTGGCAAGGGTGTCGGTGCAGGGGCCGCCGCCGATACCCGCCACGAGGGAAACGGTGAAGGCGCCGCTGTCGGGGAAAAAGACCACGGGGTTGCGGAGGGTTGAAGTGCCGAAGGGCCCGAAGTCCCACATGATCCAGTCACACGCGGTGGCGCTGTCGCCTTCGTGATGGCTACGGTCGGAGAAGTCCACCCTGAAACGGCAGTCTTCGCGGCTGACGGAATAGGAGAAATCGGCCTCGGGCCACACCAGGCGCGACTCGGCGCTGAGGGTAACCACACAGGAGGTGTCACCGATGAAGGAGAGGTCGCAGAGATAGGTGTTGCCGTCGGCGGGAAGGTCGGCGACGCGGGAGGTGGAGAGGACGGAGTCGGAATCCTGGCGGTGCCAGCGATAAAGGAAGCCCTCGGGGGCTTCCACCCGGTTGAACTCCCCTTCCGTGCAGGTGGAGAAAGAAAGATTCTTCTTAGCACAGTGGAGGTTGTAGTAGGCATAGCCGAAATGGGCCCCCTCGCTACAGTCGTAGGTGGTGAGCCGGAGCTGCACCTCCTGGCCATGATAGGCAGAGAGGTCGAGTCCCACAACCGTCCAATCCTTCCACATTACGGGCTGCCCACGATACATGGTGGTGTTCCACCCCATGTCGTAGCTGGCCACAAAATCGTAGCTGTTGCATTTGGCGGGCTCGATGATCCGCCCGTCAGGGTCGAGCATCTCGATGCGGAAACGGGGCTGTTCCCAAGGCTGGTGCATGGGATTTTGCATGACACCGGCATACTTGAGGATGAGCATGTCGAAGTCGGTGGTGTCGACAAAGACGCGGTAGAGCATGCCTTCGGCCTGTGCCATCGTCCACATGTTGCCGAGCCTGACGGAGTGGTCGTCGCCCGGGGGCACCATGCGCAGCGGCATTCCCACCACGGGGTCGGTGGCCGAGGTGTCGGTGCAGAGCACATGGCGTCCGTTGATGCTGTCGTCGACCACGCCCACATACTGGTAGGGATCGGTGAAAATGCCATAGAACGGGGTGACCTTGGTAGAGAAGAGCATGCGGGTGTCTATGCAGGCGCTGCTGTCGCATGCGGGTCGGACAACCCGCAGGGCTTGGGTCTCGTTGCCAATGGAGGTGCTGCAGTAGCCCGTGCTGCCACAATTGTCTCCGAACGAGACAATGTAAGAGCCATTCTCGCTCAACTGCACCCTGGCGGTATCGATGCCGGAATAAAGACTGTTCAGCAATGTGTTGCCCTCCGCCGTGGAAACATCTACATATGCCATCGTCCCATCCGTAGCGTTCCAGGTGAACGCCACGGGAGGAAGCACGCTGTCGCAGCCCTTGTAGATGGCCAACCACTCACCATCTCTTTTCTCGATGGCATAGCTGGCATCGCTTACCGCATGGAAGTCCCACATCAGGCATCCATTTGTTATAACGCGGATATCGTCGAGCGTGCAAAACCCATTCGTCACCTTGTGGAAAACGATATAGTGGTCGCCCGGCGGCACCGACGAGAGGTCCGCCACATGGCGTTGCCACCCCGCAAGCGTGGAAAAGGAGGCCATCGGGTGGAAAGAGGAGATGTCGGCGGGGTCGGCCGCCGAGCCCACCTCCAGGGTGCACTCCCCATGGGTCCAAAAAAGCAGATTGGCGCCGTCGCCAAAGTCCGTCGCCATATACGGCATGGAGATATAAAAATCCTGGTTTCCGGTCAAATACAATCCCATAGGCGTATTATGTGAAATCGTGGACACATAGGCATCTCGGCTATAACGGGCATCATAACCCCCACCATGGGTCACCGTCCATCCGGCGGGAAACTGATTGAATGTCTCCTCGGCGAAGGTGATGCAGGTGTCGTACTGACTGCGTCCAACCGTCGCCACCGTCACAAAGGCCAACAGGACGGCACTCCTGGATGCCATTTTGCACCCTGCGCCACACCTCCCCCCGTGCCGCTTCACAAGAAACGGCAGCACCACAACGGCGCAAAAGCACAATATCACAGTCAGTTCCATATCTTCACACAGGATATTTCGGATTGCAAATATACGTTTTATTTATCAATCCGTCCCCACTAATATATGTAGACACTTTATAAGCCTCAAAATTTCACCGAGAAGGCCTATTTAACATTATTTAACCAAACACAACAACACAACAGACTAAGTATCAATCATACATAAAATCCCCACCCACCGCCGCGAACCCGCACATTCGGTTCCGTGTGAGGCACGGATTCTGTGGCATATGTAAAAAAAGTAATGGCAATGCACAATAAAAAAAATCCACAAGCGTTAATAGGGGGAAAGATAGAATTAAGAATTATAAGAATTAATAAGAATTAAATGAAGATCAAACTCATACTCGCAGCCGCGTTTTCAATGACCCTGGCGCTGACGGCTTCGGCCCAAAGCGGCCACGACCTGCAGGACGACGGCCTGCACGGCGCGGTGAAACGCGTCGACGCCGTCATGTACGAAGCACGCTACGATTTCAACGACAACCTCGAGCGCGGCGACCAACTGGAGCACCTCGTAACCGAATACAACGCCAAGGGGCAGCGCCGCAACCAGGTCTACCTCTCCGTGGCCGAGGATGTCATCTTCCGCACCCGCTACAAGCACGACGGCTTCGGCCTGACAACCCTCGAGCATGTGGTCGACAACCAGGACCGTATCATTGGCCGCACCTACTATGTATACAACGCCGACCATACCCTCATTGAGGTCTATGTCGAAGACGCTGAACGCCAGGTGGAGAGCCGCCTGCGCCTGAAACACGACAAAATGGGCCGCATCGACCAGCGCAGCTTCAACGACCAGTTCAACGAGATCTTCAAACGCGAAATATACACCTTCAACGACGACGGCACTGTAAACAAAGCTGTGGTCTACGACCGCTCGAAGCAGAAAGTGCAGGAGAAACGCTGGGAATATGACGAATACGGTGAACCCGTGAGTTACACCCTCTATGACTATACCGAAGAGGAGCCCGAGATGTTCGTCACCGTCTACGAACGCGAATACGACGCACACGGCAACTGGATCAAATGCACCGAATACGAGGTCCTCGGCGACCGTCGCCTCCCCTCCTACATCACCATCCGCACCATCGAGTACTTTTAGCCTCCCGCCTGCGGCGTAATCCATAAATCCAAATAAATTTATAGATTTCCGCGAAGCGGGAGAATTTAGAAATCAATAATGAAAAGCGGTTTCGTCAACATCATCGGCAACCCCAACGTGGGTAAGTCCACCCTTATGAACGCTCTCGTCGGAGAGCGTTTGAGCATCATCACCTCCAAAGCACAAACCACCCGCAAACGCGTGATGGGTATTGTAAATGGAGATGACTTCCAGATTGTCTACACCGACACCCCCGGCATCGTCAATCCCGCCAACAAGCTCCACGAGCAGATGATGGGCTTCATCGGCACCGCCCTTCAGGATGCCGACCTCTTCCTCCTTGTCACCGAGGTGGGCGAAACCTTCAAAAACCGCCACGTCCTCGACCGCGTGGTCAACAGCGACATCCCCGTCATCCTCGTCATCAACAAGATCGACCTCTCCGACCAGGACACCATCCGCCAGAAGATGGCCTACTGGCAGGCCGAGATTCCGCGCGCCATCATCATCCCCTGCTCCGCCACCGAGGGCTTCAACGTCGGCAAGATATTCGACACCGTGCTCGAACTCCTTCCCGAGCACCCCGCCTACTTCCCCACCGACGAACTCACCGACCGCACCATGCGCTTCTTCGTCAGCGAGATAGTGCGCGAGAAGATACTCCTCTACTACCAGAAAGAGATCCCCTACAGCTGCGAAGTCGCTGTGGAGAGCTACGAAGAAAAGGACGGCATCGACAGCATCTCGTGCATCATCTTCGTCGAGCGCGACTCGCAGAAAGCCATCCTCATCGGCCACCAGGGCAAAGCCATCAAGAAACTGGGCATCGAAGCCCGCCGCGACATCGAGGAGTTCACCGGCAAGCGCTGCTTCCTCTCCCTCCACATCAAGGTCCTCAAAGACTGGCGCAACAGCGACCGCGCCCTCAAGTCCTTCGGCTACGCCCTGGACGACTAACCCAGGCGAGTGCAACCCCAAATCGCCGCCGCACGGAATCGCATTTTCCGCACGGCGGCGATTTTTTTTTGCCATGTCGGGGAAGTTCGTATTTTTGTAGTCGATTAATAAAAGGAATAATAACGAATCAATCAGTCGTCCAGCGCCAATCCGCCTAGCGAGGTCTCTTTGTAGAGGCTGGGGAGGTCGTGGCCGGTGAGCTTCATGGTCTTCACCACCTTGTCGAAGCTGATGATGTGGCGGCCGTCGCTCATCATGGCGTAGATGTTGATGTCCAGCGCGCGGAGGGCAGCCATGGCGTTGCGCTCGATGCAGGGAATCTGCACAAGGCCGCACAACGGGTCGCACGTCAGGCCCAGGTTGTGCTCCATGGCCATCTCGGCGGCATACTCTATCTGTTTGGGACTTCCGCCGAAGAGCTGGTTGCTGGCCACAGCGGCCATCACGCAGGCGCTGCCCACCTCGGCTTGGCACCCCGCTTCGGCACCGCTGATGGTGGCGTTGGTCTTGATGACATTGGCAAAGAGGCCCGCGGTGGCCATAGCGCGCAGTATCTCGCGGTCGGTGAAGCCATGGTTCTTCTTCAGGTGATACAACACCGCCGGCAGCACGCCGCTGGAGCCGCAGGTGGGGGCGGTGACAATCTTGGCGCCGCAGGCGTTCTGCTCGCTGGTGGCCAGAGCATAGGCGATGACCAGAGCGCGACTCTGCAGCGAGGGCTTGAAGCCGCTGGCGCGCACATGATACTGGTGGGCCTTGGAGCGCAGGTGCAAGCCGCCGGCAATGACGCGGTCGTCCTGCAAGCCCTCTTCGATGGTATGCTGCATCTGCTGCCACATCTCTTCCAGATAAAACCAGAGCGACCCGTCCTCACACTGCTCCACATATTCCCAGAACGAAAGTCCTTCTTTATCGATATACTCCATGATGTCTTTCATGGTGTTGTGCGGATAGACCTCACCCTCGGGCGTGATGCCCAGCGGCACCTCGCCTTCCTCGGTGGACAGATAGCCGCCACCGATGCTATAGACCAGCCAGCTGTCCTCTACCCCACCCTGCCCGTCGAGGGCTTCGAAGAGCATCCCGTTGGGGTGGAACGGCTTCACCACATCCGCCCGCCACACAATCTCCACCTCCTTGGGCGCCAAGCCACGGGCAATGGCCTGGTCGGTATGGTGCCCCTTGCCGGTGGCGGCCAGCGAGCCGTAGAGGGTGACGCGGTAGCGCACAGCGCTGGCCTTGGTGCGAGCAGCGAACATCTCGGCCGCACGATGGGGCCCCATGGTGTGGCTGCTGCTGGGGCCGAGGCCTATCTTGTATATCTTCTTTATCGTTTCCATTTTCTTTTTTTAGTAGTTATGTAGTCAAGCCAAATGTTCAATCTCCTAAAAGTATTATCTCCGACACGCAGAGGTCATTGTATTTCTTGCCGGGCTTGACGGCGGTGATGCGTATAGTAATCTCCTTGACCTTTTGGCGAAAGTCGGAATGCCACGGGTTTATATAATCAACGACAGGGAGCTTGATGGCGGCATCAGTGAGGCCCTGCCATGTAAAGTCTTTCGGCACACTGCCTTGCAACTCCTGCTGCCAGTTGGCGTCGGGGTAGAATATCTTTCTCTCGTCAACATACGGTTTACCGCTCAACTCACCACGTGTGCCGACGATGTAGTCGAGCGTGTCGATGCGGCTGTTGTTGAGCCATGTCTGGCGATCCTTGCAGTAGCCGTTGTACACCAGAGCGCCGTAGAGCATCACCGAGTCGAGGAACCTTATTGTGACATAAAGCGAGCCATCCCCGTCTGGCCGCAGCACGGCGGCGGTAGCGAGGTCCATGTCGCAGAGGTTTCCGGTGGGATATTTGGAATCTACGCCACTGAGCGTCACCGTGTAGCGGTCAGGGCTGATGCGCTGGCTGAGCAGCGTAGGCAGCTCCTCGTGGACCGACAATTCATTGGTGTAAGTGACCTCTAACGGCTCGGCTGCGGCAAGGTCGAAGTCGCGGGCCGTGTAGCGATAGCACTGGTTGCCCAGCGTCATGGGCAGCCCCTCGACCTTGACATCATAATCCTGCCAGGGATTGGCCCCCAGTTCGACGCTGAAGCGCTGCACGCGGCCGTCGCCCCAATAGGCGGCAGGTGAGAAATCGTAACGGAAAACACCCTGATTGTATGCAGAAGCGCGGAAGATACGCTGTCCCGTTCCAAGGCTCTGATAGCACGGATTTTCGATACGGTAGCGCACCTTGAGTTCCACCACCTTGCCGGCAGGGATGTCAAGCCGCACATAGTACCAGCGCCGATTGAGCGCCTGATTGTACCACAGCAGCTCATCGCCATACTTGTCGATAATCTGCCTCTCGCGGGCCGCCGTGTAGAAGTCGCCGGTGCTGTCGGGCGTGAGTAGCGGGTCGCTCTCCGGTAGGGTGCTGTCTCGGTCCCACATCACCTCTTTGATGATTTCATACTCATATACCGCCACCTGTCGACGAAGCGTCGTATCCCGGGAACATTGCCACGGAAGCGACTGGCCGTCAAGCGCGAACATCACGTCGCGCACATAGCTGTCGCGCCAGCCATACTCTATGATGCCCTCCGAGTAGAAGTCGCGGTCCTCCCAATGCGCCGCACCGCTGCCCTGCCAGTCGACGGGGAAACCGTAGGGCAACTGGCGGAAGTCCTTGGCAGACTGGTTGTGAAGCAGGTAGCGCACCTCCACCTCGGTATATCCATCGCGCAGGGTGAAATGACATTGCTCGTCGAGCAACTTCACCTCCGGCACAAGTACCGCCACCGGTGTGCGCGCCAACGTCAGCGCCGACCGCTCGGCCACAGGGTCGCCGTTGGCCCGCAGGACTGCACCAAACGACAGCAACACAAAGAGTATCAACGACTTTCTCATATCTTGGAGCTATTATCAATTTGCAAATATACAAAATAAAAAAACAACCCAAAAAAGCAGTTTGCAACAGGCTGATAATTAACACCATCTCCCTACCAAGTCTTTCCCATCTCCTTACCATCTCCTACCCATCTCCTACCACGGTAGGAGATGGTAGGGCGTTGGAAAGGTGATGACATGGTTAAGGTGTTAAATAATGTTAATTTAAACATTCAGTGTAGAGAATCGGTAAATTTGATGTTATATTATATATGGTAAAAACATTCGATTGGCTTAAAAATTTTTTTTTATCTTTGTATTGTTGTTTTAATATAGGATAGAACATGAAGACTCTGAAAATATGCATCTTAACGATATTTTGCATAGCTATGGCACTGCCCGCTGTGGCCAACGACGGCACCTACTACACTCGTGGCAACCAGCTCATCCCCCTGCAGGAGACCAACATCAGCGTGAGGCGGGAGGTGCTGACCATCAGCCTCATGGACAACGGTTTCGCCCGTGTTGACGTGCAGTACGAGTTCTGGAATCCCGGCGTCGCTAAGACAGTCACCATGGGCTTCGAGGCCGACCCTCCCTACAATTTCGACTATAAGTTCTACCCCGACGGCCGCCATCCCAGCATCAGCCTTTTCACCGTGGAGATGAACGGCCGCACCCTCCCCTACCGCAATGCCGCCTGTGTGCTGGAAGAAAACCAGAATTGCAAACTACCCCTGCGGTATGTCGACACCACCAAGCGCTACTATGTCTTCGACAACAACCTCCTCTACGAGGATGACGGCCGCAACGAACCCACCGACTTCGACGCCGGCCTTCCCTTCGCCTATGTCTACTATTTCGAAGCCGACTTCCAACCGGGCCTCAACCGCGTGCATCACAGCTATGTATACAAGATGTCCACCAACGTGGGCAGCCCGTTCATAGTGGAATACAAGCTTACGCCTGCCGCCCGCTGGGCCGGAGGCAATATCGAAGACTTCACGCTGACCATCCGTGCCGACAGCACAGCCAAGCACTTCTTTGTCTTCGACACACTGTTCGGCGATGCGTCGTTCGCCGTCAGCGAGGGCATGGGCAAGCTGCGCCGCTCAGAGCGTTACGGCAACCCTACGGAGGTGAGCCTCCGCAACGGCGCCATCACGCTTCACCGCACCCACTTCGCCCCCAAGAGCGAACTGACCATCATGGCGGTGGGCATCGAAGGCCTCTATGTCGACAACAAGTGCATCACCGGTGGCTCCTACGACCGCTCCGCACGTATCGACTGGGGCCCCTACGAGGGTATGCAGTGGGTGCCCGCCAACACGTCCTTCCGCCAGCGAGTGATGCACAACCTGCCCTATGCCCATCGCGGCCATGTTTTTGCAGACAAGAAGTTGAAAGCCTATTTCGAAAGTCTCTGGTGGTACATGCCCGACCCCTCCTACAAGGACGACACCGGCAACTTCACCGAGGTAGACTGGCAGTTTGTCAACTATAATGAAGATTTTTCGAAGGTACAAGGCAGTGCCGAGGCGCAAAGCAAGCAACGCATCGGACAACTGGCGAATCTCATCGCCCGCTATGGGAGCTTCACGTTTTATGCAGACTGCAATATGGCCGTCTTTTCCGACAGCACAGACCTGCAGGGAATTGCAAACCTTGACGGCATCGTGTTGCTGCCAGCACAATATAGGGTCTACCGGCAAATCATTGACGGCCATGAGTCTCCCTATTTTCTCATTATGGACCGAGAGAAGGTGGGCCTGCTCGACAAGGAGATGCGCTGGACGCTGCCTATGGAGTACGACAACAACTTCGATTGTATGGAAGGATGCTATGCGCCATTTATCCACTGGTGGTTCTGGAATGGACAAGCCTGCCTCAGGAAAGACGGGAAGTATGGCATCGTGGATACAGCAGGGCGGATTGTCGTCCCCTTCACATCCGACGAGCCGTTTCCCCTCGACGATAAAGAAGAAATACCATTTCCACCCGACACCATTGAAGCAGAGCCACCTGTACCGCCGATAAGCGGTCCTTACGAACACACCTATCCCCTCTCGGAAGACCTCTTCGAGTTCTCCACCGGCAATCCCATCGACCGAAGCGACTATATCACCGGCTACGTAGACCGCTACGGCAACACCACCGCCACGCCCTCGCAGCTCGCCACCATGGAGAAATGGATAAAGGGAGTGGTGGAATATGACGTGAAAACCATTCCTGTGACAAGTGTTGTTCCTTTGGGGGAGGGAAAGAGTTCGTATGCCACGGTGTACGTCTGTTTGAGCAATGCCGACACCATCGGGCACCTCCTCGTTCCGCGGGAAGACACTTTGTCAATGTGGATTTTCAACAAGTGTGTATCGGAAGACCCCTGGGGCAATGCGGTGGACATCAGTACGAAACGGTACAATGCAGGTTTGGACGATGTCCGGCAAACAGAAACCCTTCTGCCCGAGGTGATGAAGAACGGTGTATTCCCCCAGCTTGGACAATGGTGCCATTACATTGGGAATCCCGACAACTACACGAAATACGAACGGACATACGGTTTCTACTACAATGAAAAGGAAGAACGCTGTGCGTATATCCAGATGACACTCGACAAACCGCACTCACATGACCATGTTGGGTTCAGTACCATGTGGGACGCCTGCGACACTGTCGTTTACATCAACCTCAACCTCGACAGCCGCAAGGTGATAAAAGCCTGCGCCAGTTCTTGCCAGTCATACTAAAAAAAGAAGAAGCGCATACGTGGTGTATGCGCTTCAATTCGATAGAATCGTAAGATAGACTTACTCGGCAGCGGCCTCGCCTTCGCCTTCGTCGGAGGTGGCGCTGGCGCGGGTGCTGAGGACGTTGACGACCTCGGCGCTCTTCGGGTTGAGGATGGTGTAGTTCTCGGCGGCGATATCCTGGACGCGGATGCGCTGGTTGACATCGAGGTTGGTGACGTCGAGGAGCACCTCGCTGGGCATGTTGGCAGGGATGGCCTTCACGTTGAGGCGTTTCTGCTTGTAAGCCAGCTTGCCGCCCTTCATGACCCCCTTCGAGGTGCCGGTGGTGTGGACGGGGATGGACATCACGACGGGCTTGTCGTCGGTCAGCTCGTAGAAGTCGGCATGATAGACGATCTCGGTCACGGGGTGGAAGTCGATGTCTTTCAGCATGGCCATGTGGTCGGTGCCGTTGATGGTGATTTTCTGGAAGCAGGGCTCGGGGTTGAACAGAATGCGCTGGAAGGCAGTCTGGTCAACGCTGAAGAGAATCTGCTCGCCTTTGCCGTACATGACACAAGGCACTTTGGCGTCGCGACGCAGAGCCTTAGCATCCTTTTTCCCTACGTTCTCGCGGAGAGAACCGCTCATTGATACTACTCTCATTGTTTTAAAGTTTTAATTTGTTAATAATTTGTTAATCTATTTGTCAATGTGCCGACTGCGCAAGTGACCAACTCATTTACGCATTGACACATTCACGCATTCTTTTAATCGTTCATTCTTTTGATTACGCCCTTGTGGTGCAGGGTGGTCTCGTAGAGGTTGTCGAGACTCTCGTAGTTGACCACACGGCGGATGGCTTCGGCCAGCAGCCAGTCGCAGCTCAGTACGTGAATCTTGCTGCTCTCGCGCTTCAGCGGGATGGTATCGGTGACCACAAGTTCCTCAAGCTCGGAGGCTTCCACCTTCTCGATGGCGTTGCCACTGAGGACGGGGTGGGTAATCATGGCGCGGACGCTCTTGGCACCGCTTTCCTTGATGATGCCGGCGGCCTTGCAGATGGTGGTGCCGGTATCGATGATGTCGTCGAGCAGGATGACGTGCTTGTCCTTCACGTCGCCGATAAGGCGCATCTCGCCAATCTCGTTGGGCTTGTTGCGATGCTTATAGCAGATGACAAAACTGTTGTTCAGCGTCTTGGCATACATGCCGGCACGTTTGCTGCCACCCATGTCGGGGCTGGCGAACATCACGTCGTTGATGTCGAATTTCTCGCGGATATAAGGCATGAAGAGCGAGGAGCCGTAGAGGTGGTCGACGGGGAGGGTGAAGAAGCCCTGGATCTGGTCGGCGTGGAGGTCCATCGTGATGACGCGGTCGACGCCGGCGGTGGTAATCATGTCGGCGATGAGGCGCGAGGCGATGGGCACGTGGGGTTTGTCCTTGCGGTCCTGACGCGCGAAACCATAATAAGGAATCACGGCCACGATCTTCTGTGCGGAGGCGCGCTTGGCGGCGTCAATCATCATCAGAAGCTCGAAGAGGTTGTCCGTCGGCGGGATGGTGCTCTGGATGATGAACACGATACCACCGCGGATGGTCTCCTCATAGGAAGGCTGAAATTCGCCGTCGGCGTACTGGAAAACCGTCGAATTGCCCAGCGGAATTCCATAGATTTCCGCCACGCGGCGTGCCAGGTTTTCGGTGGCGCGGCCAGCAAAAATGAACACCTTTTCAGAACGCATATCGCTCATTATTCTATTGATTTTTAATTGTATCGTTTATTTTTTTATTCAATCTTAGTGACTGAAAACGAGTGCAAAAATACAAAAATTTATTGGTTCCACCAAAAAAAATTTCTCCATATCGAAAAAAGTGTGTACTTTTGCACCCGATTTCACGGAGAGAAAGAGTGATGCAAGAGGAAGAAACAACTCTTAATTCTTAACTCTTGACTCATAACTGAAACAAGCCCTGGTGGTGGAATGGTAGACACGGTAGACTCAAAATCTGCTGCTCGCAAGGGCGTGAGGGTTCAAGTCCCTCCCGGGGTACCAAGAGCGCTGATATTCAGCGCTCTAACTTTTTTCCAGATTTACTCGCGCAAAACTCGCGCATTTTTTCCAATGTTTTGTGATTGGAGGTTTTACAAAGTGAAATTTTTTCACATCAAAAAAAGTTTGTACCTTTGCAAATTGAAAATTGTTTCTGGGTGTACCGAAAGGAGCCTGGAAAGCCAGGAGAAAAGGTTGGCTTTCGCCGCCGAAAATCCACTGAGCAGAATTGCGGTTTTAGTCCGAAGCTCAACAAAAGAGGGGATGCAATTGCACCCCCTTTTGTTATATATATTGTACAAAGACTGGCTACACCCAGCCAATCTTCGGAGCCTCGCACACCTCTTTCTTGAAAACAAACCAAGCATAACTGACCGCGCTGCCGCCACCCTCCTTCATACGCAGAAAGTTGCCGTTCTTGGCACACAGCAGCCGGTCGGTGAACTGGAACACATTGTGGAGATAGCCCTTCTTGAAGAGCCTCTCATACCTCCCCTTGCCCTCCAGGGCCGTAGTCTTCAAAAGGAAGATGGCCGGACAGCCCTTGGGCAGCACATCCAGCGAATGCTCGATAAACTCTGTGGCGTATTTGTACGGTGGATTGGTGAGGATGCAGCAGTCGCCGTCACAAATATTGGGATAAGCCATCTCTTGTAGGAAGTCCATACGCACATGGCCATAGCCACGGTCGGCGAGGTCGGAGCTGAACACCGTCCTCCCCTTCTCGATGAGACGCTTGCTCAAATGGCCTGCGCCGCAGGCACATTCCCACACATTCTGCGGCACGTCATACACCTCCAGCAGCCGGTCGATGGCCACAGGATCTGTCGCGTAATAATCTCCGTCGGCACGTTCCGAAAGCGTGTGGTTGGATGCGCCGAGTGTCTTATAGACGGAATGGTATCCGCCAGTCCAGTCCTTGCCGCTCATTTCCCGAACCTCCTTTTAATGAACTTCAACACCAACTTGCCTATCAGATATACAATGACAGCCCATCCGATGTAGATGAGGGTCTGCTGTAGCCACGACAGTTCCTTCTCCACCTCTTTGACCACAGTCTTCGGCACCTCGATCGGCACCTCCTCCTTCATCCTCAACGTGTCGTGCAGCCATTCCACATGGCTCTCAAAGATGCTGTCGTGGATGAAGACGGTGTCGCCGTTGATGGTACGTGTGTGCCAGCGGTCTATATAGGTGCTGTCATGCACCTCGCGCACGGTGTAGGTGGTATCGTGGATGGGGATATACTCCGTCTGCTTGCAAGACGAAAGGGCGCATAAAAGGGCGCACAAAACAATTAGTTTTATATTCAATCTCATAATTCTCAATGTATTAAAATGGCACATAAATCATTTTCGTGACCTCACGAAAATGATAGTCAAACGACCTCCACGGTCACTTTCTCCCCTGTCTTCTGGCAGGCCAACACCCTTGCGGCCAGCGCGTCCATATAGATACGCTCTCCGTCGAGCCGTCCAAGGACATTGTTCTTGCCCAGAAGGATGCAGCCCTCGGAGTGGTCTGCCGTCATACCGTTATGGATGAGGATGCCGGTGAAGCCGCCCACACGGAGCAGCATAGGAGCGTAGCACTTGTGCTTCGCCCACCATTGGATGGTGCAGTCGTACAGACCCGTGGGGATGGCCGTCTTGCCGCTGTTGTCGGGCTTCACCCAGTAGCCGTTGGCACCACCCGTCGGAACAAAGGGCATCACCTGCGTGACACCTCTGTCGGTGTCCTCCAAGGAGTCGCAGAAATACTTGCCGTCGATATACACCTTGCCTATGGTGTAGTCGCTCTTCCTTGCCTTACGTTCAATCTTGATTTTCATATTGGTTTGGTTATGGTTATGTTCAATCAATAGCCAGACTGTGGCTCACGGTCGCCGCATCCTCTCCGCATACAGAGCTTCACCTCGTTGGTAGCCTTGTAGACCTTGAGTTCGGTATTCTCCTCCACCTTGGCGTTGTATGCCTCGCGCTGCGTACCCAACTGGATATAGAGGGCATCAATCTTCGCGTCCTTGTCCGCGATAACGCGCTCCTTCTCCTGGCACGCCTCCTGCCGCTCGTCGGCGATGGCCTTCCAGCCGTCGGCCACCTTCTGCATATTGTCGAGTTGCGCGGCCACGACATCCGTCTTG